>JASJAZ010000086.1 GCA_030066785.1 Desulfobacterales bacterium | reverse complement strand
GATCAAAAGTTTCACCCCCGCTCATTTCCGGCATAATCATATCAAGAATGACCACATCGATATTGTGGGGATCTTGTTCAATGACCGTCAGCGCCTGTTTGCCGCTGTTTGCTTTTATGACAGTATACCCCAGCCGCTCAAGCAGCTGACTGCCAATATCCATAATCATGGCTTCGTCATCGACGAGCAGCACTTGCCCTTGGCCGCTTCCGTTCAATTCATATTCTTTGGCAGCATCTTCAAAAGCGAGTTTATGGGAGGCTGGTAAGTAGATCTTAAAGGTGGTGCCCTGCCCTTTGGTTGACGCGACATCAATGTAGCCATTGTGACCTTTAACAATACCATAAACCGATGCCAATCCTAAACCGGTGCCACGCCCCATTTCTTTGGTGGTAAAAAAGGGATCAAAAATTCGATCACGGGTTTCTTCATCCATACCGGTGCCGGTGTCGGTTATCGATAGTAAAACATAGACCCCTGCTTTGGGATCAAATGAAACATTGCGAATGACCACTTCATCCACTTGTGTGGTTTTAATAAAAAGATCGCCGCCTTCCGGCATGGCATCACCGGCATTTACCAATAAATTTAAAATGATTTGCTCAATTTGAGCCCGATCGGCTTCGATGGTTGCCAGAGGCGTTTCAAGATCAATGCGCAGATTTATATCTTTGCGGGTGGCCGCAAACGTCTGAACAATTTGTTGCAGTAATTGATTGAGATCGATTGTTTTCATTTCGTAGCGGCCGCCGCGCGCATAGCCAAGTAATTGATGCACTAACTTTGATCCACTTTGAACCAGCTCACGAATATCCGACAACCGCTTGTAATTGGAAGTAGCTGAATCCGTATCCAATAAGGCCAATTCGGCATTGCCCTGAATACCCATCAGCAAATTATTAAAATTATGTGCAATGCCCCCCGATAAAGTTCCCAAGGCTTCTAACTTCTGGGAGGCCAGTAATTGGGTTTCCAATGTTTTGAGCTGGGTGACATCACGGCCATTTACAACAATACCGGATACCGATCGGTCTGATTCAAAAACCGGGTAATACACCATGTCTAAGTAGAGTTTGCCAAAGTTTGGCGTGGTGTACCAGTCTTTATGGTGAATTTCTTCACCGGCCAGACACCGATCCATTTGTGGTTTTAGCTTTTGCTCAAAAGTTTGCTTTCCCACTACTTCCGCCACCGTATGCCCAATAACTTCTTCACGGGCACGCCCGGCGGCCTTCAGGAAAGTCGTATTAATCGCCTGATAGACATAATCAGTGTCAATCAGCGCAATAAAGTCATTGGAAGATGTAACCATTTGCTTGTATTTTTTTAATTCTTCCAAAACCGTGCGACGTTCGTGGATGTTTTCGACAATACCGATCCAATAATTGATGCGGTTATCTTCATCTTTGATGGTTGTTGCCCGGGTACTGGCCCAAAAATATTGCCCGTCTTTTCTTAAATAACGTTTTTCAAGGGCGTAATCGCGGCGTTTGCCCGTGACAACTTCTTCCACTAATTGGGCGGTAACCGGACGATCTTCAGGATGCGTGATTTCCATAAACGATTTTTCAAGCATTTCCGAATGGCGATAGCCTAAGGAACGGCAAAAGTTATCATTTACCTGGATAAACTTGCCCTTGGCATTGGCAATCGCTACGCCAAGGGGAGCGGCTTCAAAAACCGTTCTAAATCGTTCTTCACTTAAGCGGATATCTTGCTGGCGAATATCCATCAAATATGCATAAAAAAGGAAAAACCAGGCGATTGACCAAATACCATCCAGGAAGTCCTCCAAAGGATCAAGACCGGCATGGAACCACATCCCGGACCATTCCAAACCATTGATAAAATACTTGATGGTGCTGAGGATTAACAGCCCCATAAAAACCAAACGGGTATAATAGGGCAGTCGTGTCGTTTTCCCAAATACAAAAAAGCCAAAGGCCACAAGAATGGCAATCAGTCCCCCAAATTCAAATAGCGCCCCCGGGCTCACGGCCTAGACTCCTTTTCCGGCTTTTTAACAAACATTAACCAGCACCACACAGCTAGCAAAATGGCGCTCAGACCACTGCATAGATGTTGCAAAAAATTAAGTCCGCTTTCCCAAAAAAAACCTTCAACAACTGAAAAATTAAAGCTAAGCAGCAATAGCGCAAAACTAGTCAAGAGAATTCGAAAGAAGGGTATCGCCTTTAACTTGTGATGTTGAGACATGATGAAAACCGCGACACCTAGACTCAGCAAACAAGATAGGACTTCACGTTCTTCCAT
The DNA here is from genome assembly GCA_030066785.1 of Desulfobacterales bacterium. Taxonomy (GTDB): domain Bacteria; phylum Desulfobacterota; class Desulfobacteria; order Desulfobacterales; family JASJAZ01; genus JASJAZ01. Next base: position 11,098 of record JASJAZ010000086.1, on the reverse strand, counting down.
TAAAATGCTCCGATGAAGGTCTCAAAAGCACTTCGCAATGCAATTTCAAATTGCACATGGCGGCAAAAGGGATTTTCACCTGTGGTAAGCATGTAAGTACAGAAAAATTGTAAAAGACGCTGGCAAAGAAATGATGTTATCGGTAAATACGACGATTAAATTCGCGACCGCTTGCAGAAAGACTATACTCCCGCATAAGATTATTTTTAAAACATTTATCAAAAATTGTAAATGATTTTCAAGTCTTAAAAACAGAAATGTTGCAGATAGGTGGGTCTGGGAGTCTTAATCACCGGCTTACGAGTCACTGTCGGCAACGTTGCCAAAGAAAATGAACCCTTTGAATAATCTTAAAATGAACTAGCGGAGCACAAAGCCGTCTCTTAATGGATCTTTAGGATCAATGAGAAATTCGTGGCGGCCCGTGATGTGTGCCGTGCCCTCCACTTCGGGAATAACGGCCTGGTGGGAACCAAAAGTGGTGGTCTCAACAATACAGCCCGAAAAACGACTGCCGATAATACTGTCAATTTCAATTGATTGGTTGCCTCTGATCGCATGCCGGGCGTGTAAAAGGGCCAGGCGCGCACTAACGCCGGTGCCTGTCGGGCTGCGATCGACTTCCCCTTGGGCAAAAATACACACGTGACTGCTGTGGGAAGTCTTGTGATGGGGAGGTCCCGTGAAAATGGTACCGTATAAAAAACTCAAATCCTCTTCAAATGGATGTGGAATTGATCGTTGGGCCCCTATCGCACGTTTGATGGCCATGCCGGTTGAAACCAGCGCCGCAAAGTCTTTGGGAGTATTGGTCAATCCCACCGCGTCGACATCAACAAAAGCGTAAAATGCGCCTCCATAAGCAAGATCATATGTTATTCTACCAAGCCCCGGCACCTGGACCGTTTCTGCCAGAGCCAGTACAAATGAGGGCACATTGTGGAAATAGACACTGCTGACACGGTCATCGGCCACGCGCGCAAAAGCCGTTACAAGCCCTGCCGGGGAGTCAATACCAATTTTAGTTTCCGGCGCCTGCATGTCGATCATACTGGCTGTGACTGCCACTGTGGCGATACCGATAATACCATGGCCGCACATACTGCTGTAACCTTCATTATGCAGAAATAGCACGCCAAAATCAGCTTGCGGTGAAACCGGCGGTGTAACGATACAACCATACATATCCGCATGGCCCCTGGGTTCCCACATCAGGCTGGTGCGCAAATGATCCCAATGCGTTTGCATGTACCGGCGTCGGGCCAAAATTGTATCGCCCGGCAGATCTGGCAAGCCGCCTGTGATGACCCGGAAGGGCTCGCCTTCGGTGTGGGCATCAATGGTGGTGATTCGGAGCCAGTTCTCCGGCGGTTGCCAGGTATGCATTTTGGACAGCATTTACTTCTCCTTTCAGGCTATGGCCGATCATGACCAAATGGTGTTTAATTCTTGGCGAATGGCATTTAAGTGTGTTCGCATCCATTTGGCTGCCTGAGCACCGTCGCCGTTGGCGACATGATCAACAATCTGTCGGGCTGAGTGCGTGGACAATTCAAGGTATTGGGTTGACAACAGGGTGGTTCGGAGTCTGGCGTGGTGGTCAATGACTTTTTTTAGTACCAGTTTGGTCATTTCTGCAATGACCACATTACCGGTGGCCTCGGCCAAGCAGTTGTGCAATGCCATGTCGGCTTTAAAAAAAAGGTCATACTTTCCACCGCTATTTTCCATGTCATCAAGCGCTTGACGCAACGCTTGAATCTGGGACGGCTCGGCACGCTCAGCAGCCAGTTCGGCTGATTTGCATTCCAGCAACTCCCGGGCCTCCATCAGATGAAAAATAGTGCCGGCCTGCAAAGCGGCATCCAAATTGGTGCCAGCCGGAGGAACCGTTGGCAATTTCTCGCAAATAAAAGTTCCCCGGCCCTGCACCGCTTCCAGATAACCCATCACAACCAATGCGTTAATGGCTTCGCGGATTGAAGATCGACCCACACCCAACATTTGCGCCAATTCGCGTTGGGCAGGGAGCCGCGCACCCGGCTTCAGGTCGCCGTCTTGCAGTTTTTGAAGTATTTGGGCCACAACCATTGATGGGGCTGTATTGCGTCGAATCGCTTCAAACATTATTTTTTAATTCGCTTTCCATTGCCTGATCAAAGCGGTTGCACAAGCACTAAAATTGTTCATGGGCCGTCCGTTCAATAATTTCTTCTTGTAATTCCCGGGTTAAATCCACGAAGTAATCGCTGTAACCGGCAACCCTTACAATCAAATCCCGATATTCTTCCGGGCGTTGTTGCGCGCGCCGCAACTCTTTATAGTTGACTACGTTAAACTGAATATGATGCCCATCCATTTTAAAATAAGACCGCACCAAATGCGCCAGCTTGCTGATGCCGGTATCATCGGCGAGCACCTGGGGAATAAATTTCTGGTTCAGCAGGGTACCGCCGGTACGTATATGGTCGATTTTAGCCGCTGATTTGGTAACCGCGGTGGGGCCGTTGCGATCGGCGCCTTGAACCGGTGAAATGCCTTCCGATACCGGCCGTCCGGCACGGCGGCCATCAGGCAGCGCGCCGGTCACGCTACCGAAATAGACATGGCACGTCGTCGGCAACAGATTGATACGGTGCAAACCGCCGCGCATGTTTGCTCGGCCGTTGACAGCATTGTAGTAGGCCTCAAATACAGCTTGGGCCACCTCATCAGCATAATCGTCGTCGTTTCCGTATTTCGGGGTGTCATGCATGAGTCTTGCTCGCAAATCTTTTACACCATTGAAATCCTTTGCCAGCGCCGCGAGCATCGCCGGCATTGTCAATGTTTGGTGATCAAACACATGGTATTTGAGCGCCGCCAAACAATCGGTAATCGTTCCCAAACCAACACCTTGAATGTAGGAAGTGTTGTAGCGGGCGCCGCCGGCATTGTAATCTTTTCCATTGGCAATGCAGTCCTCAATGAGCAAAGACAGAAACGGTACCGGCATGTACTTGGCATTTATGCGTTCAATCACGTTATTGCCCCTGATTTTAATATCAACAAAGTGCTGCAGTTGAACGCAGAATGCTTCAAAGAGTTGATCATAGGTTTCAAATTTTTCAGCCGCATCGGTCAGCACCCCAATCATTTTGCCGGTGCGCGGATCTTGACCGTTATTGAGTGTGATTTCCAAAATTTTCGGTAAATTAAAATACCCGGTCAGAAAATAGGCTTCCCGTCCAAAAGCGCCCGATTCGACACATCCGCTGGCGCCGCCTTCGCGGGCATCCTCCACACTTTTTCCCTGCCGCACCAGTTCTTGTACAATGGCATCGGTATTAAATATGGAAGGCTGGCCAAAGCCGGTTTTCACAATCTTCAATGCCCGTTTAATATAGCGATCCGGATTTTTTTTACTAAGCTGCACCATGGAGCTTGGCTGCAGTAATCGCATTTCTTCAACCACGTCTAGAATCAGATAGGTCAGCGCGTTAACCGCATCCAGATTGCCACGGGTGACCCCACCCAGGTTGATCAGGGCGAAATCGACATAGGTGTTGCTTTCTTTCAAGGTTACACCCGTCTTGGGGGGGGCGGGATGATTGTTGAATTTCACCCAGAAGGCTTGCAGCAACTCCCGGGCACGTTCCGGTGTTAACGTGCCGGCCTCAATTTCATTTCGGTAAAAAGGATACAGGTGTTGATCCAAACGACCGGGATTAAATGAATCCCAAGGGTTTAGTTCCGTGATGACGCCCACATGCACAAACCAGTAGTATTGCAGGGCTTCCCAAAAGGTTTGGGGTGCTTGTGCTGGTACCCTTTGGCAGATGTGTGCCATCTGCTCCAATTCAGCCCGGCGCTCTGGGTCTTTTGATTCCGCAGCCATTTCGCTTAATTTGTCCGCATGGCGTTGCGCATAGGAAATCAAAGCATCTGCCGCGATGGTCATGGCCTGCAGTTCTTCTTGTTTATCCAGTGCTTCTGGATCAGAAAAATAATCCAAGGCCTGCCGGGCCGATTCAATCTCTAATCTAAAATCATCAAAACCCTTGCGATAAATATTGCCGCCTGCAGCGGTGTGACCGGGGGCACGTTGCTCCTGAAACTCGGTAAAAATTCCGGCTTCGTAAGCAGCTTTCCATTCCGGTGTCATGTGTGCAAAAATCTTTTCGCGGATGGTTTTGCCCTGCCAGAATGGAATAATGCGATCCCGATAAACTGCTTTGGTTTTAACATCCACCGCAAAGGGCACTTTTTCACGGGTAGATGCGATTTCCAAATCCCTTTCCGAATGGATGCAAACTTCCGGATACGTCGGGGTAGCCTTGGGCGCGGGTCCCCGCTCCCCCACGATGAGCTCATCCTGGTCAATGTAAATGGCTTTATGCGACAGAATGTATTTAAATGCCAGCGCGCGCTGAACCGGAATCGATTCTTGCTGGGCGATGCCGCTCGCATAAAACTCGGTTACCAGAAGGGCGCGTTCGGCTGATATCCGCTCTTGCGCTTCAATGCTGCGTTGTCTAAGTCTTTGAATCCGTTGATTCATGATCAACCTCCTATGTTTACCCTCAACTCATAGTGTTCAAATCGTTCTTTGACCGTCTGCACCAGCGCTTTGGACGGTGGCTGCAGTTCCTTGAGGCGGTTGGGAATATTTAACCGATTGTATTTGGCATCCGCGTTGTGATGGTACGGTAGTAAATCAATCTCGCGCAGGCCATCAAATCGACAGATGTATTTCGCCAGCCGGTGAATGTTGGCATCACGGTCGGTGATGCCGGGAATGAGCGGAAACCGTATTCGGATGCGCTTGTCCATGGCGATGAGATGTTCTAGGTTTTCGAAAATGAGTGTATTGGTCACGCCTGTATAGCGCTGGTGGTCATTTGCATCCATTATTTTTAGATCAAATAATATTAAATCCGCCGGTTGCAATGTGTCGATCATGATCGGAGTGGGGGCATAGCCGGTGGTATCCACCGCGGTGTGAATGTCGCGTTGGCGGCACTTTACCAGCAGCGTCTTTAAAAAAGCCGCCTGCATCAGGGGTTCACCTCCGGAAAAAGTCACCCCGCCGCCGGAATCATCATAGAAAATGACATCTTTTTCAATTTCGGCTAACACCTGTTCAACCGACGCCTGGCAACCGATTATTTCTTCTCTGCAATGGTTGGTACCTTCTATCGGCATGTTTTGAGGGCTGCGCTGCTGTCCCTCCGGATTGTGACACCACCAACAAACCATGGGGCAACCTTTTAAGAATATGGTGGTGCGGATACCGGGACCATCATGCAGCGCATATTTTTTAATTTTAAAAATAATGCCGGTTTCGGAATGCAAAGGCTTGGCGTTCATTTTCAAAGTGCTTAATTCATCAGACCAATTAATTAAATTATGAACATAATCCATTTAACATATTGATTTTATATTTCAACTTAAAATTTCAGGTCTTCAGACCAATTTAATCTGATTCTTCATCAAACATGCACGCACCGAATAAGATTTTGCGGTGACTATAAATCGGTTTCGGTTTGTAAGTTCCTCCCACATCGACATCTTGATTCCATCGATAATCTATGATCTTTAAAGCTTTTATCGATTTTTAAATAATATTGTAAGCAATTAAGGTGATCCTAAATGTTTGATTCACAAGTATTGGCGTTCATGCTGATTGCCGTTGCCGTCACCATAACGCCGGGTGCAGATACCATGTTGGTTTTGCGAAACGTTCTCAGGGGCAGCCGACAGGACGGCATCGTAACCACTTTTGGCATCTGCTCGGGGCTGTTCGTGCACGCCCTCTTGTCGGCCGTGGGCTTGTCGGTTATTTTAATGCACTCCGCGACCCTATTCACACTGGTCAAGACCGCCGGGGCACTTTATCTCATGTGGCTCGGCTGGCAATCTTTGCGCAGTGCCATCCGCCCTGCGGGCAACCTCAGTCTGGACGCCAACAGCACGACTAATCACAACACCCTTCGTAAAAGTTTTGTGGAAGGGTTCGTAAACAATATCCTCAATCCGAAAGTAGTGGTATTCTACCTGGCGTTTTTACCCCAATTTATTAAACCAACCGATCCCGTAGTTGCCAAATCAATCTTGCTGGCTGGAATTCATTACATCTTGGGACTGATATGGCTGGTGTCATTATCCTTTTTTATCGATCAAGCCCGCCGATTTATCATCAAAAGTTCGGTGCGGCGCTGGCTGGATGGGCTTTGTGGAGCGATATTGGTGGGACTCGGTTTACGACTCGTTTTTGAAGACGGATTGTAAGGCAACATGCTTTTGTTTGAAAAACAAATCGTTTTATAATCCTTGACACAACCGTATGATATTTATTACAGCATGGTGCCATGGGCGATTCAATTGCTGATCGGGTCTGAATCATCATCTCAAATTCAACCTGCCATCTTACCGCTAGCGCTGTGGTGCTGATCCTATTCAAGCGACGTCTCGATTTCGAATCGCTGACGCTTCTTTCCCAAATCGTTACCACCAGATTGCGTGCATTGCGGATAGCAGATTAATTCAGTAATTTTTCATTGGGGCAACCATTGAAGACCTTTAATTCTATTCCGAAAATAGCGGCGCTTTTGCTGGCCGCCGGTGCATCCCGCCGTATGAACGCCCCTAAACTGTTTCTACCGCTGGATAGCAAACCGATTATTCGTCACTGCCTGGATGCCATCATTAACGCCGGCATCATCGATATTATTTTGGTGGCCCGCGGCTTGGATCGTGAACGTCTTCGACGGGAGATCGATCCTATCGTAAAAGTCGTTTTTAATCGGAATTCGGCCAGTGAGATGGCCGACTCAGCCAGACTTGGACTGAAGGCCGTGGATCAGGCCACTACAGGTTTGATTGTTTGTCTCGTTGATCATCCCCTGGTAGCCACACGCACCCTTCAGATTTTAATGCAACAGCATGCGGCCATGCCGGATAAAGTGTTGATTCCAACATTTGACGGTCGCAAAGGTCACCCAACGTTATTTCCTGTCTCAATAATACACGAGCTTTTCAACATCAGTGCCGCCAGCCAGCCGACACTAAGAGATCTGATCTATAAACACCCCGCAAGGGTAACCTTTATTCCAGTTGAAGATGCCGGTATCCTGCTGGATATGGATACCAAAAAAGATTATGAGCGCGTTTGTCAAGCGTATACCAAAGGCCGACGTGTCTATATTCATTAAACCCACCACATTTATCAGAAAAATCGTCAGTTAATAAGATATCGACAGCGCCGCTATCCAAACGACTTAGTAGGTAATGACAGGGTAGCGCTAAGTCCAAATTAATTTGGCTGCCTTCATCCCAAAATCCAAGGATGTTACGATGAACGCCTTGCTGATCTACCCAGCCTTTCCAGAAACATTCTGGAGTTTCAAATACGCCTTAAAATTTATCCGCAAGCAATCAGCTTATCCGCCGTTGGGTCTGCTTACCGTGGCTGCTATGCTGCCGAAGGACTGGTTAAAACGCGCTGTGGATTTGAATGCCGATCCGTTGACGGATCAAGACCTTGAATGGGCGGATCTGGTGTTCATCGGTGGAATGACCGTCCAGCGCCAGTCAGCTTTTGAGGTCATTAACCGCTGTCAGGCGGCGGGTTTGAAAGTGGTGGCCGGCGGGCCGCTTTTTACCGTCGAAAAGGAGGCTTTTCAAAAGGTCGATCATCTCGTGTTGGATGAGGCCGAACTCACCTTGCCTGCTTTTTTGAAAGATTTAAAAAAAGGCCAACCGAAAAAAATTTACCAAGCATCACATCTTTGTGAGCTTCAACACACACCAGTTCCCGATTGGAGCCTGGTGAATATGCAAAAATACGCATCCATGAGCATACAATTTTCCAGGGGCTGTCCCTTTAACTGTGATTTTTGTAACGTCACCGCCCTTTTCGGGCACCGCCCCCGCCTGAAAACACCTGAACAGGTTATTGCTGAATTGGATAACATCTATAATGCCGGCTGGCGCGGCAATATTTTTTTTGTGGATGACAATTTCATCGGCAATAGGGGCTACCTCAAAACACATCTTCTACCCGCTTTGATCGATTGGCGCCGGGGCAAAAAGGGATGTGTTTTTATCACGGAAGCCTCCATCAATTTAGCTGACGACCCAGACCTCATGCAAATGATGGTTAGGGCTGGATTTGATTCCGTGTTTATCGGTATTGAATCGCCGGAAGAGGCCAGTCTGGCCGAGTGTCGCAAACTTCAAAATAAAGATCGTGATATGCTTCAAAGCGTTCGCGTTATCCATCGCACCGGCCTGCAAGTTCAGGGCGGCTTTATTGTCGGCTTTGACAGTGATACCCCTTCGATTTTCCAGCGCCAAATCGACTTTATCCAGAAAAGCGGCATTGTCACCGCCATGGTCGGTATGCTTCAGGCCCCACCGGGTACCCAACTTTTTGACCGACTCAAGGGTGAAAACCGTCTAAACGGCAAACTCTCGGGTGATAATGTCGATGGCACCACCAACATTGTTCCGAAAATGGGCTTGGATCATCTACGTGCAGGCTACCGGACCATCATGCAGAAGATCTATACACCCAAGTATTATTACCGCCGGATCCGGACTTTTTTGAAAGAATTTAAGCCGCCGGAAGCAACCATACCGTTAGATGCACAACGATTTCTCGCTTTTTTTCGTTCCGGGTTTCAACTGGGCATTTGGGGCAAGGAGCGCTTTCAGTATTGGTGGCTGATGGTATGGACGCTTTTCCGAAGACCTCGGCAATTTCAACTGGCAATTACCCTGGCAATCTGCGGTTATCACTACCGTAAAATCTACGAATTGCATATCCGCTAAATCTCTAAAACCGTTCTCACATCATTTCAGGATCAACCAACCTTTGAACTTCATTTTGCCCCCTATTGATAATAAACCGGATTGTGATAGGATTGAAACGCCTATTCAGGACGGTTGGAAGAGACGTGCGCGATTAATATCATAATTAAAGAGATGCCGGTATCGTCTCTTTCAGAAAAAGCTTCTCCATAAAACGTCCCGGCAATGGACTGCAAACAGCCTGTTAATCAGCACCCGATTATCTTGGAGCGAAAATGACATTTATAATACGATTTCTGGTGGTAGCTTGGTTATCAACCATGGTGTTAGCCAATGCCGTCGCCAAAGAATTTGACTCCGAACAGGGCTTCAAACTCAATCTACCCGCCGACTGGATCGCAATCCCCAAACAGGCCTTGAATCAATTTTCAGCGCACTTAAAAAAAGTGGCACCGGATGCCGCGCGGCCACAGTATGATTTCGGATTCCAGCTACGAGCCAGTCAAAACTGGTTCGAATACCCCTACATCTTGGTCCAAGTCAAAAACAATGGGCGCCTACCCGAATCTGAGCTTAAAAATCTAAAAAAAATAGAATCCGGTCTGAATCAAGGTGCTTCCGAGGCGGAAAATCGAATGTCGGCACTTTTAACGCAGGCTCAAATTGGAGAAACGTTCTATGATGAGCGCTCTCAAAGACTATGGGCAACCATGTCAATTAACGTTGCCGATGTCGGAATGGTAAAAAGCCTGCTGGTCTTTTTTCTCACGGAAAGGGGCATGATCGCGTTTGGTGGATATGCCAAAGAGGCTGATTTCGCGTATCATAGCAACGTCTTTGAAAGCATCATCAACAGCGTATCACTGGCAGATAATTTGCGCTATCAGCCGCGTTGGACAGATGCATTGCCCGGGGCCGGGCGAATCGACTGGGAGCGTATCTTTAAAAAAGCCCTGATCGGAGCAGTCATCGGCGCCATCATCGGGGCTATTTTTACTGTGATTATGAGGCGTCGGAAAAAAGCGTAGCCCTAGCAAACATAAAAAATAACAGGCTTTCTCCTAATGATAAACTCTCTTAATTTTGTACCATCAAATCCCAAAACACCTTCTGACTGCAAATATCTCAGATAAACAATTTACTTTGGAGACAATACGGCTTTACCTTTCAAGGTGCCATCCAGGTCAAACCATTTGATGCTAGCGTTGTCCTTCATCAATAATAGCCGCTCTGGTAGACCGTGGTTTAAACGATCCCAACGAACGCATAGATTGTTTGCTTCAATCCACCAATGACCACTGTCGATCTGTTTTTGTTTCGATGTGACCGACAACGATCCGTCTCTGGAAAATGATACGGTATAATCAGGCCCCTTGACATTATTCGCAGTTAAAACTTTAGATAATTGGTTGCCTGCCAGCCGGTTGCCCTTGGCAGCGCTTATATGCGCGGCTTCACCAATACCTTTTTCACCGGCGGCATCTAAGATCAGCCACACTAGCGTTCCAATTTGAACATCCGTTAAATAACCCGCACCTTGATCCGTATCAAACCGTATGACGATTACCAGATGACGATACGGCAAAACAATCACCCGGTGGCCTCGATAACCGGCTGCGAAATAGCTCGGTTCTTTTATATTGACGTTGGGAAACAAGCCGCCTCTGACACCCGTCCACCACATATAGCCATAGCCCTTGTCCACATCCACGCGTGAATGGCTGACAGTGCTGTCACGTATCCAGCTAGATGGAATTACCCGTTGGTTTTGCCAGCATCCTTCACGCAGGTATAATAGCCCGAATCGCGCCAGGTCTCTCGTGCTCATTCGGAAGGGATAGGCCGGGTGAATTGAATCTGCACCGGAGACATAGCGGCAATCGTTTGGATTGAAATCTTCCATCTGAAGCGGTTTGGCAATGCGGCGATCAAACTCTTCAAATATACTGGTGGCTGATTCCTGCTCAAAAATGGTTCCCAGCGCATTAAAATCCCAATTGTTATAGTACCAGAATGTGCCCGGAGCATGACTAAAACGCTGCGGTCGTTTGGCCCGCATATCCGCAGATTCAAATAGCGCGGGGTGATAGATCCCGGATCGGGATTTGATCAGGTCCGCAACGGTGGCTTTTTTTTCAAGCGAAGACAAAGAGGGTGCATTGTCGTCAATACCAAGCGCCTCCAGCGTCTTGGATAAATCAATATGATCGCTTTCAACATGGATACCGATCAGGGCACTTAGTAAACTTTTACGTATCGAATGGCACCGATATTTGCGGGCCAGGTCGCCCCAGCCGGCGATGAC
>JASJAZ010000085.1 GCA_030066785.1 Desulfobacterales bacterium | reverse complement strand
GCCATATAAAAACCGAAGATATAGCCGACGATCAGGATGTAATATTCAGGGGCCAAGTCGGTACCGGTGTTTTCCTGAAACGAATCAATGTCTGTTTAAAATTCGTATTTAAATAAAACTAGCAAGGAAGGTTTTTCTGAAAAATTGTTGGGGGGTATATAGATGAATGCTTCGGGTAGGTCAAACAAAAAATTGAATCGAATTAGGGTCAAAAACGTAACGCTGGCCGAATTTTCAATCATGAAAAAGCGACCAGTTTCCAAAATTTGGAAATATATGCCTGTTTTCACATTGCCATATCGAGCCGCCTTGTTTAGGCTAGCGTCATGAGATCCAAATCGCCCTATCATTTAACCCTGATTGTCTGTATTTCGGAAATTTTTGCGCTATCATCGATCGCCACTTTTCCGGCCTTATTGCCAACCTTTCAAAACGAGTGGCAATTAAGCCACACCGCCGCCGGATGGATCAGTGCCGGTTACTATGCCGGCTACATGGCTCTGGTACCGTGGCTATCCGGTATAACCGACAGGATCGATGCCCGCAAAATCATGGGCTTCGGTGCGATACTGGGCATCCTGACCGCGCTAGGCTATGCTCTGTTTGCGCAGGGTTTCTGGTCGGCCCTGATTCTGCGTTTTTTATCAGGTATCAGCCTGGCAGGGATTTACATGCCCGGGCTAAAAGTGGTCAGCGATCACACAGAGGGCGCGCTGCAATCCCGATTTGTCTCCTTTTATACGGCCAGTTTCAGTATCGGTGCCAGTCTGTCGTATCTTGTGGCGGGTGAGATAAATGCCATGGCCGGGTGGCGTTGGGCATTTGCCACTTCGGCAATAGGAACGCTCATCGCTCTGGTTATTGTCATTTTGTATGTACCCAGCGGTAAAGTCTCCATTACTCACAAAAGAATGTTTTTATCAGATATAAGGGTTGTCCTTAAATCCCGTGAAGCCATGGCATATGTGTTGGGTTATGCGGCGCACATGTGGGAGCTCTTTTCTTTTCGCGCCTGGATGGTGGCCTTTCTCGTTTTTAGCATTCACCTGCAACCGACAGGTGCTTTTACATGGCGACCGACCCAGGTAGCGTTTCTGATAAACTTAATCGGTCTGCCGGCCAGCATCGGCGGCAATGAATTATCACGGCGATTCGGCCGGCGAAAAGTGGTGTCTTGGGTAATGATCATATCGGTGGGATTGGGGGCGGTTCTCGGTTTTACGGCGCCGCTGCCTTATTTTCTGGTGGTGTTGCTGGTGATCCTTTATGGTATTACCGTAACAGGCGATTCCGCTTCTTTGACAGCCGGGGCGGTGGCGGCGGCACCGGAAGGTTTGCGAGGAACTACCCTGGCGGTGCATTCAACCATTGGATTTGGTGCAGCTTTTTTGGGACCGCTGGCCATCGGCATGGTTCTGGACATTTTTGGCGGCAATCGCTTGGCTTGGGGCATGGGATTTCTCGCTATGGCAGGCGGGTGTCTACTGGGGCCGTTTTTTTTACATTACCTCGGATCAAAGGCCAAAAATTGAAACTTTATGTAGAGTAGAAGCAAAAGCTCGGAAGGTATTATTGTACGGCGCTGTGGCTTTTTCTGGCCAATTAGCATGGTAATTTTCATTCTTTGATCTTTCCCAATTGTAACCCCGTTGTCAGCAGAAATGTTTTGGCAATATTGGCGGTATAAACATTGATTTGCTTAAGATGGTCCATTAATTCCATGTGGATTTCATGGGTTTCCACAGATTCATGCCGTTTCTGATGCAGCCGTTCCAGATGCCGGAGCCGGTAAGTCGTTTCTAGGTCTAAGTACTTGCCCTCTTTGGCCATAATTTTGCGAGCGACGCGCATGTTGCGCTCCGCAAACGCTTCTTTCAATCGGCTGATTTGTTTGCAGACCTTTACATGGTAAATCATGAGTTCCTCTTTGCCTTCTTCGGAAAAATCAGCATTCAATTTTTGCTTTTTTTCAATCAAGGGTAGCATATTGCGGTGAATAATATCACCGATGCTTTCCATATCATTGGCAATTGTAATCATGCCATACACTTCACTCACCTGCTCATCCGATAATTCCTGCCGGGCAACACGGATGAGATAATCCACGATTTTTTCATCAAGAAAGTCGATTTTTTCTTCCCGCATATCAAGGCCTTCGAGCAACTTCAGCTGCGGAAAAATTTCATCCCGCGTGGGGATTTCTTTGACCAAAAGATCAGCCTCTTCCTTGGAAGCCTCCTGCCGGGATATCCATTTGGCATCCGACACAAAAGGAATGATAATGGCCCGCAGCATACGCCCCAGTATATTTGCCATGCGCGAAATCTCGGTACGCGCCAGATCAATGGCAAATTCCGGCGTTGTTATCATGCTGTCATCCAAATGCCATGTGGCTGGGATGACATCTTTCATTTTTTCATCACGGGGTAATATTTTCAGCAGGATGCCGGCAAAAATCGTCGTAAAGGGTATGAAAACGAGGCCCAGGCTAACGTTGAAGATGGTATGGGCATTGGCAATTTGACGAGCGGTATCGGATCCGAATTTAGCAGCAATGGTGCGGATGATTTCAGCAAACGTTGGGATCCAGAAAATAAATAGCAGCACACCGCTCACCTTAAACAAGACATGGGCCAGCGCCACACGTTTGGCCTCGCGGGATGTGCCGATGCTGGCTAAGCCGGCCGTGATACAGGTTCCGATGTTGGCGCCGAAAACCAGAGGAATGCCGGCCTCCAGCGTGATTAACCCCTGCTGGGCCAGTACGATGACAATGCCGGTAAATGCGCTGCTGCTTTGAACTAGGGCGGTAAACACCGTTCCAATTAGCAACCCCATCAGCGGATTCTCCAGCCCTTTCATCACGTTGATAAACTCTGGGTAAGTTCGCAAGGGCTTCATGGCATCGCTCATCAGCTTCATGCCGTAGAAAAGGATGCCGAATCCTAATAGAACTTCGCCAAGGTTTCTAAAGAAATCGTTTTTACCAAACATCCGCATGCCAAAACCCACGGCCACCAGCAAGAGGGCATAATCGGTTACTTTGAAGGCGATTAACTGGGCGGTGATAGTGGTACCGATATCCGCTCCTAAAATTACGCCCAGTGATTGGGCGAAGGTCATTAGTTCGGCCTGCACAAAGCTAACCAACATCACGGTAGTGGCACTGCTGGATTGAATCACTGTGGTGACAAAGGCGCCGACAAATAGAGCAATGATACGGTTGTTTGTCAGAGCCGAGAGGATCGCACGCATTTTATGGCCGGCGGTCTTTTTCATGCCTTCGCTCATTTTCTCCATTCCATAGAGAAACAGGGCCAATCCGCCGAAAAGACCAATGATCAGAAATCCCCATGAAATAGATGATGCTTGATCGCTGCCGGCCAGCGCGGTGCCGGGGAGAAACACGCAAAGGATGGTGGCAAGCAAGAGAATGCTTCGCATGGTTATATGGTTGATAATGATGCTCATATTGCTGACAATATCAGGACAATAATATAATTTGCAAGCGTGTAGGTGCGTTATCTGGCTCAGCGGTTATCCGTTATCGCGGATTTAATCATCACAGTCGGCATCAGGCCGGATAGCAACACACGTGATGGTTGCAGGTGGTGATTGGCTGCCAACGACGGCAACGAATAAGATGTGTGAATAAAGGGTATAGCTGGGGAAAAAATTGAAACATTGCTGCAGTCTGCCGAAACGTTTATTGTGCCGGTAAATATAAGGTAAATTTACTGCCTTTACCGGGTGTGCTGTCGACAGTCACGCTGCCGCCATGGACCTGGGCAATATGTTTGACAATGGCGAGCCCCAGACCGGTGCCGCCTAATTTGCGGCTGCGGGCTTTGTCCACCCGGTAAAATCGTTCAAAGAGGCGCGGTAAATGGTTGCTGGCAATACCAATACCGTGGTCTTTAAAGTTCAATGCCAATTGGCCATTTTCTGCGACAACACTCACCTGCACACTGCTTTCGGCCTCGCTGTATTTAATGGCATTGTCGAGCAAATTGACAACCGCTTGCTCTATCAATTGCCGATCGACCTTCACTGTCGTATTTTCGGGACAATTTAATTCCACAAAAATGTTTTTGGCCTCGGCCTTGGACTGGCATACCTGGATGGCAGTTTGCATCACATCACGCAAACGACTCTCTTTAAATTGAATGGCTTTTTTCTCGCCTTCTTGTTCGATACGCGACAGCGAAAGCAGGTCCTCTACGATGGCATTGAGCCGGTTCACATGTTTCAGAGTAATATCTAAAAAGCGGTGTGACTCTTCGATGTTTTCCACATGGTTGTGGCGCAGAGTTTCCACAAAACCTTTGATGGCTGTAAGGGGTGTTTTGATTTCATGCGAAACGTTGGCAACAAATTCACGCCGAATGTTTTCCAGCCGGCGCAGTTGGGTGACGTCCTGCAATACGACCAGCAAGCCAATGGGGTTTTCCTGGGCATCTTTTAATGGGGAACTATGGACATGAATTTCGCGTTCCTCATTCTGATACAGGTTAATGTCGCCTTCAACGATCATATTAGTCGACAAAGCCTGCTGAATAATTTTTTGCAGTGGTGGATTACGCAGAGCCTCCTGCACACTGCGATTTTTTAAATAGTCGACGGTGCTGTTAAACATTTTGGCAGCCGCGGCATTAATACTGATGATGTTATCCTTGGTATCAATCGCAATAACGCCTTCCACCATGCTGGATAGAATAACTTCAACTTCGTTGCGCTGGTTAATAATAGTTTGGATGCGGTCGTTAAGCTGTGACGCCATGGCGTTAAGCGATTCGGTAAGGCCCGCTAGTTCCTCGGTATCAGGTGAAGGCAGCCGGTGGGAAAGATCGCCCTGGGCAAACCGGGTTGCTCCGGATTTCATTTTTTGAATTGGTTTGCTGATTCGGCGCGAAATATAAAAGCTGATACCAGTGGCGATGATGGCAATCAAGAAGCCGCCTATTGCGATTTTAAGTTGAACGGCGTGCAGGGTTTGATCAATGGAAGTAATCGGTATCGATGTACGAATAATGGCAGCAGACTTATCGTTGTGTTTAACCGGAATAGCCACATACATCAGTCTCTGTTGTACCGTCGCGCTGAAACGAATAGCGGTACCGATGCTGCCGGCTAAGGCCTGGGCGATTTCCGGTCGTTTGGCATGGTTATCCATGCGGCTGGGATTTTCTTCGGTGTCACCGATAACGCGCCCGGTGGGCAATATAACCGTGATGCGTGTGGCGGCTGATGAACCAATGGCTTTGCATATAAAGTCAACAGCTAATTGGTCCAGAGGCGCTAAATATTGGGAAATTTGTTTTTCAACCAGATGGGCGCGGGCTTCCAGATCGTTTCGGGCTTGTTCCAGGAAAAATTGGCGGAGGGCGCTGGATGCATACCAGGTAACGGCCGTCAGCGACAATATGATGGTGATGACGTAATACGGAAATAGATGCCATATCAGCCGGCGTTTTTTTTTCATGCGCTATTTTCTTCCATAAATTTGTAACCGACCCCTCTGACGGTTTCAATATGCTTGCCGTAGGGGCCAAGCTTTTTGCGTAACCCGACAATTTGAACATCTACGGAACGGTCGGTCACGGGATAATTGTGACCCCTTACCAAATCAACGATTTGTGATCGGGTGAATACCCAACCGGGTCGCTTAGCTAAAAAATAAAGTACTTGAAATTCGGTAAAAGTCAACTCGACGTTTTGGTCGTCAATGGTGACGGAGCGCCGGCCGGGATGGATATGGATGCCATGGATATTGAGTTCATTCATATCGGCCACCGGTTCCTGCGACTTGCGTCTCAGCACGGCACGGACACGCGCTAATAAAACCCGCGGACTGAATGGCTTGGTGATATAGTCATCGGCACCCAGCTCCAATCCAGCAACCACATCGGCCTCTTCACCTTTAGCGGTGAGCATGATGATCGGTATGTCCTGGGTTTTGGGGTCGTTTTTCAGGGTTCTGGCCACTTCCAGACCGTCGATTCCGGGAAGCATGAGATCCAGCACGATGAGCTCGGGCGGATCTGTTCTCACCTTTTTTAATGTTTTTTCGCCGGATTCAGCCGCTTCAATTTGGTAGCCTTCCCGGGCCAAATTATAGCGAAGAAGCTCCAGGATATCTTCTTCATCATCAACAATTAAAATTTTTTCTTTCGCCACGATGCACCTGCAATTGGTCTCGCCTGCTTACAACGGCGATGATTGAGGGTTATTTGATTCTTGATGGCCAACCTTCCCGCAAGTTCGGTCAGTTGACGTCCGCTAAATGGATATACTTTTGATCTTGGCATTCAAAAACTGGGGTGTTTGCTTGCATATTGGCTTCAATAAACGGTCAGCGAATCCGGCCATTCCATATTTCAGTAGTTTCATACGCAACACTTAAGTGCAAACTGAAAAATGTGGCTCTAATATATTAAATAATGTGCTATCAAATAGTTAGATAATAATTAGATTTTTGTTAGGATTAGTAAAAATAAAACAATTATTTTAGGATTGGCGTATTAAAGCTTGGTTTGTTTTGGTATTATGTGCGTGCTGGTATGCGATCGGCTGTGTTTGTTAGATTTGTGTTAAGAAGTGTGAAATCTTGATGGGTTGTCAATGTGCTCAAAACGAAAAATAAATCGAAATCCGCTAAACAATTTAACCAGTCGTCATTTTTGCACAATATCTTAGTTGTGTTTACCACAGCAGCTTCCAGGACCGTTGCAATGAGACGTTGCGGGTGATGAGCCGCAGCAGGCGGTATCGCCAGTTCCAGGAAAGGCAGCGTTGGATTTACCGTTGTAGGACGAGTGGGCCGACAAAAGTTTGCGAAGATTTTGGCTTTGGCAATGCTGGCATTGGGCTTGATCGTCTGAATTGGCCATCAATATTTCACTTAACGCGCCACAATCCAGGCACAGAAAATCATATAACGGCATTAATATCTCCTTGCATTTAATAATAAACAGTCGACTGGATAATGAGCATATACTCATAAACTTTTAAAAGATTTTGATCTGTTTTACAAGGCCAAAGTTATGGTAAAGAGATCGGGGTGGACTTAAAAAGAAATTATGATTGCGCATTCCAAGGCATCGCTATCACATAAAAAGAGGCAACGCCCTATGATGATAAAAGTTGTTTCCTGGGTAGCCATTTTGTATGTCGTATATGGCCTTCTATTGTTTTTATTGCAGCGCCAAATGATGTTTCCGCGCTACATGATTGGCGATCCCCCCGAAAAAACCATCGAAATTCCGGGGTTTGAAAAGATCTGGTTGGATATGCCCTGGGGCAAGGTTGAAACCTGGTATTTTCCGCCGGTTGCCGCTGGCAATGCCTCCGGTCCATGGCCGGTGGTTATATATGGCCATGGCAACGGCGAGCTGATCGATTTTTGGCCGGAAATGCTGCAGCCGTTTACCCAAATGGGTCTTGGATTGTTGTTGGTCGAATACCCGGGCTATGGCCGCTCAGACGGCAAGCCTTCCCAAAAAAGTATTACGCAAACGTTTATCGCCGCTTATGAAAAAATCACGGCCCGTGCGGAAGTGGATGCCAAGCGTATGATTCTTTTCGGGCGCTCCATCGGCGGCGGGGGCATCTGCCAATTGGCCAATCAAAAGCCATCCGCCGCACTTATTCTGATGTCCACCTTCACCAGTGCGCGTTCCTTTGCCACCCAATACCTGGTTCCCGGATTTCTGGTCAAAGACCCCTTTGACAACCTGGCGGTTGTTAAAAGGTATTCAAAACCGACGCTTCTAATCCATGGAAAGTATGATGAAATCATCCGATATTCCCATGTCATCAAACTGCACCAAGCCGCCGCCAACAGCCGCTTAATTACCTATCAGAGCGGACACAACGACTGTCCGCCCGACTGGGCGCATTTCTGGCGGGATGTGCGTTCGTTTCTGGCATCCCACGACTTGATCAAAAAATCAGCCCTCGATCTAAAGAACCCAAGCTAACCCAAAAGCCAATTATTTTGCCTGATAGGCCATTCAGTTTGGAATATTGTCATCCCTCATAACAAGAAATCTAAAAGCCATTCTTTTATTTCGGCTGTTTCCCAGGGTCTGCGATACCTTTAATACAACACCACAGGGGCGCCAATCGGCACCTGGTAACATTTTAGGTTATTATAAGTTAATATAAGTTCATTTAGTTACATTTTAGACCTTTAAATAAAATTATATTGACATAAAGTTACCATAACAATATACAAAAATCCTTTCATTAATGGTGCTAGATTCGACCTGAAATTTATTTGTTGAGCGGTTAACCGCAAATCCACAATAGAGCCCAAGCCGTCGCTATGAAAAAATTTTTGACCACCAAAGAGGTCGCCCGGTTTTTGGATGTGAACGAAAAAATGGTGTACAGCCTTGTTTCCGAAAAAGGGCTGCCGGCCTCAAAAGTTACCGGAAAATGGTTGTTTCCCCGACACCTGGTTGAGCAGTGGATTGAAACCAATACGATCAACTATCCTGAAGGCCGGTCCAAACTCCCTCCCTATCAGGGATTGTTGATTATTGCGGGCAGCAATGATCCACTGCTTGACCGCACCATTTCCCTGTTTAATAACCGCCATGCTGAGCATGTCGCCGTGTTTGGAAATTTAGGCAGCATGGGCGGGTTGCGGGTTTTACGCCAGAATCTCTGTCACATCGCTTCCAGTCATCTGTTGCAGGATAATGAAAGTGAATACAATTTTGATTTTGCCTTGAAGGAACTGGACCAAATGCCGGCGGTGGTCAATTTTTGTCGACGTGAGCAGGGCCTGCTGGTGCAAAAGGGCAATCCTAAAGAGATTAACAGCATCAACGATTTGGGCAAACCGGGCATTAAGTTGGTGAATCGATCATTGGGCACCGGCACACGCTTGCTGCTGGATCGGGAGCTAAAACTCAGCGGCATATCGGGGGAAAAAATTGACGGCTATACCAATGAGGTCAACAAGCATTTGGATGTTGGTCTGGAGGTTCTGTCAGCCAGGGCGGATGCCGGCCCCGGCATCAAGGCGGTCGCCGGGCTTTTGGATCTTGATTTCATGCCGATTCGCTGGGAACGCTACGATTTAATGGTATCCAAAGATCGTTTTTTTGATGAGGGTGTGCAACGCTTTGTGAGCTTGTTGCATGGCAAAGCGTTCCGCGATCTGGCCAATTCTTTCCAGGGCTACGACCTTTTGCTAAGTGGGAAAATGGTATTTCCTCAGCCCAAGGATGCGCCGGAGGTGGGTGATGATGCCAAGGCGTAGATTGTCTGCATATAATCTTTCATTATAAATCGACTAACGGCGTGAGATAACGGAAAGGAGTGCTTTTAATGAGGCGGAAGGTTTTTATTTTAACGTTGGTGATGATGGGGATTCTGGGTGCGGTAACCAATGGTGGTGCGGAAGACAAGATTATCAAAATGTCGACCACCACCAGTACCCAGGCATCCGGACTGCTGGATGTGTTATTGCCGGAACTTCAAAAAGACACCGGTGTGCGGGTCAAAGTATTTGCCAAAGGCACCGGTGCGGCGATCCGTGACGGCATGGACGGTAATGTTGATGTTATTTTTGTGCATGCCAGGCAGCGGGAAGAAAAATTTGTTGCCGACGGATTCGGTACCAAACGGTATGCGGTGATGCACAACGATTTTGTCATCCTCGGCCCCAAAAACGACCCGGCCAAAATAGCCGGAACAAAGGATGCGGCCATTGCATTGAAAAAAATTGCCGTATCCCGATCCCTGTTTATATCCCGTGGCGATGACAGCGGCACCCACACCAAAGAACAGGCGCTATGGCAGGCAACCGGCCTGACCATGGATACCAGAACATCAACCATTACCAAAAAGGGCAAAAAGCGCAGTATCAGTTTCCGCTATCCCAAGGATTCCAGCCAATGGTATTTGTCTATCGGGCAGGGTATGGGCAAAACCATCACATTTGCCGAAGAAAAAATGGCGTATACCTTGGCCGATCGCGGAACCTATATCAAATACAAGTATGGGCGCGATCAGGGATTGGAATTAGACGTATTATGTGAAGGGGATGCTGCTTTTAATAACCCCTACGGGCTGATTCCAATTAATCCAACCAAATTTCCGCATGTAAAAAACGCTTGGGCGGAAGATTTTGCCAAATGGCTCGTTTCGGCAAGAGGCCAGGCCGTGATTCGCAATTACCTTTTATTGGGCAAACAGCTTTTTTACCCGGATGCCATTCCTTAAGATGGAATTATTAATCGACAGCTTTATATCGGCCCTACAATTGGTCTTGGCACTTGACCCGGAAATTCTTACAATTGTTTGGGTGTCACTCAAGGTCAGCGGGACCTCCACCCTGTTGGCCAGCTTGATGGGAATGCCGCTAGGCTTTATCATCGCCTTTCACACCTTTGCAGGTAAGCGCCTACTGATTACCGTGCTGAATACCCTGCTGGCGGTGCCCACCGTTGTCATCGGTTTATTGGTGTATGCGTTTATTTCCCGCCGCGGTATTTTGGGTATGCTTGACCTTTTATATACCCAGAAAGCCATGGTTATTGGTCAGACGTTATTGATATTGCCGCTGGTCGCTACTTTTACCATTGCAGCCATTAGCCGTATCGATGCACGCTATCGCAAAACAGCCATCACCCTGGGGGCTAATCGCTTGCAGACCGTGATGGTCATCATGCGTGAAGCCAAATTTGGTATTGCCGCCGCTGTTATTGCCGCTTACGGGCGCGTTATCTCCGAAGTCGGTATCAGCATGATGTTAGGTGGCAACGCCCGCGGCTTCACGCGCACCATGACCACGGCCATGGCGCTGGAATACGATAAGGGTGCCTTCACGCTGGCGGTTGCTTTAGGAATCATCCTGCTAACGCTGGCTTTTGCGATCAATCTGTTGTTTCACTTCTTTCAGGGTAAAACCCAAAACTGATGCTGTATACCGTTTCAAATCTGACCAAAATTTACCAGAATCGAACTGTTCTAGACATTGCCCAATTGCAGATCGATGAGGGACTAATTTACGCGCTATTGGGACCCAATGGTGCCGGCAAAACCACACTACTGGATATTTTAGGTTTTATCGCCGCACCGACTGCCGGAACGATTGCCTATCGCTCACGGCCGGTGCAATATACCGAATCATCGCTGCAGTTGTTGCGCCGCGAAGTGGTAATTGTTGAGCAACACCCGATCATGTTTTCAACCACCGTGGCAAAAAATATTGAGTTTGGTTTAAAGATTCGTAACATTTCCGCCAGCAAGCGCCGCGAGATAATTGCGGAGGTTTTGGATCTCGTGGGAATGCAGGAATTTGACCAGGCCATGGCCCATCGACTCTCCGGGGGTGAAACCCAACGGGTGGCAATTGCGCGTGCCTTGGCTGTGGCGCCGCGTGTGCTGCTTTGCGATGAGCCGACATCCAGTGTGGACGTTGAAAATCAGCTGGCCGTCACGACAATTCTGCGGCGTATCAATGCCCAGAAAAACATCACAATTATATTTACGACCCATGATCGCTTCCAAGCCGCTACCCTGGCACACCAGACCCTTTTTCTGGATCATGGGCGGCTTAGCAATGGATCTGCTGACAACCTGTTTAGTGCAGAACTCATCGGTGAAAATTCAACTAATATGGCGTGTCGCATTCAGGATGCCGTCACACTAATGTTATCCGCCGATAACCTTCAAAAAAAAACACGCAACGCCAATGGCAGGGTTCGGGTTCGTATTCATCCTGAAATGATTCAAATCCAACCCTCAGCGCGTAACATGGATACGGCTAATTGTTATCCCGGCAAAATCATACAGATTAGCCAAGAAAGAGAACGGATTCATTTTCACCTGGATATCGGCATACGATTGTCGGTGATCATTTCCCAGCAGGAATATCAGCATAGGCCGCTGCCGGTTGGCAGCCAGGTAAATGTCTATTTGCCTTTTGAAGCCATTTCACTGATATAGGCCTACAGGCCAGGTCTTGGAAGTTCTTCTGTCGACTACTCCTTATCGGTTACCCCGGCCTCTTCAAATGTCAGCATTTCACTAAAGATCCCCACCGCGCCTTCCATAATGTTCATGGCCAATGCAGCTCCCGTACCTTCGCCCAAACGCAATCCGAGATCCAGAATAGGGGATAAGCCCAGATATGTCAGCATATGCCGGTGGCCCGGTTCTTCCGAGCAGTGACCGGCAAACAGATAATCGCCGACATGCGGACAAAGCGTTTGTGCAATCAGTGCGCCGGCGGTTGAAATAAAGCCATCAATGACAACCGGTTTACGGTGATAGGCACCTGCCAAGATGGCACCGGCAATTCCGCCGATCTCAAAACCGCCGATTTTGGCCAGCACACCGATTCCGTCGGTCTGATCCGGGGAATTAAGTTGGATGCCTTTGTGAATAGCCTCTTTTTTGCGTGCCAGTCCTTCATCGTCCACACCGGTGCCGCGACCCACCATCTGATCCAGATCGGCACCGGTTATCACTGCGCCAATGGCGGCCGAAGGGGTTGTATTGCCGATGCCCATGTCGCCGGTGCCCAGCAGATCGATACCTTCCCTAAATAAATCGGAAGCTAAATTAAAACCGATGACAACCGCTTTTTCCGCATCTTCGCGGGACATGGCCGGTCCTTGGGTGAAATTAGCAGTACCCTCTGCAATCTTATGAACAAATAGCGTGTCTTGGTTGGGCAAATCCAAGGTCGACAAATCCGGGATTACCCCCATGTCCACCACATAGACGTCAGCATTAACGCGTTTGGCCAATACATTGATACCGGCGCCGCCGATTAAAAACGTCTTAACCATTTCACCCGTCACGACCTGGGGATAGGCGCTGACGCCCTCCGCGACGACCCCGTGATCACCGGCCATTACTAAAAATGCTTTGCGGTTGATGGATAAATGGGTGGTTTGCTGTATGGCGCACAATCGCTCAGATATTTCGTGCAATCTTCCCAAAGCTCGCGGTGGCATGACCAGCTGCGCCGTTCGCGCGATGGCCAGCTCCCGGTCTTTTTCAGAACATGGTTTCACACCATCGATAATGTTTTGCAGGTTTAACTGTTTGGCAGTCATGATGTCTGATCCTCCATTTTAGTATTTTAGGTATTGAAAAGTAATAACTAATCGATCTTGTCATGATCCTTCTGCAACCGCAGCGTATGAACTCATTTCGGCAAAGAAGTTAGAAGTTCGGAGACAGTAAACAGAATAAAACGGATGATTTCTTATTTCTTCTAAATGCTGGCGGCTTTATGGATAATTCATGGTGCGACATTTTATGCATTATAAGAAAGATACACTGGTACCTTGATTTGTGCTCGCTGCATGCAAAATAAAAATCCTCAAGCGAAATTTCGCTTGAGGAT
>JASJAZ010000084.1 GCA_030066785.1 Desulfobacterales bacterium | reverse complement strand
TTCAATTTCAGATGTTTTCAGGGCTTCTTCGATCAACACTTCAGCACTGATCTGCTGCCTGACGTCGAACCCCAAATCATTCATTTGAGCCAGCAGCGCCCCCTGTTGGAATCGACACATACCTATTTGCTTGATAAGGGATGCATTGTCCCAACAAAATTTCGGCCATGACGGCTGCGGCCATATGTATTGCCGTGCTTTTAGTCATTTCACACCCTTTTTGGCTCATATTTTGAGGCGTATGTAGGCCTAATTGAATCATTGGCAATGGTTTTTTATGGGTGAATATTGCGGAAATAATGCTATTAGGGTTCATTTTGTTTGGAATTTTTCAAACCATCACACAAATACCTTGCAATTTTTACCCATAAAGTTAAAATTGAGACGTATTTTTAACTTTATGGGTAGATTTTTATAATCAAATGGAATGATGATGGAAAAATATACTGAAAGATTCTTTTCTGCACTGACTGACAGCTTTTTTATATTCGGCCCAAGAGGTACGGGCAAATCTACCTGGCTTAAAAGGACTTTCCCGGATGCCTATTTTGTAGACCTGTTGGATGACAATACATTTAGGGCATTTATAGCTCATCCTGAAAGAATCAAGCAAATCGTCAAGGCCAAACCGCATACAAAATGTTACATCATTGATGAGGTCCAGAAAGCACCAGCGCTGCTGGACAGTGTCCACAGCTTGATCGAGGAATATAAAACCCACCAATTCATTTTGACCGGCTCCAGTGCTCGAAAACTGCGCCGCGGCGGTGTGAACCTGCTGGCAGGTCGCGCCCTCTTAACCCATTTACATCCATTTATGGCTGCTGAATTGGGCACCGACTTTTCACTCGATACAGCACTCAGAAACGGTTTGATTCCTTTAATTGTCTCGGCAAACACACCCGACAAGACACTGGCAACCTACGTAGCCCTATACCTTAAGGAAGAAGTCAAAGAAGAGGGGTTGGTAAGAGACATCGGCGCTTTCGCCCGTTTTCTGGAAGCCATCAGCTTTTCTCACGGCAGTATTCTAAACCTCAGCAATATCGCCAGAGAATGCCATGTATCACGAAAAATTGTCGAGAACTATGTATCGATTATCGAAGATCTACTACTGGGATATAAACTTCCTGTTTTCACTAGACGAGCGCAACGCGCAATGACTGCCCAGCCCAAATTTTATTTATTTGATGCTGGTGTTTACCACCATTTGCGCCCCAGAGGACCGCTTGACAGCCCAGATGAAATCGGAGGGATGGCTTTAGAAGGTCTCGTTTTACAGCATCTAAAAGCCTGGTGCGATTACTCGGACGGTCAGGTGGATTGCTATTTTTGGCGATCTCGAGGGGGTGCGGAGGTTGATTTCATACTGTACGGAGAGCATCACTTCCACGCTTTGGAGGTTAAAAACGCGAAACAAATTCATCCCAAAAGCCTTAGATCACTTAAAACGTTTCTGATCGACTACCCGGAAGCAAGTGCGATATTACTATATCGAGGGACTGAGAAACTGGTGGTTGATGGAATAACCTGTCGCCCGGTTGATGATTTTCTCCTTCAGCTTAGGCCGAACCATTGGCCAAATGGAGTCAACAATGGCTAAATCCTTACGTAAAAAGAAAAGACGTCCGCACCGGCAAGTTGCGCATCGCCAACGTATGCCTCAATCAATCCATCATATTTTTCAATAATTTCAGTTAACTCGGAAAAAATCTCACCTGTGATCGCTTTGATCTCCTCCGGGTCCAATTTTTCAGACAGACTCTTCAGGCATTTCATCCGCAATTCTTTTTATTGGATTTTGTAAGTTCACTTCACCAAGGATATATTCGGATAGCGCATACCACACTTTCCTTTGACTTTTAATCAGGGTCTTTTGAAAATTTTCCAACTGTTTAATCCATTGCTGCATCTGGCCCTTGGCTATTAAGGTAATCGATTTACAGATTTGGTTTGGTTATCTCAAGTTTTAAAAATCAAAATTGTCGATTAGTTTGAGAAATTAAAGGCTGATAACGATAAACCTTGGAGTGGTAAGAAAGGAATCGTCTCATACAAATGAGAGGTTGTTGTGGTTTTTAATGGATTTCGATAGATACAATTAGTGTATCCTCTCACCTTCAACTTATTGAAAACAAGCATGTACCAACACAGCCTCCTAAACAAATTCGGCAATGTCATCCAGCGCTTTTTTCTGAATTGCAGGCACAAGCGCATTTTTTGAAGGATATCCCACCACAAGAATCATAAACGCTTTTTCGTTTGACGGCCTTGCCAGTATCTTATTCAAAAACCTCATTCTGACGGGCGTGTAGGTTAGTGAAACCAAGCCCGCATGGTGTAAACCTGTAATGAGCATTCCCGTGGCAATGCCTACAGATTCTGTTACGTAATAGTGCTTCGTTTTCTTTCCTTTGGCAGAATAGCCGTAAGGTTGAGAGAAAATTGCTATCAGATAGGGGGCATTTTCCAGAAACGGTTTAGTTGGAACTGTCCCTAAATGTTTCAACGCATTGACCCACTTCTTAGTAGCATCTTTGCTATAGAATTCTTTTTCAACCTTTTCAGCTTCTTCACGAATTTGCCTTTTGACTGCTTGGTCAGACACAACAATAAAAGACCATGGTTGTTGGTTAGCGCCACTTGGGGCTGTACCGGCGGCTCGTAGACAGTTTTCGATAATGCTTCTATCAACTGGCTGATCTGAAAAGTTTCGCACAGTACGGCGTCGCCTCATCTCAGCATAAAAATCTAATGCTCGCTTTTTCATCTCAGCTTCCGGATATATACAGTAGTCAGATAGTGGCATGAATTTTTTTTTCATGAAAAGCCTCTTTTAAAATCGGTGGATCAAACAGTCAGTTAAATAAAAATGGAACATGATGAAGTAATCAACGCCAGTTACGAATGAATAAACGCATCGGTCCAGGTACCAGAATTCTCATGCGAGCGCGTTACGGCATCGACAAACCGTACTCCGATGACACCATCACTTACTGTGGGGAAACCGGATTGTGGCGCCTGTATGGCTTTACCATTTCTTTGCGCGGCGATGGCATTGGCGATTTCCAGATAGAGATTGGCGAAAGAGACAAAAAAACCTTCCGGGTGATCTAATCCCAATCTTGCATTCCGATTGGCATCCAGACAAAGATTGGATTGGCCCTGGGCGATGATTTGTGAAGACCCGATAGCATCCCTAACAATGAGGTGCTGGGGATCTTCGTGCTGCCATTCCACGCTGCCTTTGCAGTTTATGACATATAATTTTATTAGCTGCTTCAGTGCCACAATACCAGTTCGCTCTTCGCAGCCTGCACAAGAAATTCTATAATTACCAATGACAAATAGCTTTTTTGTTGGTGAAGCCATAACGATCACTTGCAGATTTTTTTGAGAATGCCTGTTACCAATAATGTTTGTAAAAAATTTCAAAACATCTTTTTGTAGTGCAGCTGATCAATCTTGCACAACGATGTCAAGCGCCGATGGGAAAGGTATTACATTTTCATTTCAAATCGATAATCTGAAAATAGTTCATCGGACTTTTTCCACGGACGGGCTGGAACCGACCGACATCTGTTCTCAGGTTATAGGTGCCGATGTATTTTATCTTCGAGACCCGGAGGAAAGTATAATCGAATTTTGGTGTCCAAGCCAGCAACAATCTTAACCAAAAGCATTAGAATATTGTATTAAGGGCGCTTCTTGAAATATCACGGATACCAACCAGCCGGATCAAATTCCGTTTAGTTTGACAAAAAAAGCATATTTCGATAATTGGTATTTATCATTTCGGTTGATTCCCTCCTCATTTTCAGGTCCATATTAACATTACGGTTGGGGCATAATTTGAAGCGCCCGCAAACCGGACCCTTAACACATTTTTGGCATAACATAGTGAGGTCTAATATCCTATGAAACGATCCATTATAAAGAGCACCGGCAGACATTTACCCGACCGATATGTATTGAATGATGAGTTAAGTGAATTGATGGAAACATCGAATGAGTGGATTGTGCAACGCACGGGCATCGAAGCTAGACACTGGGTCGGCGAAGATGAAGATGTCGGGACATCAGACCTGGCATACGAGGCTTCGATAATAGCCCTTGAAAGAGCGGGCTGGAAACCCGAAGAACTGGATTTAATTGTATTTGCAACCATGACGCCCGATGTAAATGTGCCGGGTTCAGGGGCATTTCTGCAAAACCGACTTGGCGCGAAAAAGGTGCCTGCCCTCGATATTCGGCAGCAATGCACGGGATTCCTGCATGGACTGGAAATCTGCGACGCCTATATCAGAAGCGAAAAAGCCAAGAAGATTCTTTTAGTAGGTGCTGAATTTCAAAGCCGATACTTAGAATTGGTAACTGAAAACCGTGACACGGCGGTCATTTTTGCTGATGGTGCCGGTGCTGTTTGCATTGAAGCTGTTGAAACCAATGAAGATGTTGGGGTCATAACATCGATACTGCATGCTGACGGGAAGCATGCCGACGCTTTGCGTGCGGGATTGCCTGCGCGAAAATCTGGTAAGGCAATTAGTCCAACCGTAATAAAAAACAAGGAACATTTTCCTTATATGGATGGGAAAACCGTATTCAAGTTGGCTGTGACCCTGCTGCCAAAAGTGACAGAGGAATTGTTGCTAAAGGCAAACATGAAAGTTGAAGACCTGAATATGGTTATTCCCCATCAAGCAAATCTGAGAATAAACGAGGCTTTCAGGCAGCGGCTGAATATTCCCGAAGAAAAAATATATAACAATATACAACAATATGGAAATACGACTGCAGCAACCATTCCAATCGCACTCGACGAACTCATGGAAAAAAATATGCTGAAACCAAACGACACCATCATGTTCATAGGCTTAGGAGCAGGATTGACCTGGGGCGGGGTGATTTATAAGTTGATATAGACTATCTTTCTGGCTATCAGAATCGATTCGGAATTGAATATTTCCACTTCACTAATAATTAGATTACTTTCCTAATTGCTCCTGTATCGCCATTCCTATTTTTTCTAAATTATACGGCTTTTTTATGTACATGCCGGCACCTAAATTCTGAACCTCTTTAACTCGATCCGTTTCTGAAAATCCGCTGGTAATAATTGCTTTCTGTTCCGGCTTGAATTTGATAATTTTCTGATAGGTCTCAAGCCCGTCCATACCTGGCTTCATAATCATGTCTAGCACCAAAAGATCAACATCGTTATAACCTAAATATTCGACTGCTTCTTCACCGCTTGATACCGTTGTTGTCTGATATCCCAGCTTGGCCAGAATCGCCTGGGCAATTTCTCTTTGCTCTTGCACATCATCAACAATTAAAATCGACTCCCCGTTGCCCTGTATTTCTTTCGAGAATAATGACGCTTTTGAATCAGAAAATTGCTGCCGTGTAACCGGAAAATAAAGTTTAAACGCGGTCCCGCGGCCTTCGATGCTTTCAAGATCGATGTAGCCCTGATGATCTTTAACGGTACCCCATACAACCGCCATGCCCAAACCGGTTCCACTTCTTCCCATTACTTTCTTGGTATAGAAAGGTTCAAATATTCGATTTAATTCCTTAGAGGCAATGCCCACACCGGTATCGGCAATGCTGAATTCTACATAATCACCTTCCGCGATGTCGTCGTATCCTTTAAACGGCAAATCAATATACGTGTTTCTGGTGCTGATGGATACCTTGCCCCCATCCGGCATTGCTTCAAATGCATTTGAGATGAGATTCATAACGGTTTTGGATAAATGGACGGGAGATCCTTTAATATTAAAAAGATTGCTTGTAAAATTAGTCTCGATTAGAATTTTTGGGTTTTCCAAACTTAAGATTTCAAACTCAGGGCTCTTTAAATATTGGCCGATACAATCATTCAGATTAATAATTTCTTGTACCTCAACGCCTCTGCGTGCAAGTGTCAGCAAATCCTGAACAATGGTTGCCGCTTTCTCGCCCGATTTCTTTATCGTCAAAAGCGGTTTTTTCAAGGCACTGTCATCTGAAATATCCATTAATAAAAGCTCAGGGTAGCTTACAATACCAGATAGAATATTGTTTAAATCATGGGCAACCCCTCCAGCCAACGTTCCTAATGCTTCCATTTTTTGGGCCTGCTGCAGTTTTTTTTCAAGCCTGAGTCTATCTGAGGCTT
Organism: Desulfobacterales bacterium; assembly: GCA_030066785.1. Taxonomy (GTDB): domain Bacteria; phylum Desulfobacterota; class Desulfobacteria; order Desulfobacterales; family JASJAZ01; genus JASJAZ01. The sequence continues at coordinate 7,237 of JASJAZ010000084.1, read as the reverse complement.
CTTTTTTCCTTGTAAGGATTTCGTATTTAAGCTCTTCATTTATTTTCTGCAAAGACAATTCGCGCTTTTGAATGATAAGCGCCATTTCTTTAATACGCGAAGCAATATCGGATAATTCTGCTTGATGGACTTCACCAAATTCGTGTTCGTAGTCTCCCCGAGCCACCCGGTCTAAACCTTTTTGAAGCGTAATGATCGGATTGCGCATCTGATAACGCAACAGGATACCGGTTGTAATTGAAATAACGACGAGCGATCCGAGAAGCACCAATAAAATCGCATCTCTAAGCCAGGCTAAATTTGCTTTATAAATATCCGGTGAAAGATACAGTTTTGCAAATCCAATCGGCTTGCCTTTATGGTTAATGTTGATTGATCTTTCAATTCGATCTTCAGAAATATGAGACGCTTGATATTTATATAGCGTTTGACCCTCAAAATTGATTATGTGCAGTTCGTTAACCAATTCATTTTTGGCAATACCGGCGCCGATTTTTTCGATCTGCTCATCATCATAGTCCCAAATGGGAACGACCAGGATTTCACTTAGGTAATGCGCATAGTTATCAGCATTCTTTTTAAGTTCCTGTAGCAAAAATTGTGATCGTTCCCAATATATAAGACCAAGCAGGCTACCCTCCACGATAACAACCAGAAGAAAAAGGCCAATTGTAAGGTTTCTTGCTATGGAAGGTTCTGTTACCTTTAGAAAACCGGATAATTTATGTTTGCTAAACTTTTTCGCCAAAATATTAGCCTTTTGAATAAAAATCGATATTATTTGCTGACAATCCTGGAATAGGTGCCATCCCTTTTCAATTCACTGAGGGTTTGCTGCCAGGCGGTTACAATGTCATCGGGCGTCATTTTCGAAAATGCGATATAATTGTTAACGGATCTAAAAGCATACGCAAGTTCAATCTGGCCAGGATCTACGCCTGCCTGCCGAGCCAGGTGGGGCATGTTTAAATCGGAGCTGACCCAAAGATCGATATTTCCTTTCATAAGGTGTCTAATATTACTGACGTTTTTATTTGCTGTCATGAGATTGGTAAATCCCTTCTTTTTAAGAAACTGCTCCTTGGCATCATTCAGGTAAGTTCCAATGCTGTCCACCCTTTTAGCATCCTCAAGGGAATTTATGCGCAGCTTGGCGCCCTTTTTAGCATAAAATCCCCACTTTTGGGTATATAGAGGTCCAACCCATTTAAATAAGTTTTCCCGTTGAGGCAGCCGTGTAGTCGAAAATAAAGCAACATTCGGTTTGGTTAAGGCCAACTTATATCCCCGTGCCCAGGGCACAACGTCAATGTTCACCTTTTTATTTAAGCGCTTTAAAATTTCTTGAACGATTTCAACCGACATCCCAGCCGGTTTTCCATTTTTTAAATAGTTTACCGGGGGGGAATCCTCGGTATATATCTTTAGGGGGATAGACAGATTTGATTGAGCTAGCATCACTGGCTTCAGACCGGGGATGCAGCTTGCAGGAAGCCATTTCTTGCTGATCACATAAAAAGAACCGTCATCTTTCATGGCTTGCAGTGAGGCCTGCCACATTCTAACGGTTTCTTTTGAAGTGCGTTTAGAAATCGCGATATATAAATCAACTTGATCAATTGCGAAAACTAATTCGACATCTGATGGATCTACCCCGGCACGTTTAAGCACAGACGGCAAACCTAAATTGTCGTAAATCCACAAATCAACTCGGCCCGACATCAATTTTTTCAAATTACTTGCAGCTGACTTCGAGCTGTCAAGATTTGTAAACCCCCAGGCCTTAAGCAGTTGCTCCCTGGCATCTGCCGTATAGGTTGCAATAGAGCCAACCTTTTTAGCATCCTCCAGGGAGTTTATGCGCAACGCATTGCCTTTCTTTGCATAAAAGCCATTTCGTGCCGTGGAAATGGGCCCCACCCAATAAAACTGATCCTCACGTTCTTTGGTGCGAGTGGTTGAAAATAGGATAACATTGGGCTCGGTCTTCAATAAATTGTATCCACGCGCCCAGGGCAGCACCTTAATATTATCCGGTTGCTTCAGGCGTCGTAGAATCTCTTTGACGATCTCTGTTGATGCCCCCGTAATGTTGCCGTCTTCGGTAAAGTTTAGCGGCGGATATTCCTCCGTGATAATGGTCATTTCCTGAGCCGTTGCAGAAACGGTCCAAAAAAGATTGCAAACGACAATAACAAACCAAAAACGTTGCCACATTGTAATCTGTCCTTTAATTATGCGTTGAAACTTCAAAATGTTATTTTAAATATATATCTTGGATCTTTAATTTTGTACCGTAGGTAGCTATCACCGTGTTACGTACACATATTTGTCTTTCTCAATAATTATCTTACCCTTTAATTGAAACTTAGTGCGCAACAAAATAGTTCGGTAAAATGATAGCTGACGGTTTATTCATATTTTACCAGATAACTGCCTTCCTGAGCAGCAAAATATTTCTTTTCTTATCGTCTGAAATAAGAAATCCTTTACATGTTGGATTGTTAAGTCTTTCTCAATGACCCGAGTTTCAATCTGGTGGCTTTTAAATTCAGATTCAAGGTGAACGATATTTGGCTATTCTGTTCAATAGGTTGGACTGAACCATGATGGCCGCAGTGCTCTTTTACGATTAAATTTACGGGACTATTTTGCTCAACAGCTCAGACAATATGAAATCGCATTTAATTGCATATTGTAATATAGGGTAATTTCTCTCGTGTAACTGGCATGTAGTCAATGCGAACCACTTGATAACCTATTGCACATGGATTTCACCGGAAAGCTGATTTGGGCGTGACGACAGGGTCATTGAGATAGCTGTCATCAATTTCTGGCATACTAGCGTGATGCGACAGCCTTCCTAAACTTTCCTTATCTTTTGCAGCAATTCCATCTTCAGTATTTTTCGAAACAAAAATGCTTGACAAATAAGATTGATTATTATTTAGGAAAAATATGCAAAAAAATCCGGGCCCAAATAAAACCCAGGCATTCTTGGACATTTGCCACCAGCATCAACTTAAAATAACGCCCCAAAGGGAGGTGATATACCGGGAATTATTAAAATCTGACACCCATCCCACAGCCGACACCATTTATCAAATTGTTAAAGGCAAATATCCTAATATTTCCTATGATACGGTAAACCGTACACTATTAACTTTTGCAGAAATCGGTGTAGTGGATGTTATCGAGATATTTGGCGGCGCCAAGCGTTTTGATCCGAACATAAAAAACCACCACCATTTGCATTGCATACAATGCGGTAAAATTATCGATTTCCAAAGCCGAGCCTATGATAATTTGAAAGTCCCCAAAGGCCTGCGCGCTAAGTTTCGAGTCATCAGCAAACGCGTTGTTTTAAGAGGTATTTGTAAAGCATGTCTCGCATAAACCCAGTAAAGAACCTCAAATTTATCCAACGTTAAACCAAAGAAAGGAGAAAACAATGAGTAAAACCAAGGAAAATCTGCAGGCCGCATTCGCGGGCGAGTCCCAGGCACGGAACAAGTACACGTTTTTCGCCCAGGTCGCCAGAAAAGAGGGATATCATTACATTGCCAAAATTTTTGAAGAAACGGCTGACAATGAAAGACGGCACGCCAAAGATCACCTTAAAATGCTCGATGGCATCGGCGATACCGCCGCCAACCTGAAAGAGGCCATGGGCGGCGAGGACTATGAGGTCGAGAGTATGTATCCCGAATTTGCAAAGGCGGCCGAAGAAGAGGGTGAAACCCAGGCGGCCATCCTATTCAAGCAGATTGCCAAAATCGAGTCGCACCACAGAGCCCGCTATAAAAAATTACTCGAAATGGTCGAGGCCGGAACTGTCTATAAGCGCGAAGAATCTATCAAATGGAAGTGCAGTGTCTGCGGCTATGTCCACGAGGGAACCGAACCGCCACCCAAGTGCCCTGCGTGCAAACACCCCAAAGAGCATTACGAACCGGCCAATATGGATTTCTAAGAGGCTGCCATGGAATCTATGTATGTGCAGTTTGCGATACACCCTATGACATGGCAACGATCTCAGATCTAATGGTCAATACCATGATCAGGTGGGGTGTTAAGTCTGTTTTTGGCATGGTCGGGCATTCGAATTTAGGTTTGGCAGATGCCATTCGTCGACGCTGTACATCCGGGAATTTAAACTTCATCGGCATCAGGCATGAGGGGGCGGCATTTTCTGCCGCCTCCGCCTATGCCAAGCTGACGGGAAAGCCGGCTGCAATTGGCGCCTGGGCAGCTGCCCCAGACAGGCCCACTGTCGCGATTACCGGCGATGGCGGATTTGGCCAATACATGGCTAAGCTAACAACTGCCATGAAATATGAAATACCGATCAAGCACATCCTGCTTAATAACATGTAACTTGGCAAAATCAGCAAAGAGCAAATTAAAGAAGACAAAACCGTATGGCCCACTTCTTTATACAATCCCAACTTTTCCCGATATGCAGAAAATTGCGGGGCATTGGGAATTCGAGTAACCGAGAAAAATGCGCTTTCCTCGGCCCTCAAAAAACTGTTTGCTTTTGAGGGCCCTGCCATGCTGATGATGATGACCGATTCGGAGCTAGTATAGTCCTGATCCCTTTCCTACGAGGAGATGTATTGTATGAGCAAGACAGATGCAAATTTAAAAGCAGCGGTAGCCGGTGAATCTCTGGCCCGCAACAGGTATTCTTATTTCGCGGAAATGGCTAAAAAAGAAGGCTATCGTTATATCGCTAAAATTTTTGAAGAAATTGCCGAAAATGAAAAATATCATGCCATGGAAGAGCTGAAACTTCTCATGGGTGAACGGGATACCGTGACAAACCTTAAGGAAGCCGTCAGGGGCGAGCAGTATGAATCCGAAGATATGTATCCCCGCTATGCCACCGAGGCGGAAGTGGAAGGCAACCGGGCGGCCACGATTCTGTTTCGACAGATTAGCAAAATAGAAAAGCAGCATCACGACCGCTTCAAAAACCTCCTTGAAATGGTGGAAGCCGGCAAAGTATTTAAACGGGATGCCCCCATCAAATGGAAGTGCAGCATTTGCGGGTATGCGTATGAAGGCCTCGAACCGCCCAAAAGGTGTCCTTACTGCAAGCATCTGCGGGAGTATTACGAACCGGCCAATCTGGATGTTTAGGGGGGAATATGGCGAAATACATCTGCAGTGTATGTGAATATGTCCATGATGAAGCAAAAACCGGTCAAAAGTGGGCCGATCTTCCTGAAGACTGGGTGTGCCCGGTCTGCGAATCACCCAAAAGTTATTTCTCAACAATGGGTGCAGGTGAGGCCGAGATGACACCGGAGCAGAAGGATGACACAGCGGCAAAAGAAACCGCTGCGCCCGTTGCCATCGATCTGCAGAAAACCATAGCAGAGGCTGAGCCGTATTTTGCTGACATACAAGAAATTGCCCGCAGCAGGCGGACCGTGGATGAACCAATGCGCACCAAAGCGCCGGTCATCTCATGGGATGAGATTCTTTTCAAAGGCGGACAACTGGCCAAAATTCCTCTCAATCATGACGAGCCGGTAGACACTCATACCGTTATCGGTCCTCGCGCCGAAATACCGCTGGTCATCGAAACCCCAATTTATATTTCACACATGTCCTTCGGCGCCCTTTCCAAAGAGGCAAAAACCGCATTAGCCAAAGGCAGCGCCGCGGTGAGAACGCTCATATGTTCGGGCGAAGGCGGAATTCTGCCGGAGGAATTCGATGCCGCCTATCGATACATTTTTGAATATGTTCCCAATCAATATAGTGTCACCGAAGAAAATTTAAAAAAAGTGGATGCCGTTGAGATCAAAATCGGGCAATCTGCCAAACCTGGACTGGGAGGACATTTACCGGGAAAAAAGGTGACGTCGGAGATTGCCCGCATCCGGGGATTTAAAGAGGGGCAAGATATTATCAGCCCTTCCCATTTTAAGGATATCCGGTCCAGAGAAGATTTAAAAAATCGGGTTGATTGGTTGCGGGCAACATCCGGAGGAAGGCCGATCGGCATTAAACTGGCGGCCGGCGACATCGAAGCCGACCTGGCAATCGTTGTTCATGCGCAACCGGATTTTATAACCATAGATGGGAGGGCCGGGGCCACCGGTTCAGCGCCTAAATTTGTCAAGGCCAGCACCTCAATTCCGACGCTGTTTGCCATTCATCGAGCTCGCAAATATTTGGATGCCAATGACGCCGCGGATATCAGTCTTACAATTACCGGCGGGTTACGGATTTCCTCAGATTTTGCCAAAGCACTGGCGTTGGGGGCAGATGCGGTGGCAATCAGTACTTCGGCGCTGATCGCCATTGGTTGCCAGCAATACCGGGTGTGCAACACTGGTAAATGCCCGGTGGGAATCGCCACGCAAGACCCTGATTTACGCCGTCGGCTTGACATCGATCAGGCCGCCCAAAATCTTGAAAACTTCCTGCGCGTGTCTACGGAAGAGCTCAAAGATTTTGCGAGGCTTACCGGCAATAGCGATGTGCATGGACTGGCGGCATCGGACCTTTGCACCACCAACAGTGAAATTTCAAACTACACTGCCATCGCGCATGTTTAGAAGAAGCTGATGCGTGTGTTTCGGGTAGCAAGTCGAAGACAAAATTATTTAATCCCCACTGTTCACCATTTAGCCGCATCGGCAATAAGTGTTCCTGGCCTCTTTGGAAAGACGGAAAATCAATATGATAGATCCCTGTAAGTTACGAATCATTGCATTGACCCCAACCATACACGCCATTCATCTTTTGTGCCCTAATAAAAACTTGGCCAAACCTGGCTTGGCGATCAAACGCTTCAAGATTATGTATAGTTGAACAGCAATGATGGCAGCGGTAAGTCGCGGCACAAACAACCAAAAGAAACCGAGTCCCAACATTAGAAACAACGCGATATCCTCGATCATGGCATGATTGATCCCAATGGAAATGTGCAGGTGTTCTAGCTCGTCTTTTGAGAGATGGCCTTCCTGTGCTTCCGTCACAATCACGGCAGCGCTGTAGCTCAATCCAAATATAGCGGCGGTGAGCCACATAAACCCAGTTTGCCTACCCAAGCCCAATATTTTCAAGACAGGCGCCATCACACCAACGAGACGGTCGATCAAATTGAAATTTTTCATGATTTCAAGAATGATCATGAGAGCGATAATGATGACAAATATTTTTCCTGAAAGCACCAGGGTTGCTATCGCCCATGACTTAAGCATTGCGAAAAATGGTA
>JASJAZ010000090.1 GCA_030066785.1 Desulfobacterales bacterium | reverse complement strand
TTTCAACGCGAAAGCCCATGGCCTGGTTTTCATTTTAACAGCGGCACTGGTAATTTTTAATCGATTCTTGATCACTGAAATATCCACGTGTAAAGTGATAATTGGCAGGAGCCGATGGTACCACATCTTGTTTATCATTCTTAACATTCATAAATACATCGCAGCACATGTTTATCCTAAAATGTTGATGATTTTTTTCCTGTCAGGAAGGAGGGCAACGCCATGCCGGTTAAATTTAATCAATATTGGTCGGTTGATTTTGCCAGCACCCGTGATTACGAAAAATTTATTATTCGAAAATTTATTCCCGGGATTAACAAGCTGGGAATCCATACCGTTGCCGGTTGGACGGTGCTGATTGGCGCTTACAGTGAAATCATTTTGGAGGGTGTGACCAACGATTTAGAATTGCTTGAAAAGGCTCTGCGGGATCCTAAATACCGCGAGTTAAATGACGATTTACAGAACTTTGTAAAGAAATACAAAACCAAGGTTTTGGTTAGCACCGGCAAAAAGGATGAATATTCCAAAGACATCAAAAAAAATACCATTAAGTTTTCGCAAATGTGGGATATTATCACCGGCAAGAAACAGCAATATGAAACCTACGTAACCCAGACGTTTTATCCCTGTTTGGAGCAGATGGGCATTCAGGTGGCCAGCGAATGGGAGGTCCTGATCGGTGATGGACCCCGCATTGTGTGTGAGGGACGTGCGATTGACATCGACAGTAATACTCTGATCAGTAACTTGCAGAAAAAAAATTTTCAACAGGCCAAGCATGGACTGAAAGAATTTGTTGAAAATTACGAAAGCCGCATACTCACGTTTCATATTCAGAAAATATTGGGCTACAAATCTGCCAGCTACGATTTAATTACCGCATAGCAGAGCCTCTTAAACTGTTACAATCCGAATCTTGGATTGTAACATGCCGGTCGGGGGCAATAAAAACAACTGTGGTGACACATAGCGCAAACGATCTGCACGTATGCACGCGCGCATCGTCACTTGCCCAATTTTTCCGACAAATTGAAACCGCGACCATTTCTCCAATTTTGTCAAAGTGGCCAATCGCCTTCCGAAAGTATCGTATTGCTTTATTGCACCCCAAAAACTATTTTGACTTTTGCAAGTTATAGCTGCATTTTTGTTTGTTAGCTAACCTAAAGTTTGCAATCGTATCTTTCTACGGTGAGTTTTAACTTAAAGATAGGAAAGGCGGCATACCAAGGTGGATAGAAGTGTTTTAAATAATTGCGTAAAAAGGAGAAACCAGCCATGATTCTTGCAGGACTTGGTCAAGCCGAAGGTTATGATACCAAGGATGTTATCGCCAACGTCATTCATCAATGCGATCAGCAGATGTGCGGCGTGCCTCCCAAGGCCGGTATCGTTTTTGCCGGCGTACATTTTGACCACCAGCAGATGTTGTCGGCCATATGTCAACGCTTTCCCGGAATCGAATTAATAGGCTGCACAACCGGCGGCGAGTTTTCCTCCAGCTTGGGTTTTAGTGACGATTCCATCTGCCTGCTAACGTTGCATTCAGAGGCGGTTGAATTTAAAACCGGCCTTGGCATCGGTCTAAACACTACACCTCAAGATGCGGTCAGTGATTCAATCCGGCAAGCCCGCGAAGGCCTCTCCGGTAGTCCCGTGCTTTGTCTTGCATTGCCGGATGGCTATAACAAATCGTTTATTCCAATCCTCAATCAATTAAACCATGAACTGGGTGCTGATTGTCAGGTGTTTGGCGGTTGTGCTGGTTCGCAATGGCTGGAAACCGAAAAAACCGACACATTGCTGCAATTTCACAAGGATCGGGTGGTGGAAGATGCGGTTCCCATTATGTTAATGGCCGGTCCCCTCGAATACACTTTTTCAGTGGCCAATAGCTGGAAACCGATTGGATCGAAAGCCCAAATCGGAGAAGCTCAAGGAAGAAATGTCAAGCGGATCGGGAATTTTTCAGCGGTGGAATTTTACCGACATTATTTGGGTGATCATGACGAGGTGGCCCGCGAGTTTGTCTTGGCGGTATTTGAGCCGGGCGAAAAACATTTTTATCTGCGCGCCCCCATTCTTTACCATGATGACGGTAGTATCACTTTCTCAGAGGAAGTGCCATCGGGATCAACGGCACAGTTGACGGAAGCAGTTCGCGAGGATCTTATCCAAGACACCCGTTCATCCACCCGATTCCTGGCCGAGCAGATATCTGCCCAATCGCCGGCATTTGCACTGGCGTTTTCCTGTGCATTTCGCAAAGAAATCCTGGGCACGCGTACCAGTGAAGAGCTGCACATTTTACAGCAGATGCTACCCGTCCATACACCGGTGATGGGATTTTATACATTCGGTGAAATAGCGCCGATGCAAAAGGGACACGCCAGTTATTTCCATGGCGCTACTCTAGTGACGTTATTGGTAAGTCCCGGTCAAGGCTTGGAGACAGCCATGGCTGAATCCAAATCACGATCGGTGATTATGCAAGCGGATTACCAGCCAAAACAATTATCGGATGTCGAGCAACTGCAGCGCGAAGTGGCGCTTATTGAACGGAAACTGAAACGATCTGAGAATTATCGCAAGCGGATGGAGGATGTCAAAGATTTCAACGCCAACCTGCAGCGCAAAATTATCGCTGAAATTGAAGCGGCTCGGCGTGAAATTCAGCAAAAAGAAGCTGCGCTGCGTAGAAGCGAGGAAAAATATCGCCGTATTGTGGAAACCGCCGGTGAAGGTTTCATTCTCATGGATGAAGATCTCTTGATTACCGATGTGAACGATGCCTACTGCCAAATGATCGGTTTTAGCAAAGATGAACTCTTGGGAAAATGCCACTTGGATTTGGCTACTAGCGAGCATCGTGATTTTTTAATTGCCAGTCGCGATGACCTCCTTTCACAAGAATACCGCAAATTTGAATGTGAAATTGTGGCCAAGGACGGACGGCATATACCGATTCTGGTGCATGGCAACAATCTGCGGGACTCCCAAGGCAACATTATCGGCAACATGGCCTTTGTGACCGATATGACCACTCATAAGAAAGCACTGACTCTGGCAGGTGAGGTTCAAAAAAACCTGCTGCCGTCCAACCCACCCCTAGTTCCAGGTTTGGACATTGCTGGGCGTAGTTTGGCCTGCGATGAAATCGGCGGCGATTATTTTGATTACCTTTGGGGCCTAGAAGGCGCCCATGGTCCCTTGAATGTGGTCGTGGGCGATATCACCGGTCACGGAGTTGACGCGGCGTTACTCATGACAGCGGCGCGGGCGTTTTTGCGGATGCGGGCATCTCAACCAGGAAGCCTTTCCCAGATCATCGACGCCATGAACCGCCATTTGGCCCGCGATGTGCTGGATACCGGTCATTTCATGACACTGTTTTGCATGGCCATTGATGCCCAAGATTCAAGGCTGGAATGGGTGCGAGCCGGGCATGATCCAGCCTTGCTGTACGACCCGAAACTGGATCGGTTTGATGAATTAAAAGGCAGTGGGGTTGCGTTGGGTTTGGATGAAAATTACGCGTACCGTGAAAATCATAAATCGGGCTTGACCGAAGGGCAGGTTATTGCCATCGGCACAGATGGAATTTGGGAGGCACCCAACAAAAACGGTCACATGTTTGGCAAGGAGCGCTTGCGTAACATTATTCGACATAAATCCACCGCCGGCGCTGAAAATATTCTCAACACCGTTTACAAAGAAGTTCTTGAACATACGGGTGGCTTGCGACCCGATGACGACGTAACGCTGGTGGTGATCAAGTTTGCTGGAAATGGTTCGGGTAGGCATATGTGAAGGTGAAAGAGATTTCTTTCAGCAACGACAAAAAAATCGAAAATGGCCCAATGTCGGGTTCAAATTGAGTAGATATCTGCACGGCGCTGGGGCAAAAAGTAGCGCATGCGATGTTGCCGGACATGATCTAATTCTTTGCTTTGCACATCAAACATAAGGATTGTTTCCATATCGCCAGTTTCAGATCTCAAAAGCTCTCCGGACGGATTAATGGCCAAAGCGATACCGGGAAAGGACAAACCAGTGTGGTTGGCGCCGCTTTGATTGCAGGCACCCACATACAGACCGTTGTCAAAGGCCCGGGCGGTTAAATGCCGCATCCAGGACTGCAATTTCTCATCCGGCCGCCCCCGCGGTGAGGCGTGGGGTATCAGAATCAAATCCGCACCTTCCAGGGCCATGCGTGTTGCTAAATCGGGAAAATGCGCATCGTAACAAAGCTGGATGCCGAACCTAAATCCGTGGGCTTCAAACAATGGAATGCGGTTGCCGGGAGTAAATAGGTTTTTTTCAGGCGGCGCGATGTGCAGCTTACGATAAACACCGAGAGGCCGGTGGGGGCTGATCACAAGGTGGCTGGCAAAAATCTGCGCATTTGCCCCCCTTTCCGCTAATCCGGCTAAAATGACGAGTTGATACTCTTGGGCCAGTTGCTGCAGAGCAACGGAAGCTGGTCCGGGGACGGGTTCGGCGGCTTTCCGGATGGGCTCCTTAACACTAAACCCGGTGATGTTCATTTCCGGAAAACAGATCACGTGGGCACCCCTTTGGTACGCTTCGGTAATAAAAGGGAGCATGCGATCGATATTGTCTTGATTGGCGCCCACCGGGCAGCAGCTTATCACCAATGCAATTCGCAAAGCATCCATGGCATTTAAACATTAAATTCAGCTTTTATTTTAAATACATGGGTGGCCGGTAAATTTAAGATGCGATCAACTCCGGTTTCCGCAGCTATCTGTGCCAGGTTTTTTTCGATATCCTGCATGGAAGGCGCAATGAAGGTGAACCAGATATTGAACTCATTCTCGCGCTGGTAATTATGGGTAACGCCTGGAAAGCGGTTCACCGTGGCCGCAAACCGATCAATTTTGTTCTCAGGAACTTTGGCGGCACACAAGGTGCTGACGAAGCCAAGTTTTTCGGGAACGAAATTACCCCCGATGCGGCGGATGATCCCTTCGGCTTTGAGGCGCTTGATACGCTCCAAAACCTCAACTTCGTTCAAATCTAAATCATCAGCAATAGCGCGATATGGTTGTGAGGTAATCGGAAAGTCGGACTGGATTCGGTTCAAAATAGCACGATCCGTTTCATCCATATGAGCTCCTTCAGTAACCAAAGGCGTCTTGATTGATCAATCAGGTTGTACTTTGCGGTAGCAGCTTCAACTGGACCTTGCGGCTGCGCGGCCCATCAAACTCGCAGAAAAATATACCCTGCCAGGTTCCCAACACCAATCGGTTATTTTCAACGGCAACTAGTTCCGAAGCCCCCACAAGGGTCGATTTGATGTGTGCCGCCGAGTTGCCTTCCAGGTGTCGGTAGTTGGCATCCCATGGGATAATGTCATTGAGAACCATAATAATGTCGGATTTTACACTGGGATCGGCGCTTTCGTTAATGGTCACAGCCGCAGTGGTATGCGGTACATAAATCATACAAAGCCCATTGGTGAAATCGACCCCTGCGATGGCCTTTTGAATATCAGCGGTGATATCCACGAATTCGGTTTTGGAATGGGTTTTAACGCTTAATTGCATATCGGGCCTCCCCAAAATGCAAAAAAGGCCCCGCTTGAATAAAGCTGGGCCTTTTTTGTAAAATCGTTTGAAATTCGTCACGGTTTGGGCATCAGACGCATCCCGTCGGTTTGGGCAGACCGGCCATCTTACAGGCTCCCTTACCCGGTCCGGATGGGAACAGTTCATAGATGTGTTTCAATTTGAAACCGGTTACTTTGGAAAGAACGCGAACCATCGGTGCAATACCGTTTTTCTTGTAGTAGTCTTGGAGCACGTTGATCACTTTCCAGTGTTCTTCGCTCAGTTCATCAATGCCTTCTTGTTCTTTAACCCACTGGACCCATTCATCGCACCAGTTGGAAAAGTCATCAATGAAACCGTCCTCATCAATACTAAACGTTTTTCCTTGAAATTCGACATCTGGCATTTAAAAATCCTCCTTCAAGTTAATTATTATTAATCATGGCTATCCGCCTTTTATGATCCGCTGATAATCCAGAGGGGTTTTCTATAATAAAGCCGAGTCGTTGTCAATGTGTATATGAAAAAAAAACAAAAATGATCTGATTCGGCCATCGCCCTCTGAGATGATTGAATTTAGTATTCCTTGGGTGTCTGATTGATTTCCAACAATGTAAAGATCGGGCCATCCTTGCAGACAAATTCTTTGCCGAGGTTACAGCGGCCACACATCCCGATGCCACATTTCATGCGATTTTCCAATGACATGATGATGTGATCGTGATCATAACCTAAATTATCCAGCACCGGCTGGGTAAACTTAATCATAATTGGCGGTCCGCAGACAATCGCATATGTATCGTCGTTGCCTTGGGGCGCTTTTTGTTCTGTGATGGTGGGCACAAAACCGGTGTTGTACTGCCAATCCGGATCGTCGGTACCGTCCACGGTGATGTGCATGTGAATATCGTCTCGTTTTTCCCATTCCATCAATTCATCCCGATAGAGCAGCATCCCCGGCGTGCGTGCGCCGTATATCACGTGGATTTCGTTAAACTTTTTACGATTAGCGGGATCAAGCATATATATAATGGCAGAACGCAACGTGGTGAATGCAAAACCACCGCCGATGATGACCACGTTTTTACCTTCCATCTGTTCCCAAGGATACCAATTGCCCAGCGGTCCGCGCACACCCATAATATCTCCCGCTTGCATGCTATGCATATAAGAAGACACCAGCCCGACCTTATTGACGGTAAACATAAGAAAGCCTTTTTCAGTGGGTGATGAGGCAATGCCGATGGGGATTTCGCCCTGGCCGGCAACTGATAATTCGGCAAATTGACCGGCTTCATAGGCAAATTTGTTTTCATCTTCCGGGTTGAGAAAGACGAGTTTAAACGTTTTGAGGTTTTTATCTTCGGTTTCAACGATAACGTCGTCTATGCGAACCGGATACGGTAAATACGGATTTTCCAATCTGCCCCCCTTTTTATGATTGGTCAACTTGGCAGGTTCCATACGTGTTCATTTTGTCGATGACATCGCGGATATCGATATTGACCGGGCAAAAACGGATACAGCGGCCACAGCCTACGCATTGAATACCGTTGTCATATTTATCCACGTAATATTTCAATTTGTGCATGAAACGCTGGCGAACCCGGTGAGTTTTTGTGCCGCGCGGATTATGTCCCGCGCCGTGCAACGTAAACAGCGGATACATGCAGCTGTCCCAATTGCGCATACGCACCCCCGCGCAGCCGTGAACTTCATCCTGAATATCAAAACACCAACAGGTCGGGCACAGATAGGTGCAGGTGCCGCAATTAATGCAGGCAAAGGCCACTTCCTCCCAAAAAGGGGCTTCATATAGTTCATTGGTGACCTGACCGCGAAGGTTATCGGTATAGACCCGTGACTGGATACGCTCTTCCGCCGATTTTTGTTGCGCGGCAATCTGTGCTTCGGCCGCGCCAGGCTCTATCGTCGCTTGCCAGCCGGCGGACTTCAGCAAGGCCTCGCCTTTAGGCGTCAATGTTTTGGCAAGATAGTGGTCTTCGGCATTTACCAGTAACACATCCAAACCCTCTTCATTGTAAGGTCCACTGCCTGCGGTAGAGCAAAAACAGGCGCTGCAGGGATTATCGCAGGCCAGTCCTACAAAAGTGCTCGCTTCATAATTTCGCAACCAGTAGACATCTTTGTGTTCCAGCGTATCAAAATTGAGTTTGACCAGTTGAAAAGCCTTGGCATCACAAGGACGAATTCCCAAAACCGCACGGGGTTTGTCGTTAACGGCGGGTTCTTTCATGATGTGGTGATCGGCCTGGCTCTCATCCAGGGTAAACTCAAGCATAATTTCTGATTGGGGTTGAACGATCGATTTGGGCGACAGGCGGGTATTAAGGCAATTGAAATCTGGCTGCTCACCCTTGGCAAGTTCCTTGAAGTTATGAAAATCCTGTTCCTTTACCGGGCCAAAGAGGCGATAGCTGCTGTTTAATTTTTCTAAACCCGGGGCCCAATCTTTTTTATCTATGCGAATGATGGTCATCGTCATTGCCTTTGATCTTGATGATGGATGTTAATGGCTGGTGCGCATGTTCATTGGTCAGAAAGATCTTCTTACTGCGCACTATTTAATGAATTCGTCCGGATCTTCAGGACGGTAAATGTCGAGAGGTGGTCGCACATCGATCGTGAGACCGGCTTCCCAATCAAATAAATCCTTGCAGTCTTTTTCTAGTTTTTTAGTAAAAACGCGCATATTGATACCCACCGGGCAGGCCCTTTCACAGGCACCGCAGTCGGTGCAGCGACCCGCGCAATGATAGGCCCGCAGGAAGTGAAACGTACGCGTATCGGTAGGATCAATGCTTTTGCCCACCCATTGGGGACGTGATTCATCCACGAAACAGGTCGGACAATAACACAGGGGGCAAGCATTGCGACAGGCATAACACCGAATACACGGCGCTAAGATCTCATCGAAATACTGCCATTTGGCCTCCGAATCCATGGCCTCAACAGCACGCACATCTTCATAGCGGTCCACACCGCGTTGTTCTTCTACCAAATCCCCGGCCAGTTCATCATAAACAACCGGGTTGCGGTGGGTGCATACCGCACAGTTTTTCTGCAGCACATCGGTTTTTGATAGTTTTTCCTCAAATCCGTTGCCGCTGACCGTGATGGTATCGCCTTTTTCAATAATACTCTGGATTTCGCCGGAAAATTTGGCGGTTATTTGGCGTTTATCCACCATGCCCTGGCAGGGGACACCGATAATGTAGAGCTGATCGCGATCAATTTTGTTTTCAATAATGTGCACTGCGATATTGCGTGAATCGCAGCCCTTGGCTATAATGCCGACTTTTTCTTTGCGCTCGGTTAAGTAGTTGGCCAAATTGATGCCGCAATGGCTATCCCAGATTAATTTATCGACATCATCAGGATTTTTGACAACATGCGGTTCGTTCATCATCGGCACACTGCCCTTGCGAAAACCGATGACCAGATCAACTTTGCATTCTTTCAGTATCTTCTTAGAGATTTCTCTGATTTTATCATTATATTCCAGCATCTTAAGCTACCTTGGCCTCTCTTTTAACAAACCGTTGGTTGGGACCCAAGGCTTTGATCGCCTCGGTGACTTCAGTGACCACATCCACGAACTTGGTGGATTCCGCTGACGAGATCCATGAAAATTGGAGTCTTCCCGGCTCGATGCCCATGTGTTCCATCAGGTTTTGAAAGAGGGCGAATTTGCGGCGTGCGTAGTAATTACCTTCCAGGTAATGGCATTCACCCGGATGTCACCCCGACACCCACACGCCGTCGGCACCCTGCCGCAGGGCTGCCAGGAAAAATTTGGCACTCATTCGACCGGCGCACGGGATACGTATCACCCGGATGTTGGGTGGGTATTCCATGCGTCCTACGCCTGCCAGATCAGCGGCGCCGTAACTGCACCAGTTGCATAAAAAACTGACAATTTTTGGTTCCCAATCAGACATCAATAACCTCTTCTTTTTCTAAGTTCGAAATATTTAGATACCGAATTTATCGCACCGCCTCATCCAGTGAAAAAATCTGTGCAAAAATCTGATCGTTGTCAAAACCCTTCAAATGAATCGCACCCGAACGGCAGGATGCGACACACAAACCACATCCTTTGCAGAGCACCGGATTTATCTGGGCTTTGCCGGTAAAAGGGCCTTCCTCTGTAAAGGTAGGTGCGGAATAAGGGCAAATGGAAACGCACACACCACAAGAACTGCACCACATGGGATTGGTTTCCGCAACCTCGCCGCTGGTGTGCAAGGTTTTGCGAGCCAGCAATGTTACCGCGCGCGATGCCGCGGCCTTGCCTTGGGCAATGGACTCATCCAACGGTTTCGGATAGTGCGCAATGCCGCACAAAAACACACCGTCGGTGGCAAATTCCACCGGGCCTAATTTTGCATGCCGTTCCACGAAAAAGCCGTCATCATTGATCGGCACCTTAAAAAATTGGGCCAGATCGTTGGCCTTATTTGGCAACACCGCCGATGCCAGGGTCAGCAGATCGGTTTCCAGCTCCAATGGGCGGCCTAGAATGTGGTCGATCACATTGACCGTAATTGCCCCATTTTTGATGGCCACCTGGGGTTTGTTGTCCAATTCATAGCGAATAAAAATGACGCCGGCCTCCCGGGCTTCCTTGTATAGCAGCTCGCGTTCGCCATAGGTGCGGACGTCACGATGCAGAATGTAAATGGGCATATCCGGGTTCAGCTTTTTCAGCTCCAGCGCATTGTGTACCGAGTGCGTGCAGCATACCCGTGAACAATAGGGACGCTGCGGTTCTCTGGAACCCACGCATTGGATGAAGACAGCGCTTTGCAGCGAGGCCAGGGACGGATCTTTGGCCATCATCATTTTATCCAGCTGCAGGCTGGTGACAATGCGCGGATCATTGCCATATTCATATTCATCCGGTTCAAAGGCGGAACCACCGGTGGCCATCACCACCACCCCGTGCTCCAGCGAATACTCTCCGTCAGCGTTGGCAAGCGTGCTTTTAAAATTGCCCACAAAGCCGTCCACAGCTGCAATGGTGGTATTCAAATGCGTATGAACGCGCTTATCTTGGTCGATGGCCTTGATCAAATCCTTAACCTTGCTGCGTACGTCCTCACCGCTGGTGGTTTTGTATATATTCAAGGCTTGTCCGCCCAGGTGATCGCTTTTTTCGATAAT
Source organism: Desulfobacterales bacterium (assembly GCA_030066785.1). GTDB lineage: Bacteria > Desulfobacterota > Desulfobacteria > Desulfobacterales > JASJAZ01 > JASJAZ01. Next base: position 4,481 of record JASJAZ010000090.1, on the reverse strand, counting down.
GTGAGTCTCATAGCCCTGCTGGGCTAAACTCTGAGCGGCCGCCATGCCGGCAACTCCCCCGCCGACGACCATGGCTGTTTGGTTGATCTTGAGCTCGGATTCTTTGAGCGCCTCTTTAAGGGCTACCTTGGAGACCGCCATGCGAACCAGGTCCATGGCTTTCTGGGTGGCCAGCTCGGGATTATTTTTATGAACCCAGGAATCCTGATTGCGGATGTTGGCCATTTCAAACAGGTATTTATTAAGTCCCGCATTGATCATGGATTCCTGAAACAGCGGCTCATGGGTTTTAGGGGTGCAGGCCGCAACCACGATGCGGTTCAGTTTTTCCTTTTTTATAATTTCCACCATATTGTCCTGGGTATCCTGGGAGCAGGAATACAGGTTATCGGTGGCATATTCCACATATGGAAGGGTTTTAGCGTAATCGGCCACCGCCGGTACATCCACAACGCCGGCGATGTTGATACCGCATTTGCACACAAACACCCCGATGCGCGGCCGTTGGCCAATAATATCGGTTTCGGGAACAATTTCTTTTGCTTTGGTTTGGCTGCCACGGGCATCGGCTAAAATTTCGCCGGCGGCCGAAGCGGCGGCGCTGGCATCGATGACCGATTGGGGAATGTCTTTGGGACCCTGGAATGCGCCGGAAACATAAATCCCTTTGCGTGATGTTGCCACCGGATCAAATGTGGCCGTCTGGCAGAAATGATTATCACTGAGCTTGATGCCCAGCTTCTTTGCCAGGGCTCTTTGCTGCGCAGATGTTTCCAAACCGATGGATAACACCACCATATCAAAGACTTCTTTTTGGATGTCACCGTTTTCATCCACATACCGTAGTTCCAGGTCATCGGAATTCGGCACCGGATCGATGGTATGTACCCGGCTACTGATAAAGCGTACGCCCTGTTTTTCACGAGCATTATCATAAAAACGTTCAAAGTCTTTGCCGTGGGTGCGCATATCCATATAAAAAATGGCACAATCCAGACCATCACCCGCGTGCTCTTTGGCCACAACAGCTTCTTTAATGGCGTACATACAACAAACCGAAGAGCAATAGGAATTGTCGCAGCGATTCAAGTCTCGGGATCCCACACATTGAAACCAAGCGATTTTTTGGGGCTCTTTATCATCCGAGGGACGCACCAGATGACCGCCGGTGGGACCTGAAGCGGAAAGAATACGCTCCATTTCCATGGAGGTAACCACATTCGGATGTTTGGCATAGCCGTAGCTATCAAATTGGGATGGATCAAATGGCTGAAAGCCGGCCGTCAGAATCACCGAACCGACATTTAATGCAACGGTTTCTTCCTGCTGCTCTAAGTCCACCGCCCCAGTGGGGCATTTTTTCACACACGCCCCGCAGCGTTTTTTCAGAATATAAATGCAGGTTTCCGGATCGACGCAGTATTTCAGAGGTACCGCCTGGGCGTACGGCACATAGATCGCTTTGCGTTTGGCAAGTCCGGTGTCATATTCACTAGGGACTTTCTTGGGACATTTTTCAGCGCACGCGTTACAGGCGATACATTTGCTTTCATCCACGTAGCGCGGGTATTTGATGAGCTCCACCTGAAAATTGCCCGCCTCGCCTTTTATATCTGTGACTTCGCTGAGGGTAAGCAGTTCAATGTTTAGATGCCGGCCGACCTCGACCAGTTTCGGTGAAATAATTCACATCGCACAGTCATTGGTGGGAAAGGTTTTGTCCAGTTGGGCCATAACGCCGCCGATAGACGGCCCCTTCTCAACCAGATAGACGTAATAGCCCGAATCGGCCAAATCCAGCGCTGATTGCATGCCGGCGATTCCACCACCGACCACCATTACCGATCCGATAACATCTTTTGACATGTTTACATTCTCCTAAAGATTGGTGTATCTTCAATCGCAGGTTGTTAGAATTTTTTAACGCCTGATTTCAAAATGAATAAATCAAATTTATAATAATACCAGAATGATGGCGCTATAAACCACTCAGATTTCAGTTGATCTGTTGGCTTTAAAGCCAAATTTTCTGTTTATCGTTTGGGCGCCCTTTTGTCAACGAAGTTTCGTACGAATCGACTGATTTTGCGGCCGGCCTAATTCGCATGTAATTGTAATGTGTTACCATTTATAAATCATCACTATCCTATCGAATATTGATTAAATAATGAGAGCTAAAGCCGCCAACCCCAAAATTGTTATCATCTGTGGACCCACTGGGTTGGGCAAAACCAGTACGGCCATCGAATTGGCTGAAAAATTTAACGCTGAAATCATTGGGGCCGATTCCATGCAGATCTATCGCTGCATGGATATCGGCACAGCCAAGCCCACGGTAGAGGAACAGCGGCGGGTTAAGCATCATCTGATCGATTGCGTGAATCCGGATGAGGACTACGACGCGGCGCGTTATGCCAAAGAGGCCAGCGCCGAAATCGAGGCTTTTATCCAACAGGATATTCTACCGTTTGTGGTGGGCGGCACCGGTTTTTACATCAAAGCCCTGCTATATGGTCTTTTTGAGGGCAAATCAGCTGATGCAGCCGTACGTCAAAGATTAAAGCAAGAGGCCGCAGCCACCGGATTGGATCAATTGTATCAGCGCTTAACAGCCTGTGACCCTGAGACTGCCGCCAACATCCATCCCAATGATGAATTTCGAATCCTACGGGCTTTGGAAATTGCTGAGATCACTGGCAAAACACCTTCAGAGAGCCGCGGCCGTCACCGCTTTAACGCACCACGATTTGATGCTTTGAAAATCGGTTTGCGTATGGAAAGAGAGGCTCTTTACAACCGGATCAATCAACGGGTGGATTTGATGATTGCGGAGGGACTGCTGGATGAGGTCAAACAACTGCTGGGCCAGGGTTATACATCCCGGCTCAAATCGATGCGATCACTGGGATACCGGCATATGACCGCGTTTCTGGAGAACCGACATTCGTGGGATGAGGCCGTGCGGTTAATGAAACGCGATACTCGCCGATATGCCAAGCGCCAAATGACTTGGTTTAAAGCTGATCCAGATGTTATCTGGGCCACCAAAGAAGAGATTGCCAACATAAAAAAAAGGATTACTGTTTTTCTTAATCGCAAATAGTTGAAAATACCTGAAAGGAATCAAACCATGCAACCAAAACCCAAATGGGAAAAATGTCGGGTGACATGCCCGGAAGAGAATCTTGAAACCGATTTGCTGCTCAAATGGCATGATCAGGACGGCAAGAAAGTTCTGGACGGCGTCAAATGCCAGAATCCCAAACTGATGGATATGAAACCCCAGGACTGTGAGTGGTCTTGCTGGGAAGAAGTTGAAAATCCGAAACCATAGCAAAGCAGATATAAAGGAGGAGCGCATGGCCAAGCCAGAAGAAATGTATCAGTGTCAAACTGTCAATTGTGGTTGTCTTTATGATCCTGATCGGGGCGATCGCAAGGGCAAGATTGCCAAAGGAACCCAATTTCAAGACCTGCCGGATGACTGGCTCTGTCCAGTGTGCGGTGCAACCAAAAAGGCCTTTCGACCCTGTGCCGGTCCCGGTTCAACTAAGGATGATACGATCTGATTGATTAGGAAAGAAATGTATCTCGCGGCAAGAGATCAAGACGATTCGATATAACAATTAAGGAAGAATCAAAGCGTGGAATGGGACTTTTAGCAATATTGCCGATTTGCAAGGGATATCATAGGCGTCTATTTACTCTGTTTTCTTCTGAAGCACCCAATCAATGATGTCTGATGGATCCGGCGATTCGGCTTCCTCTTCAGATAGTTCCGGTTGAGGTGGGGGTGGTACCGGCATGTCAGCGGTATTTGGTTTCGGTGGTGGTACTGTTGTTTTGGATTTAAGTTCCTGTACTTGAGATTGGAGCTGCGCGGTTTTTTTCATGCTCTGATTAATCTCATCTTCAAGCGCAGCCTGATTAATTGTGGCGGATTCCAATTTGTTTTGAAGATCTATTATCACGGCCGCCTGTTCCGAAAGTTCACTGTTCAATTTATATTGATTATTCTTCTCCAGCGCTAAATATTTTTCCAGCTCTTGCTGCCGTTGTTGGCTTTGCGTTAACATTTGGTCTTTGGCGCTCAGTTCATTTTTGAGTGCAGTTAGCAGTTCCTTGGTGGTTGACAACTCTTTGGCATCAGCGGTCAGAGAATCGCGCTCGGCCGCCAAATTTACGAGTTTCGCCTCGGATGAAGCTTTTTGAATGTCGAGTTCCTTTAGCTGGGCTTGCAGGGCTGTGGCCTTCTGTTGGCTTTTCCGCAACTGTGCGCCAAGTCCTGCTTGATCAGCCCGTGCGGCTTCCAACTTGTTTTGAAGGTCTAATACCCTGGCGGCCTGGGTGGTCAATTCGCTGTTGTATTTATGTTGGTTTTTTTTCTCCTGGGCCAAAAGTTTTTCCAAATCCTGCAGGCGTTGCTGGGTTTGGGCCAGAACTTGTTCTTTAACCGTCAGTTCTTCTTTCATTTTCGCCAC
>JASJAZ010000089.1 GCA_030066785.1 Desulfobacterales bacterium | reverse complement strand
GCCGTTAAAAGCTTGCAAATAATCAGAATAGTTTGGCGTCGCGGTTGCATGACGCACTATGACTTGGTGCTATTTTCTAACATCTGCAGGCGCTTGTTCACATCTTGCGATGTGCCATCAAAAGGACCCGCCCGTTCCATTTTTAGCGCTGCAGTTGCAGCGGCAAATTTGCCGGCTGTCAAGAAATCGGCCCCCTTTGAGCGTTTGTATAAATAACCGGCCATAAATGTGTCGCCACAGCCGGTTGAATCGACCGGCTGCAATACGGGGCAGTTCGGGATGTGATAAAATTGCTGATTCGCGTAAATCAAAGAACCCCTGCGGCTGCGGGTAACAATGATTTCACCAATGCCGTAGCTTCCCAATTGTTGGGCCGCGCGTTCGATATTTGGCTGTCCGCTGATAGTTTGAGCCTCTGCTTCATCCGCTTTTAAGATGTCGATCCAAGGCAAGATTCTGTTTTTGTGTCGCCAATCTTGAGGCCTTACCTGAAAGTTGTGAACAGTACGTAGAACACCTTGTATATCCATGGCAAGCATACCTCTTTGCGAAAGATGCTCAATAACATCAACGCAAATATCGGTGGCTGTCAGTGTGCCCAGATGATATATCGAAGCCTTGGCAGATTTTACATCCCTTAAGGTGATCGGGGCGGCGATGTCGATCACTCTTTGTTGGCGATGTTCAATATTGTCGGGATAAATATTTTCAAAAGAGGTGGTTGTGGGCGAGTCTTTACAAATTATTTGCAAGTTGGTTGTGCGCAATTTTGCTAAAAGAGTTTGGTCTTTGGCCGATAATTTGGTTACCAGACAAACGCGAGCCCCCAATCGACACAATGCCATTGAACAATAATAGGCCGTACCACCCGGCATGATCTGATCCAAGTCAGGCGTAATGACGCGGTCCTTGGTGACATGGCCTATGACGCACACATCCGCCGGTTCACTGGTGGGCTGAAGGCTAGCTTGCTGGTCTTTCGAAGTTGTTGAACGATTGCTTTGCATGGCTACATTGCATGTTTTGAATAAGATAAATCGAATCTATTGCTAGCGTAAAGATCAACCACGGTTTTTCCAATCTATACAGGCTCCGATAAAATAGGTCGATATCTAAACCGAACCGATAATTACAGCGCAGCGCTATGCCAAACGGAAAAATGATAAGGCATCCTTAAACAGTATCGCCGCAAATAAGCCGAGTAAACCGCCTAAAATACGCATGACCAATTGATAGCCGCGGCCTGCCAAAAAAGAGCGTGAGCGTCCGATCATCAATGCCAAAAATATTTTTGATCCAATTAACAAGCCATAAAAACACCCAATAAATATTAAGGGCGCCATCATCGTTTGTTGATAGGTTTTTAAAATTAGGGGTGTGCCGACGGTTACCCAAAATAAGTAAGGATTGGGATTTAAGAGATTAATCAATGATCCTTTACGCAGCGATTTTGGTCTTTCGTCGGCCAACTGTTTCGGCAGAGGGCCTGTATTAAAGCTTTCATAAGCTAAGTATAAAACGTAAAAACCACCACACGCTGAAATTAACCCCAATACTGTGGACTGGTGGGTCAGACGCGTAAGCACTAGCAGCGAAATCAGAATAATAGGAAAGTCGGAAATCAATGGTGCCAGCGCCACTTTAATTCCCTCGCGAACATTATGCTTAAGGGTTTGTGCAATGACTAACGTGAGAAGTGGGCCTGGTGCAAATCCGGCTGAAAGCCCCAAAAGGATGCCAGCAGTCAATGCTGAAAACATTTTTTCCTCACCTAAGATTTCTTACATCATTATTTTGAGTCGGTTTGAATTCATTTGGACTTGGTGCACATTAGCCCCTAGCCGTTCGAATTAATGATGGTTATCTGGTCATTCAGCGTCCAAAAATCGTACAAATACCCTAATCCCAATAGGCCGCCACTTAACAGATAGACGATACCTGTTAGCCATTTACCCATGTAAAGTCGATGGATTCCCAATAGCCCAAGGAAGGTAAGCAATACCCACGCAACCGTATAGTTGATTCGACCAGGCCGAAAGCGAAAGTCGGCCTGCCGATCCATTCCAGGAATAAGGAACACATCGATAAGCCAGCCGATTCCCAATAGCCCTAGGGTAAAAAAATAGATCGTTCCTGATATCGGTTTTCCGTAATAAAAACGGTGCGCTCCGGTAAAACCGAAAAGCCAAATAATATAACCATATATTTTAAGATGGGTGTCGTTCGAATGGGCCACGGATCCTCCTTCATAAGATTTAAATACCGGATTAATCATATGACGCTCTGCGCCTTAAGGTATAAAAAGCCTACGCATTAACTTTATCACAACCTTATTGGCAGAAAATCACCTAACCATACCGACAATTCCTTTAAGGTAATTTCCCTCCGGAAAGTTTAAGCGGGTGGGGTGATCGGAAGGTTGCGATAACCATCGGATGACCTGAACATCGCGGCCGGCATCAACGGCCGCGCCGGCGACAATTTTTTGAAACAATTCTCGACTCAGCGCCCCTGAACATGAAAATGTTACTAAAATACCACCTGGTTTAAGCATTTTAATTGCCAATAGATTGATATCTTTATAGCCACGGGCGGCCCGATCAAGCTTCCGGCTCGATTCAGCGAATTTGGGTGGATCAAGGATAATGAGATCAAATTTCCGATTAACATCACGGAATCGCCGGAGCAAAACAAACACGTTGCCCACGATGTTCTGCATTTTATCAGTATCCAATTGATTAAGTGTGGCATTGCGCTTGGCCAATTCCAAGGCGGGCTCAGACGAATCAATGTTGGTAACTGATTTGGCGCCTGCCCGTAATGCCGCCACGGCAAACCCGCCGGTGTAGGCGAAGCAGTTTAAAACATTGGTGCCTCGGGCAAACTCAGCGATACATGTGCGACTATCGCGCTGATCCAAATAGAAGCCGGTTTTATGCCCTTGGCGAACATCGACCCAAAAATAATAGTCATTTTCGCCAATTTTAATAAGATTGGGCGGCGCCTGGCCGCTTAGCGTGCCAGTTATTTTGGAAAAACCCTCTTTTTCGCGGACCTCACTGTCGGAACGCTCAAAGATACCCAAACCGGGCAGCAGCAATTGCATTGTATTAACGATAGCCGATTTCCAATATTCGGTTCCCGCCGAGAGAAACTGGCAAACCAGAAAATTAGCATAACGATCGATAATCAGGCCCGGAAGGCCATCTGATTCGGCGTTGACCATGCGACAGGCTTTAAAATAGGCACCGTTAGCTTGCTTTCGTCGAAAATCAACAGCACGCTGTAGTTGTTTTTTGAAAAATGAAGGATTGATGTCTTCAGCTGGATCAAATGTCCAAATTCTAACCCGAATTTGCGACTGTGGTGAATATGCCCCACGGCCGATAAATTGGCCGCTGGCAGCAAGGATATCGACAGTTTCGCCAGCTAACGGTCGGCCTTTCACCTCAGCAATACCGCCCGAAAAAACCCACGGATGTCGCCTCCTGAGAGCCTTTAAGGCATGTGGTTTAACAATAACCGATGGCACTTATAGATACCTCTTTGGAACGTTACCTTTACGCAATGAGTTAAAATCTAGCATCCACACTGGATATACGTTAATGCGGCACATAAACTGAATTAGAAAATTTTATAAAAATTCTCGATATTTGGTGCATAGAAATTCGGGATTGTCAACCCAATGCAATCAAATCGATTTTAAATTTTAGGAGAACATCAACATGTATTTAGATGTAGTCTTTGAAGTCTCTTGGCCGGTAAATGTGTTTTTAGTTTTCCATTTAATATCCGCCGTCGTTATGCCGATATGCTAAAAAGGTAAACTCGATGCGATGACTTATTTAAATCCAAATGGGGGAGTTAGCCGTTACCATGCAAAAAGATCTTCATAAATCGGCCCAGATTATTTTCAAAGGATTAAATCCCAAGGCACTGACGGAATTATATCAGATGGCCACGATCCGCAAGCTAGCGCCTGCTGAGGTTTTTATCAAAGAAGGCGAAACGGATCAGGCATTGTATATTGTGCTGCGAGGTGAATTGAAGGTTGTTAGATATAGAGAAAGCAGGCGCGAGGAAATTGCCACCCTGAAGACCGGTGATTGGGTCGGTGATTTTACGTTTATGCGGAAAATTCCAAGATCTGCTTCGGTAATTGCGAAAATACACAGTGACGTGATGTTAATTGATCATCCAACACTGGATCAGTTAAGTGATCGCACCCAATTGTTCTTTTTCAAGCGCTTAAATGCGCTTGATGTTCAGCGTATTAACAATCTGGTTAATCAGCAGAAAGCGCAACGCTCCATACGCCGGCAATTGATGCAAGAATTGTATCGATCGCGGGCCCATAAGACGGAAGATTATACTGAATCTGAAATTGTTAGCAACATCATTCAAAAAGTACCACGCTTGCCAGCCTATGCCCAATCTATGGCCACGAAGCTGCTGGAAAATAAAATTTCGACTTCGGAAGTCGCAGAAATCATAAAAAATGATCCCTCTTTAGCGGGCACCGTTATGAAGACGATTAATTCTCCATTCTATGGTTTCAAACAGAAAATACCCGATATTAACCATGCGGTGGTTTTGCTTGGCTTTAATGAGATATACAAAATGATCATGGCGGAAAGTGTGCGGCAGACATTGCCGATCACGGATGAATTTCAAACATTATATTTTCATTCCGTGGCGATTTCAAATATTGCATTTGCTGTTTCTGAAGTTCTGAAGGTATCCAAACCAGCTTGGATGGCCACCATTGGATTACTGCATGATTTGGGCAAAAGCGTCATTTTGCTTCTTCGGCAACAAAATCCCAAGCTCAAGATGCTGATTGATTTTCTAGATGGTGCCAAACTTGGTGCCCTGTTATTGCGTGAATGGAATTTACCCAGTAGTGTGTGGCAAAGTGTTGAATTTCAATCTTATCCGGAATTTTCGATGCATGCAAACATACCGGAGGGCGTCCACGAGAGTGTATCGTTGATCTATTTATCACATTTGATTTGCGACACTTTGCAGGGCGCTACGGAGGATCAACTCCCGATGGCATTTTTTAGCAGCTATAAACATCTTCTGAATTGGGAGGATCTAGCTTTATCAGAATTTATGGTTCAAAAAGCGCTACCGGAAATGTTCCGAAAAATAGATGTTTATCCACAGTCAATGAAAAGGTTATTACTAGATTATCAAAAAAATAGTATGCTAAATTAAAACAAAAAGTTAAAATTAAATTAATAATGTTATGGTGTAATTATTGAAATCTGTTCATTTCTTGTCTTCAGCCAAATTCTTCAGATCGGCAAAAAATGCAAAAACGCTTTCCCTAACGCTTAAACACTATAGACGGCTACAGCAACACTTTATATTCTCGATCATTATATCATCATTACGATTCTAGCGAGTAGTTGCATGAATCAGTCTTAGTATGTTTTCGCCGCATATTTTTTTGAGCGCTTTACGACCCATGCGCATATCCATAAGACGGTCGAGCAACAAACCGGGCAGACCAAACGGGTAACCACTGCCAAAAAGTAAACGATCAGGACCGTAGGTCTCTAAATAGATTTTTATTTCCCGAAATCCGGCTAAAGCCGTATTGGCAAAAACGTTATTAGCTTCCCAAACACGTTCTTCATACAGCCGTTCAAAGCCGCCGTTGACCAATCCCAAGTGCGGCAGAATCACGGGTGATCTTTCATTGACCATATCAAGAAATTTAATTGTCTGGTCAAATGATTCTTCCAGAATAATGGGCAGATTACGTGCACAGATAGCATCAATCATTTCCGCACAGCGCCCATCGGAATAGTGATAGGGTGGCTCACCTTCGTGATGGTGCCATTTAACCCCGTAATAACGTTTGTTGAGATCATCAGTTTTAAAATCGTTCCAAACAAAATAGAAGGGATATATGCCTTTATTCGCACGCGCAATTTCCAGCAGGTATTCGCGTGAACAGGCTCGGCATTTCTGCCACGCAGCATTGTCATCAAAGGCAGCTGAATACCGGTAATAGATGTCTTCAACCGGGGATGTGATGCAGGCCCGGGCAATACCGGCTTGGTCCAAGAGCGGTTTAATGCGGTTGAAGGGGTGTGCTACCTTTTGAACGCCACAATGGATATGGCTGTCAACAACAAGCATATTTGTATTTCACAATTTCAGTGAAGTAATTTTTTATCAGCTTAAGGTTTGGTTTTATTGTGAGAAATTAGATTGCGTCAATGCAATATATGATCGCCATGTGAAAATGCTGGTTATCGGAGTCGTTCCGCATGCATTCGCGGCAGGCCAGCAGAAATAATTTTGTTGGCAACGGCATCGACGTCGTAGGGAACAAACCGAATATCAATTATGTTTTCAGTGGAGTCCCAAATGACATATTTTGCGTTGTTGTTTCCATCGCGGGGTTGCCCGACACTGCCGACATTGACGATGTAAGGCTGGTCCGTGCGTAAGTCCGTTTGGCCCATATATAGCGGGAAACGCTTTACCTTGTTGCCGTCGAATGTGATGAGTTCCAGATCGTGTGTGTGTCCGACGAAGCAGATGCGCTCATTGATCATTCCAAAAATATTACGGATTTGGGAATCAGATGCTTGGAAAAGATACATTAGTGCGGAATCTGGTGGAAATCCATGCACAAATCGGCAGTTAAAAAAAACATGAAAAGATCGCAAACGTTTTATGTATCTAATGGCATCATCGGAAAGCAAATCGTTGGTTTTTAAAAGTGATTCGCGCGCGGTAGGATTGAACCAGTCTAAATGACGTTTATCCACCAACGCCATTTCGTGGTTGCCCATGGTGCATGTTATTTTTAATGCACTTATCTGTAGAACAACCTCATTGGACTGGGGACCATAGCCGATATTATCGCCAAGACATATGATGTCGTTTACATCGCGATGCTCAATATCAGCAAGCACTTCTTGAAACGCTTCTAAATTGCCGTGGATATCGGAGATAATTGCCAGACGCATTGTTGTGGTATTCTGGTATAGAGGGCAAACTTAAGCACGCCAACTACTTTCCCAGCGCTCCGTGCACATAAAATCAGACAAAAATGAAGAAAAGCTCAATGGTAGACCAATACCTGTGACGCCACTGTTTTTTGTGATGGCAAGCTTTACACTAGTTCAGATTTAAAGTCAAAGTTAGACGCGGCGTTATCGTTTCTTAATACCACATCTCGAAATAGTAATTTATTGATCCTTGCTGTTATCGGTAACAAATTTGCTGCGAACACAGAGTAGTAGGCTTGCCATGTCATTGACAATCGTTTTTTGGATACTTAATAAACCTCTTATGCCGCAATCAATACGGCTCAAATTACAATCAATTTTCAAATAAAACAGTGAATCCATCATACTATCGAATATCCTTACTGCACTATCGGAGAGGCATTGCGGTCTTTATCTTCTGGCTTACATGCCTATGGCAACCATGTAATCTAACAGCGGAGGAAATTCCATTAGAGGGACTAATCAATGGACAGGCCTACATCACTAAACTTAAGTCTCCGATTGATAGCGGGCGAGGGTACCGGCTGGTCTACCTTGTTAAAGTGCCGCTGGATGTTTATTGGCGATTTAAAACCGATTTCAACAATACTTTTCTGCTTACGAATAAGTACATAAAAACTCACCGACTTATAAGCCGCAACGGCAACACCATTGTTACTGAAAATGTTTATACACACTTGCCAAGGACTCGATTTGAATGGAAAACGATTATTTTTCCCGAACACCACCGAATAGAATACACTCTGATAAATCTCAAGGAAAGTGGACAATATTATCATTATGGTCATATTTTGCTAAAAGCCGTAGGCGATAGTACTCAAGTGACGCATGTATCATACTTTGATTTTTTCGGTGCATCTTTTTGGGTAAATTTTCCTTGGTCCGGCGGTATGTTGCCGTTTTTAAAATATACTGCCCGCTGGGAGCAAGAGACGGCTTTACGCCTTAAAAATACATACACATCGAAATCATCGCACTTAAAAAAGCCAGTGCCGCCCGACCGTACCCCAACGAGGGTTCACCCGCCTTTTTAAAAATGTCAATTTTCAACGAACGCATCTGCTGTTTAATACATCAGCCCAAAATACCATGAAATCAATGCTGGACCAAAGAAGATATAAACAATTGCACCGATTGATAAAAATGGCCCAAACGGTATGGCCAGTTTCATATCGCTTTTCTGGCGCTGCATGACAATTAGCCCGCAAACCGTTCCCACGGCTGAGCCTACCAATATGGTGAACAACACACCCTGCCAGCCGGTTAGGGCGCCAATCATTGCCAGTAATTTGACGTCACCGCCTCCCATGCCATCTTTTTTGGTAATCAACGTGTAACCCCACGCCACCAACAGTAAACTGCCGCCCCCTGCCACCAAGCCCAGCATGGCATCCCAAAAGGAAACAGAAGGGAGGCCAAAAGATGCCGCCAACCCCAAAGGAATACCCGGCAAGGTAATGACGTCTGGTATGATTTGATGATCCAGATCAATGAACGTTATCGCCAGCAGCGCAGCAATAAATATAAAATAGATGAGGGCTTGCACGGTTATTCCAAACTTAAGAAAAACAGCCAACGCAAACAATCCGCTCATCAATTCAACCACCGGGTATCGTGGCGAAATGGATGCGCTGCAAAACCGGCATCGACCCCTTAACAAAATAAAACTGATCACAGGGATGTTATCGTAGATTCGGATGGCCGTGCCGCACTGAGGGCAACTCGAACCTGGATGTATGATCGATTTAGCGACCGGCAGCCGATGGATGCAGACATTTAAAAAACTGCCAATGCACAGACCAATAACAACGGCATACAAGCCAAGCAATGACATAGACATTTAAGCCAGACCTCTATCGTGATCAAAAAATTGTCGAATATCTACGGCTAGATTGCCAAACTTTGAAACTAGCTATACATACAATATCGGCAGTCGGCACAGATGATTGATAAACAAATTCAGTAAATTGAAATTCTTGTTAAAAAATATCAAGATTGATATTGTGATTTGTAAATATCGCCTTATAGTTAATGTCCCGCGATTATACACATGCTATCATTTACATTATCAGTATACACGTTTTGCACAACAAGTCTGCAAAAAACTATTTTGTAAAGGAGTTCCAAGAAAATTATGGGTGAACCTGACAGGGACGATTTGGTTACCATTATTGATGCCGACGACTCGGAGTTGGATATTCCGGAAATTATACCGTTGCTGCCGGTTAGGGATGTGGTCATATTTACCGATATGCTTTTACCGCTTTTCATCGGCCGGGAGCGCTCGATAAGAGCCATCGAAGAGGCGGTCACGCAGGATCGGCTTATTTTGTTGGTAACTCAGAAGGATCCTGGGCTTGAAAACCCGAGTCCGGATGACATTTTTAAAGTAGGAACGGTGGGTCGTGTTTTACGGATGCTGCGGTTACCCGATGGGCGCGTAAAGGCGCTTGTACAGGGCGTGTCCAAGGCCCGGATTAAGGATTATGTGCGCAGAAGAGGGCTATATCGCGTCAGAATTGAGTTAGTGGCCGAAGAACCGCTGACCTCTGTTGATTTGAAAACCGAAGCCCTGATGCGCAACGTTCGCGAACAGACCGAAAAAATTATGGCTTTTCGCGGTGAACTCACTGGTGATGTTGGTTCTATTCTGGAAGGGGTAGAAGACCCGGGGAAACTGGCCGACCTAGTGGCCTCGAATTTAAAATTAAAGGTGCAAGAATCTCAAGAATTGATTGAAATTACGGACGCCATTGAACGCCTCAGGAAAATCAACGATTTACTGTCCAAGGAACTAAGTTTGTCGGCCATGCAGGCCAAAATTCAGTCCGACGTTAAGGACGAAATTTCCAAAAGCCAACGGGACTTTTTCTTGCGCGAACAGATGCGAGCCATCCACCGCGAACTGGGCGAATATGACGAAAAAGCAAAAGAAATCGAGGAATACGATAAGAAAATCAAACGGGCTCGTATGTCCAAAGAGGCTACCACAGAGGCTAAAAAACAGCTGCGCCGTTTAGAACAAATGCATCAGGATGCAGCCGAGTCCTCCGTTGTGCGGACTTATCTAGACTGGTTGGTGGAACTGCCCTGGAGCAAGTCCACCAAGGATTTCATTGATATTAAGAAAGCTAAAGATGTTTTAAATCGTGAACACTACGGACTTGAAAAAGTAAAAGATCGTATTTTGGAATATCTGAGTGTGCGTAAACTAAACGCCCAGATGAAAGGTCCGATTTTATGCTTTGTAGGGCCGCCCGGAGTTGGCAAAACATCATTGGGCCAGGCAATCGCCCGGGCCATGAAACGCAAATTCATTCGAATCTCACTTGGCGGTATCCGTGATGAAGCCGAAATTCGTGGTCATCGTCGTACTTATATCGGTGCTCTGCCAGGTCGCTTAATACAGGGGTTGAAGCAAAGTGGTACCAACAATCCTGTTTTTATGATGGACGAGATCGATAAGCTAGGTAGTGATTTCAGGGGTGACCCATCCTCGGCGCTGCTGGAGGCATTGGATCCGGAACAAAATAATGCATTTAGCGATCACTACCTAAACTTACCATTTGATTTGTCCAATGTGATGTTCATTTTAACCGCAAATTTGACGGATACCATTCCTTCGGCTCTGCTGGATCGGATGGAAGTGATCACGCTGTCTGGCTACGCCGCGGAAGAGAAGCAAATAATCGCCCAAAAGCACCTTATTCCCCGCCAACTGAAACAAAACGGATTGAAATCCCGGACGCTAAAATTTAGTTCCGGAGCCTTGCTGCAAATCATCTCGGAATACACCTTAGAGGCGGGTTTGAGAAATTTGGAAAGAGAGATTGGCGCTGTTTGTCGCAAAGTCGCCCGCAAAATCGCCGAAGGCGGCAAAGCAAATTTCAAAATAACGAAAAATAACTTGCAAAAGTATCTTGGTGTTCCGAAGTTTGTGCCCGAGATGGATCAGGAGGAGAGTCAAATCGGTTTATCCACCGGTCTGGCCTGGACGCAAGCTGGCGGTGAAGTCTTGTATGTTGAAGCAAGTTTGATCAACGGCAAGGGAGATTTGATCATTACCGGGCAGATCGGTGATGTGATGCAAGAGTCCGCCCGGGCAGCCCTCAGTTATACCCGCAGCAATTTGAAAAGGTTTAAAATTGATGAAAACATATTTGAAAATTTGGACGTTCATATTCATGTTCCTGCCGGTGCAATTCCGAAAGATGGGCCTTCCGCGGGTATCGCCATGGCAACGGCGCTAATATCGGCTTTGGGTAAATATCCCATTCGCAAAGAAGTGGCCATGACCGGTGAAATTACCCTTAGGGGACGCGTACTTCCCATTGGCGGTCTAAAGGAAAAAGCACTGGGTGCGTTACGTTCCGGCATCCACACCATTATTATCCCGGAAAAAAATCGCAAGGATCTGGCAGAAATTCCCCCCAATGTTAAGCATAAGATTCAATTTATCGCTATCAAAAATATGGATCAAGTTTTTGAGATTGCCTTTGATCGCAATCCATCTAGCAAAGATACGCCATAAAAGCTAATTACGTTAATGGGGATACGTCCATGAAACGAAGATTGCAAAAATAATGAACCTATTGGCGGTCGATACGGCAACCAAAAGTTGCAGCGTAGCAGCGATTCAAGACGTAACAACGTTGGCTGAATTTACATTTGCAAGCAACCAAACGCATTCCAAGCATCTAATGGGTATGATCCAAACGGTTTTAAACCTATCTAAATTATCAGTTATGGAGTTGGATGGATTCGTGGTTACGTTGGGTCCGGGAAGCTTTACAGGATTGCGAATCGGTTTAAGCGCGTTAAAAGGTCTTGCCGCCGCCTCCGGCAAGCCAATTGTGGGGGTGTCGACTCTGGAAGCTTTGGCGACGCAGTTCGCTTTTACCAATCTGCCGATTTATCCGCTTTTGGATGCCAAACGGGGAGAGGTCTATTTCGCCGGCTATCGTTGGCAAGGCGGCTTAATCATCCAGGAAATCGAAGAACAGGCAAAGCCGCCTGTGGAAGCGGTCCGGGCTATGCAAAGTCCGTGTCTTTTGGTTGGCGACGGCGCACTATTTTACCGGGAACCCCTGAAAGAGCGCTTGGGTTCGCACGCCAGATTCGTACCGGAGACTGATAATATTTTGAGAGCGACATCTGTGGCCAGATGTGGGTATGCCAAGTTAATTGAACATTCAAACATGAATAATGGCCAATTGGTTCCGCAATATATTCGTCAATCATATGCTGAAATGGCATTGAAAGAGCCAAAATGAACAGGTGCAAACGACATGTCTTGATCCGGTAAGGTATCTTGGGCATCTGATGTTTCCGATTGCAGGTGACCAAATAATGTTAATCGTTAACCTAATTAAGTGTTAGGATTATTTCAAATTTATTGACAATTTTTATATGTTTCTGATATTGGAAAATGTTTTTATTGATTCAGCCAAATTCCGATTGATCAATTTCTAGGCATATTTAATGAACAAATTTACCTGGTCAGATCCGCCTAGCAATACGGCACTCCCAATTGCCAAGGCGGGTTATCCATTGATATTTGCAGCCGCGTTTACCACTGCCGTATTGGCACTATTGAAACTCGTCATACCAGCGGTGCTGGCATTGCTGGCCACCTTTTTTATCTGTTATTTTTTTCGAGATCCTGATCGGGTCATACCGAGTCAAGCCAAAGCTATTGTTGCACCTGCCGATGGAAAAGTAATTGTGTCCGAGTTAACGGAACGCAGCCCTTACTATAGCGGAAAATGCCGTAAAATCAGTATTTTCATGTCGGTCTTCAATGTTCATGTGAACCGCATAGCATACAATGGCACAGTTGAAAAAATTAACTATCAACCCGGTAAGTTCATTGCCGCTAATCATGCCAGCGCTTCAATGAAAAATGAGCACAACGCGCTGCTGATAAAGACTGAAGAGGGATCCATCGGTATTGTGCAAATCGCCGGTTTGATTGCACGCCGGATTATATGCAGCATTAAAGAAGGTGAATCGGTTATCCGCGGCCAGCGGTTTGGTATGATTTGCTTTGGTTCACGACTGGATGTTTATTTGCCGAGTGATACGAATATTAAAGTTGCGGTTGGCGCAAAGGTTCAAGCCGGCACAACGATTCTTGGCTATTTTTCATGATACATACCAAAAGACTTAATGGAGATAGATATTGGAACGCATACTCATTACACGACAAGGCTATGATAAACTGAGAAAAGAATTGGAGCATCTCAAAACCGTTGAACGTCCTCAAAACATCAAAGCGATCGAAGAAGCACGGGCGCATGGTGATCTTTCAGAGAATGCTGAATTTCATGCGGCCAAAGAACGGCAAGCTTTTATTGAAGGTCGGCTCTCGGAATTAAATTATAAAGTCAACAATGCAAATGTCGTCGACCCCCAAACGCTTTCCAAGGATAAGGCTGTATTTGGCTCACAGGTGGTTTTGGAAAACATCGAAACGGGTGAAGAAGTCGAATATCAACTTGTAGGACCGGACGAATCAAATATAGAAGAG
The DNA here is from genome assembly GCA_030066785.1 of Desulfobacterales bacterium. Taxonomy (GTDB): domain Bacteria; phylum Desulfobacterota; class Desulfobacteria; order Desulfobacterales; family JASJAZ01; genus JASJAZ01. The sequence continues at coordinate 1,697 of JASJAZ010000089.1, read as the reverse complement.
GGCCGCATTTCAATATCATCACCCTTGGGCAGAGAAATTTTGGGCAAAAAACCGGGGGCTGAACTGGTTATCAATGCGCCTGGTGGAAAGCGTCACTACGAATTGGCTGAAATAATCTAATGGCCAGCGACCTATTTTTACGCTTGTCGGATTATTAAAAGAATATTAGTCAACTTTAATCCAGAAAAAGTTATAGCGGGACGGAGGTTATATCGTGGCTCGAATCACTATTGAAGATTGCCTAAAAAGAGTATCTAATCGTTTTCTATTGGTTAATATGGCGGCTAAACGCGTTCGACAGATTCGTGAAGGATCGGAATATTTGGTCAAATCTCCCAAAAACGAAGATATTGTGGTTTCTTTGCGCGAGATTGCCGCTGGTAAAGTCCAATTAAGGGTTGCCCCGCCGGTGGAACAGGCTGCTGATGAAGAACGTGCTGAGCCTGAAGCCGAAATTGAAACCGAAGATGAAGTGGCCGCGCAAGAATAATACGCAATCCCTTTTTTGCCAAAGCTTTCATATACATATAAAGCCCTGAATCGAACGGTCGGCCAAGCTATCCACCACTACGATATGATTGCCGATGGTGACCGCATCGCGGTCGCACTCTCCGGCGGCAAGGATAGTTTGATGTTGCTATGGATCCTTACTGACCGACTCTCGCGTATTCCCATCAATTACGATCTGCACGCCATCTATCTGGATCCGGGTTTTGATGGTGGTTTTAGCAGCGCGCTTACCGACTACTGCCAGCAAATGGGATACCGGCTGCACATTGAGCACACATCCTATGGTACGGACGCGCATAGTGCTGTGAACAGGGAAAATCCTTGTTTCCTGTGCTCGCGGAAGCGTCGCAAAAGGCTCTTTGAAATTGCCGACGAGCTTGATTGCCGTAAATTAGCACTGGGTCATAACAAAGACGATATCATTGAAACGCTATTTCTAAATATTTGCTTTGCAGGTGAAATTAGCACCATGGTTCCCTCCCAGTCCTTATTTAAAGGAAACTTTACCATCATTCGGCCTTTGGCTCATACCGAGGAAGCAACTATACGCAAATTATCAGCTGAACTTCACTTTCCTGATTTTATCAATCCTTGTCCTTCTGCCAATAGTTCTTCACGCCAGACCATTAAAGAAATTCTGCAGCAGTTATACGAAGTTAATTGCAAAATTAAAGGTAATATTTTCAAATCCTTAAGTCATGTAAAGAAGGAATATTTGTTGAAATAGATGAGTTTAGCTTTGCACGGCGGCATGAGGGCTTTTCAAACTTTATTTTTTATGGCATGACAGCTAGCGCAAACTAAATCAATGGCATCCGAAGATAAAAGGTAATGAAAGACGTCCAAAATCAACGTGATCATCGCAATATTCCCATCGATAAGGTGGGCATCAAGGAAATACGTTATCCGATAACGGTTCGTGATCGCCAAAATAAACATCAAAACACGGTGGCCTCCATTAACATGTATGTTGATCTTCCGCATGAAAACAAAGGTACGCATATGAGCCGTTTCGTTGAATTGCTGCATTTGTTTCGGCCGGAGGTGTCTTTGAAGCGATTTTCCACGATCCTTGATGGGATGAAAACCCACCTAAATGCCGCATCGGCACATATCGAAGTTACCTTTCCATACTTTATCGAGAAAAAAGCACCCATCAGTAAAGCACCCGGTCTTATGGATTATAC
>JASJAZ010000088.1 GCA_030066785.1 Desulfobacterales bacterium | reverse complement strand
CGGCGGGCATCAGCTATGATATGAAAGGAGAATCTGTATGTTTGATCTCGTTCAAAAAACCTTTTTAACGGGCATCGGTCTTGCTTTGAAGACAAAAGATGAGGTCGAAGAATTTGCCAAAGATCTCATTAAAAAAGGCAAGATGTCCGAAGATGAGGGCAAGGCTTTTGTCAATGATCTTGTCGAAAAGTATAAGGATACCCGTGACAAATTAGAATCGACGGTGGAGCAGACAGTTCAATTGGTTCTCAAAAAAGCCGACTTGGTGACCAAAGATGAAATGAAGGCTCTGAAGAAAGAGATTATTGAGATTAAAAAAGCACTTAATGAGAATAAGGATATAGCTCCGTAAACCAAACATGTCCTGATGGTGAGTATCAGAAAAATAGGGGTTTTAGGCCGTACCTATCGTCACCTCAATCGCTACCGCAAAATTCTGTCGATTCTGTTTAAATACGGCTTCGGCGATTTGTTGGAGCTGTTGAAGATCGACCAATACATCGAGGTCGGTCTGCAGATGATTTCTCAAAAAAAACGGGAGCCGGTAGATAAACTTTCCAAAGCCCAACGTCTGCGCCTGGCCTTCGAAGAATTGGGACCGACCTATATTAAACTGGGCCAAATTTTATCCATCCGGCCCGACCTCATTCCCGCAGCATTTATCGAAGAGCTCGCCAAACTTCAAGACAAGGTGCCCCCATTTTCATTTAGCGATGTGAAGCAGATCATCGAAAATGAGCTCGGCCGACCGGCGGAGGAAGTCTATTCAGAATTAAGCAACGAACCTCTGGCATCTGCATCCATCGGGCAAGTTCACAAAGCCGTCTTGATGGACAATGAACAGGTTGCGATTAAAATTCAACGCCCCGGCATTCGTAAAACCATCGAGATCGATTTGGAGATCATGCTGCACCTGGCGACCCTTGCCGAGCGGCATATCGAAGAGCTGGCGGTTCATCAGCCGGTAAGAATTGTAGAAGAATTTGCCCGCACGCTTGAAAAAGAAATCGACTACACGATTGAAGCGGCCAATATGCAACGGTTTGCTCACAATTTTTTAAATGACGCTACCATTTACGTTCCCAAAGTCTTTCAGGAGTTGTCAACCTCTCGCATTCTGACGATGGAATTTGTGGATGGCATCAAGGTTTCCAAAACCGAACAGCTGGACCAAGAAGGCCTTGACCGCGAATTGATCACCGCACGCGGCACAGATATTATTCTCCAACAAGTTTTTTATCACGGTTTTTTTCACGCCGATCCCCACCCCGGTAATATTTATGTACTTCCCCACAATGTCATCTGTTTGTTTGATTTCGGTATGGTGGGATCAACGGAGCGCCACACCCGAGAAAGATTTGTCGATTTGATCGATGCGGTGGTCCGTCGCGATGCGGCCATGGCTACCCAAGTGCTGCTGCGCCTGACTCTATGGGAGGAAAGGCCGGAGATGCGTCTGCTGGAGGGCGAAATGGCCGACTTCATGGGCAAGCACCTATACAAACCCCTGAAAGACATCGAAGTCGGTAAGCTGCTGCAACAACTGATTGAGCTGGCATCGCGCCACAAGTTGCGCATCCCGGCGGATCTGTTTTTGATGATGAAGGCCTTGGCAACCGTGGAAGGCGTTGGCCGCTTGCTCTACCCGGAGTTTGATATGATTGCTCAGGCGGCGCCGTTTATCGAAAAAGTTAAAATGAATCGGTTTTCGCCCAAACGCATCGCCGACGATATCGCCGTCCTGGCCTCCGATTCCATCGCCTTTGTGCAGCAGTTTCCCAAAGATCTGCTGGAAATCACGCGCCTGATTCGACAGAAGAAATTGTCAGTCAAATTTGAGCATCAGGGCCTTTATGATTTGCTGGCAACACATGACCAGATTAGTAATCGGTTATCTTTTGCCATCATCATTGCCGCCCTCATTATCGGCTCGGCCATCATCATTTTGTCAAAAATTCCCCCTTATATATTTGGCATATCCCTGATCGGTATCATCGGTTTTCTAGCCGCCGCCATCATGGGCATCTGGTTGCTGATCGCCATTCTAAAAAAAGGCCGATTGTAAATCAACCGGCCCAAGTTCGCTTCCCTATTTTTCTGCATTGACGAAAACTGTATCGACTATACCCGACTATACCGTGGTATAGCCCGGCCCTTCGCCCCCTTCCGGGCAGGTCCAGGTGATATTTTCGAAGGGATCTTTGATGTCGCAGGTCTTACAGTGGAAGCAATTTGACGGATTTAGCTTGAGTTTCGGTTGCTTGGTGGCCGCATCAATTTCAATTTCATAGACATTGCCGGGGCAAAACCGCGTGCAGGGACTGCGAAATTGTGGATAGCATTCATTGATACAAGTTTGCAAATCATGCACAATAATGTGGCTGGGTTGGTCTTCTCGATGCATGGTTTTTGACAGGTACACACCGGTCAATTTATCAACATAGAGCTCTCCGTCATAAACTTTACGATCCACCCCGCCATCAGCTGGCTCCCCGTCACCGCTCAGGGGTACAAGCGTTTGATGATCCGCTTCAATCGACATGCGGTCAACGATGCCGCGTCCCTTGGTAAAATATTGGGCACCCAGGTGTACAAATTTCATGAAACCTTTGCGTGTTAGGGCTTGGGCAAAATTGCGCCCCTCGCATATCTCATTTTGAGCCCAGCTGTTTTCAAACGCATCCGCATAGTAGCTTAGCGATTTTTTTGAAAAATCGCCTTGATCGATAGCGACCGCAATCGCTTCGGCCGCCAACATCCCCGACTTCATGGACACATGAATCCCCTTAAGGGCAGGGCTGTTTTGCATGCCGGCCGCGCCCCCGATAAAAACCGCGCCATCCACCGCCAACTCTGGAATCGTAAAATAGCCGCCGGTGGCAACCGTGCGGGCTCCCTGTTCCAAAACCTTACCGTTTTTAATAAGGTCAGCAACAAATGGATGCTGCTTGAATTGAATAAAGGTTTCATAAGGGTCTATCATCGGATCCGCGTAGCTGAGCGCCACCAGAAAACCGATGCTGATCTTATTATCCGCCATTTCATAGATAAATCCTCCACCCGGGATGTTTATTAGGCCCAGCGGATAACCAAGGGTGTGGATGTCGTTACCTTTGCTGGATTTAAAAAAATTGTCTTCCGGCAGTTGGATGACTTCTTTGATGCCGGTTTCATACACCTGCGGCATTTTCCCAGATGTGATGTTTAGCTTTGCGTCGATTTCTTTGATCAAACTGCCCCGGGCCCCTTCTCCCAAAACGGTAACCTTGCCCATCAGATCATAGCCGGGTTCAAAGGTCCCTTTGGGCTGACCATCGGGGCCGATACCTTTATCACCGGTTCGAATCCCCACGATGGTTTGACCATCTTCACCATACAGCACTTCTTTGCCGGCAAAACCGGGAAAGAGCATGATACCCAATTCTTCAGCAATACCGCCCAGCCAGCGGGAGAATTTGGAGACGCTGATGATGTGAAATCCCTTATTGTGCATATAACGGGGCGCCATGGGTAGGCGATGGGCGTTTTTACGGGTTAAAAAATAAAACTCATCTGCGCGCACATCGGTTTCAAGCGGACACCCTTTTTCCTTGTAATCAGGAATCAATTCAGCAAGTGCTCTGGGGTTTAACACCGCACCGCTGACAGCATGTGCTCCGATTTCGGCGCCTTTTTCGATTAACGCGACTTCCAAAGCCACATCATTTTCTTGGGCAATTTGCATCAGTCTGATCGCACCGGCTAAACTGGCGGGACCGCCGCCGACAAAAACAACATCAAATTCATATTTTTCACGCTCAATTGTCATATTGCGTCTCCTTAAGATATCCGGCTGTTTTTAATGCTTCTTAAATATTTGAGCCGTCGGGGCATTACGAGCATCAAAGCTTGTCATTCCGGACTTGATCCGGAATCTAATTCTTTTTAAGGGGCCATTTCTGGATACCGGCCTGGGCCGGCATGACGAACGAAACGACCCCTGAAATATTTAACGACCTTTATTTTGCCGCATACTGACAATCCCTTAACCAGAATAGTATTTGCCCATGCCGTCAAGACCTCAAATAGATTGCCCGTTCACGTAGCATGGGATGTAATTTTTGTAAACCATCGCTCTAAAGGATGTAGCGCGTAATATGCTTTTCTAAGCCTGAAAATACCATCAACTATGATAGCTTGATAAGCTTCCTTAAACGCTTGAGGTTGATTGCATCCAAATCTTGGCCCTGATCCTTTTTTTTGGGCGTTTCCAATATCTTTGGCACAGCAACTAGCCGCTGATCGTTCATCAAATAACGAAAGGTATCGATGCCGATATGCCCTTCACCGATGTTTGCGTGTCGGTCGACCCTGGTACCCAACTCTTTTTTGGAATCATTCAAATGAATGACCTTAAGATGTTGCAGACCGATAACTCGGTCAAATTCGGCCATCGTCGCTTCATAAACCTCAACCGTGCGAAGATCATAACCGGCGGCAAATATATGGCAGGTATCCAAGCAGATACCCAACCGTCCCTTTTCTTTGACCGCATCCATGATAGCGCTCAGATGTTCAAAGCAATGACCGATGCTGGAACCCTGCCCAGCCGTGGCCTCCAGGGCCAAGCCCGTATTCCTATCCGGCACCGCTTCAAAAAGTATATTAATTTCCGCAGCAATCTGTTTGATCCCCTCTTTTGCACCCGCTCCCATATGAGCACCTGGGTGCAGTACGACCCATGGTATGCCTAGCTGTGTACAACGCTTCAGTTCCTGCTTTAGGGCCTCACGCGATAAGGCCAGTTTGCGTGGATCCTGGGTGGCCAGGTTGATAAGATAGGATGTATGCGAAGCGATATCTAAAATACCGGTGTCTTGTTGAGCGGCTTTAAAAAGCTCGATCTCTTTTGAGGTTAAAGTGCGTTCTTTCCAGGTGTTGGCATTTTTAGTAAAGATCTGGGCGGCATTGCAGCCGTAATGATTTGCATCATACAGGGCCTGGTGCAGCCCTTTGGCGATGGAAAAATGGGCGCCGAGCAAGCACGGTTTGATCGGCAAGTTTGGATGTGACTGTCTGGTTCTCATCCCACCACCAGTTTTATTAAGCAGAAAAGCCACGTCAAATCTGGCGTGGCTTTCAGGTGCATTTGCGTTGCGATCCCTCTAAATCGATTAAATCAGTTGGTGCAGCTGTTGAACATAATCGCCGAAGTCGGCCGTTTTGAAACAAAATTGCATTTCTTGGAATTGCTCACGCAAGGCCTTGACGTCATCCACGGCTTTAGCATCGTTAACGATGATATCCTTCATTAACTGGCTCAATTTACCAAAATCTTCGGCTTCCATGCCAAAGCGGGTCATTTCAGACACACCCATTCGCAGGGCACCGGAAGCCGTAAAGCTCTCTTCATCCGGCGAAGCCTGATAATTACAGATGATATTATTTGCTTCCAGACGTTTGGCAAATTCGGGCCCTTGGCTGTAGCCTACGTTTAATATCACCTGATGGGTCTCTGTGAAATCAATGGCGGGGTCGCCGGCAACATCTAGCCCACACGCATGCAACGCCCGGGCAAACGCCTTGGCATTGGCGATCACCTTGGACTGATACGCATCTTTGAAATGGTTCATTTCATAGGCCGCCAAAAGCAATCCTGTCATGGTTCCCAAGTGATGGTTGGAAACCGAGCCCGGAAAGGCCCGCCGATAAAGGGCATCCCACAAGTCATATCTTTCTTCAGTTTCCAAAAAACGACTGCCGACAATACCGCGCTGGGTACCAAAATAGGTCTTATGCGTCGATCCGGTCACCAGGTCGGCGCCCTCACTGAAAGGCTCCTGGAAGTATGGTCCGATGAGTCCCAACACATGGGCCATGTCATACATTATGACGGCATCGATTTGCTGGGCATCCAAAAATTTTCGAATCTCGGCAACCGGTTCCTTGTGCAGCACCATACTTTTGCCGAAAATAATCAGCTCGGGTCGATACTCATCAATCAATTCCAAAGTGGCCGGCACATCAATTTTATAGCGGTTTTCAGGCAATACCGGGAAACTGACCACCGCCGGGCGCTCGGTATGGGGATCCCGGGCCACAAAATCTCGCAAGGCCCCCATCGGTTGGGCACTGAGATGACCACCTTTTCCGATAAAATTATTCATCACCAGACGAATGCGCCGCTGTTCGCTTTTCCGGTCCGCCCGATTGATATAGTCAACCATGGCGCTAAAAACCGCCATATTGGCCATCTGGCCGCTGGTCAATCGCGTTTCCACCTCCGCACACCCCAAAAATTTGATCAACTCTTGGGCCAATAGCTGCTCGACTTCTTCGATGAAACTAGTCCCCTGGTAGTAAAACACTTCCGATTCATAGAAGGCCTTGGATTTGCGGTGCTCCGCATAGCGAAAAGCGGGATCCATAATGGACAGTAGCCGCGGCATGGGTGAAATCGTCATCTCCGAAGGAATCAGGTTAATGCATTCATGTTGCCGCCAGGTGGTATTATCGATCGTATTTTGCAACAATTGGTGGACCTTTAGGGTCGTTTCATTGGCCGGCGACGCTGCTTCCGGCAGCTCATGTTCCAGTAAAATCGGACGCGCAAAGGGCGGGGCTTCACTGCGTAAATGATACGGCACCACCACGGCTTCGACGTGTTTGCCGCGGATCTCGATCGACACCGTATCCTCTTCGATAATATCGCAGTCTAAATAGGCCAGGCAGATAGAGCGCAGCTTATGGTTATCGGTGCGAACCGATTCGAGTCCCTCGCCCTCAAAAATCCAATAAGGAACCATGGTTCCGCTGGTAACATAACCGACGTGCGTGCCGTCTTTAACAATTTTAGCGCCCTCGCGGGCAATTCCACGACCCAATAACGCCACAGGCTGAATAAGTCGCGGCAAATCGGAGCGGAGAGTATAATCGTGCGCCAATATTTTTTTGAATGCTTTAAACTGTTTGTGCAAGGCCGATCGGCCATAATAACCGCCTTTAAGGGGTGAAAAGCTAACCGCAAATTTGGCCAGGGAACAGGCCATGAGCGGAATTTCATTTTTCTCGGGATCCAAACCCAGTTCATGGCCATATAAAGGCAAACCGGCTTCCAGCCGCAGGGTATCGCGTGCGCCTAATCCCACAGGCGATGCCCCCTTTCCAATCAGCAAATCCCACAAACGGGGTCCGTCGGCCCGCGGGCAGAATAGCTCAAAACACAACGGTTCCCCCGTATAGCCCGTACGTGCTGCTTTCACCTCGATACCGGCGATAACAACAGTGCTGACGGCATTGCGCATCGGCTCGGGCATGGTCCCAGATTCAAGGCAGTTTTCAAGAATCTGGCGCGATTCTGGTCCTTGCAGGGCCAGCATGGCAATCTCAAACGTCCGATCCGTCATTTCAACATCTTTAAAATCAGCGATGAGCGACTGTAGATGCGCCCAATCTTTTTCGCGGTTGGAGGCATTGACCACCAAAAGATACTCGTCGGATACAAAGCGGTATAAATATGCATCATCAACGGCCCCGCCGGTTTTATTGGGAATAAACGTATACTGGGCACCGACCTCACGTGGATCGATGGCTTCAGCATTGTTGGTCAGCACATGCTGCAGAAAGGCCAAGCCATCCTTGCCTTTGATCACAAATCGCCCCATGTGAGAGACGTCAAATAATCCCGCCCCTTTACGGGTTGCCAGATGCTCCTCCACAATGCCGGCAGGATAAAAAACCGGCATGTGCCATCCGCCAAATTCAACCATTTTGGCCCCCAGGGCCACATGTTGGTCATGAAAAACGGTTTCGTGAAGCTCACTCATGGGAATTGCTCCTTTCCGTCGGCTAGCTTACATACGGATTGATTAAAAGGGTTGTTAATCTTTCTAGCACGGAATGACGTTGCCCGATAAACGCAAACCTTGCCATCATGTTTCGAGAAATTGCTTTAGTTTGTTCAGACCATTCTTAATTTCGGATGTATCAATACCTGAATAGGCCAAACGGACATATAATTGATCCTCACCTTTTAGCTCACGTCCAAAGTGAAGCCGCGTACAAAACGACACGCCGGTTTCTTGCAGAATAGTTTGGCGCATGACATTATAATCGGTTAGCCCTTTGCGCTGCATGACACGGGTAACATTGGGAAATAGATAAAAAGTGGCATTGGGCCTAAAACAGGAAATTCCATCAATTGAATTGAGAATATCCACCGCCGTATTCCGTCTTTCTTGCAAGGTATTCAGAATCTGCTGGGCCTCCGTCTGATCTCCGGTCAGGCCTTCAATGGCGCCGTATTGAATGAAATGGTTAGAACAGGATTCATCATTGACGTTTAATTTGGCGATAACATCAATAACCCCTTTAGGCCCGATGCTTGCTCCCAAGCGCCAGCCGGTCATGGCAAATTTTTTAGAAAACGTATACAGAATCACGCATCGTGAGGCCATATCGGGCAACGCCGCAAAAGATTGACTCTGGCCCTCATAGCGAATATCAAAGTAAGCCTCATCACACAGCACGTATAAATCATTTGCAAGCACCAACTCCGCTAACTGATCAAATTCCTCGGCACCACATTCCGCCCCGGTGGGATTTTGAAGATCGTTTAGCACCAGAATCCGGGTGCGAGGGGTTATCTGTTTTCCAATGGCATCGATGTCAAGCTTGAAATTATGCTCTCCCTCAAGATAACCATAGGGAACGGCCTTGCCGCCATGAAATTCTATTTGCGATTCGTAAATCGGATAGCCCGGATTCGGATACAAAACCTCATCACCGGGGTTCATCAATGCTAAAATGAATTTAGCGATGGTGGGTTTACCCCCTGGTTGAATGGCCACATTATCCATCGAATAAGCTGTGCCATGGGATGCATTGACATCCTTGGCCAATACATCGCGCAATTCGGCAACGCCATAATTAGGGCAGTAGCCGGTTTTGCCATCCTTCATGGCTTTGATGGCAGCCTCCATGACATTGGCCGGCGTCGGAATATTCATATCGCCCAGATGAAAAGGATAGACTGTATTTCCTTCAGCCGCAAAAGCATTGGCCTCGGCTGACACGGCAAACGCCGTTTCCGTTCCCAATCGGTTGATGCGTTCGGCAATCTTCATTGCTTTATCCTTGATAAATTGTAGAAGTGAGTTTTTGTTGCGACCATAGCTTTGGTAGCCCTTTAAATGGCTGCGGTGATTCGATCGCAAACACGATTCCGGGCGTGATTTGTAATAAGGAGAATTTCGTGTTTCTTTTTCTATGATTAAAATTGATGTATTTGTCAATATTTTTTATTTTATTTATAATTAACTAAAAAAAAGAAGATATTTTATTGATATTATAAATTCAATGATATTAATGTCTTGTAATGTTATAAAATTGATTTTTCGCATCAATCATAGAAAAATTGTAAATACGAAAAATTCTATATATTTTTTTATGTTTTCATAAAAATTTAAAAATATTATTGACAGTATTATCAGTTTAATTTAATCTGACTCTGCATCTATTACATAACAATTCGACATTATTATGAAAATAGATAAAACCAGCCTCGCCATTATGCGGCAATTACGCAACGGCCGCATTCCATTCAAAAAAATCGCCGACGAGCTAGACATTACTGAAAATACCGTGCGCTCGCGGGTCAATAAGCTCATCGAAGAAGATGTAATTGATATTACCGGCTTGGTGAATCCTGAAAAAATTCCCGGTCACAGAGTTGTCATGGTTGGTGTCAAACTTCAAACCATGAATCTGGTTGAAAAGGGCAAAGAGTTTAGTAAGCTTAAAGGCGTTATATCTGTAAGTGTTGTCACCGGTCGATTCGACCTAATGCTCATCGTCCTTCTAAAAGAGGGCTATGGTCTTTTAGAATTTTACACCGAGCAAGTTTCGAAGCTGGAAGGTGTCCAATCCGTTGAGACCTTTGTGGTCTATAAGGGTTATAATTTAAAAGTCCCCTATGTATTATAGCTCATTAAGAATGTGCATTCCATCTTAGGAATGGGTTAAATTTTTCTAAAAATTTCTTGTTGCCGTTTGCTTGACCATTGAAGCCGTCGCCACGATCTGCTCAGTACCAACCGGCGCTAGATTTTCCCAATTGAATGAAACAAGTTTGGTCGCAGCTTGCATGGGCAACAAATCATTATCTAATATTCCGATACTAAAAGATGTATCTATTCAATCATCATATTCATTAACGTTTCCCAAACCCTTTATCGGTCAGCATTTTCTGTTGTTTGATTCGTTTTTTACAAAGATCGAATTCACCCAAACTAAAACAATTGAATAAAGGAGGTTTTCAAATGAAAGAAATCGATGAACTGAACTTGCCCGAAGATTTAAAATATGCCGAAGACCACGAATGGGTCCGCCAGAACGGCGATAAAGTCGTTATCGGCATTAATGATTACGCCCAAGACCAGCTCGGCGATATTGTTTTTGTAGAATTACCGCCAGTCGGTGAGAGCTTTGAAAAAGGCGCTGAATTTGGCACAGTGGAATCGGTAAAGGCGGTGTCTGAATTGATTATGCCGCTAAGTGGCGAGATTTTAGCGATCAACACTCAGCTTGAGGACGCACCGGAGCTAGTAAACCAAAGCCCTTATGCCGATGGTTGGATGATTGAAATTAAACCCAGCGATCCATCTGAATTGGATGCGCTGCTGACCAGGGATGCCTACCTGGCAATGTTGAAAGGATAAACCGATGCGCTATTTACCGCATACCCACGAAGACATCGCTGCCATGCTTGAAGTGGTGGGCGTCAAAAATCTGGATGAGTTATTTCAGTCCTTACCAGCCGATTGCCGCCGGCAAGATGATTTAAACTTGCCTGAGGCCATGACGGAATGGGAACTGGATAACCACATTCATGGTTTGGCAGACACCATGGCGACCCCGCCTGCCTATCAGGTCTATTTGGGCGCCGGCAGTTACGAACACTACGTGCCGGCGTCGGTATCTTACCTGTTAAGTCGTTCTGAATTTGTTACCAGTTATACACCTTATCAGCCCGAAATAAGCCAAGGAACCCTTCAAGCCATTTTTGAATACCAAACTTTGACCGCACGGCTGCTGGGCATGGAAGTGGCCAATGCGTCCATCTACGACGGCGCCTCGGCCCTGGCTGAAGCCATGCTTATGTCCACGCGCATTGCCCGTCGCAAACGCATCGCCGTGTCAGCCCTGATTCACCCGGCCTATCGGCGGGTTGTGAAAACCTATTTCGAGCCCACCGGCTACGAAGTGATTGAATTGCCGTATACCGATGCGGGCCAAACCGATCTTTCCTCGCTTGCCTCACTGGATGATTTGGCCGCGGTGGCAATCCAGTCACCCAATTTTTTCGGCTGTATCGAAGATCTGGCAACCATCAAAAACACTATTGAGGATGAGAAAACCCTAATGGTGGTCTGCTTCACGGAAGCGCTGGCTTACGGTCTGTTAAAAAGCCCCGGCAGCCAGGGTGCTGCCATCGCGTGTGGAGAAGGTCAGAGCATGGGATTGCCGCGCTCATTTGGCGGACCTTACCTGGGAATGTTTGCTAGTAAAATGAAATATGTGCGCAACATGCCCGGCCGGTTGGTGGGCGAAACCAAAGATTTAGACGGCAAACGCGGATTCGTGCTCACACTGGCCACTCGCGAGCAGCATATCCGCAGGGAAAAAGCCACGTCCAACATCTGCACCAATAACAGCCTGTGCGCCCTGGGGGCGGCTATGTTCATGGCTTCGTTGGGTGGCACCGGTATTCGCCAACTGGCGCAGTTGAACCACGACAAAGCTGAATATCTGAAACAAAAAATGATCGCTGCCGGATTCAAGGTGCCGTTTTCCAATCCGACCTTTAATGAATTTGTGGTTGGCTTTCCGGAAAATTTTAAAAAGACTTATGATCGATTGATCGACCAAAAAATCATCGCCGGATTGCCGCTGGATACCTTTTATCCCGAATTAGCCAATCACTATTTAATGTGTGTCACAGAAACCAAAAACAGGGAAGATTTGGATTCCCTGGTCGCGGAGGTGTCATCATGAATGAACCGTTAGGAACAACCGGTTTAGTCTTAAATGAACCCCTTCTTTGGGAAAAGGGTCAAAAAGGGCGCTGCGGCTATTCGTTGCCCAAAAGCGATGTGGATGCGTCTCCGCTGGATGCGAAATTTGTGGGTGAAGGACCCGATTTTCCCGACTTAAGTGAAGTTGAAATTGTGCGGCATTATACCCGGCTTTCCACCTGGAATTTCGGCGTCGACACCGGCATGTACCCCCTGGGCTCCTGCACCATGAAATACAATCCGAAAACCAATGAGCGGCAGGCCGCCCAACATGGCTTGGCCCTCGCCCATCCGCTGCTGCCGGGCAAATTGTCCCAAGGTGCCCTGCAGCTGCTTTATGAATTGGAGCATTTGTTGGCCGAAATTACCGGCATGGAAGCGGTCAGTTTGCAGCCGGCGGCGGGCGCCCACGGCGAGCTGGCCGGTATGCTGTTGTTTTATGCCTACCATCAAGACCACGGGTCGCCGCGATCCAAGATCCTGGTCCCGGATACGGCCCATGGCACCAATCCTGCCAGTGCTTCGCTTTGCGGCTACAAATCGGTGGGAATCAAATCCAATGAGCAGGGCGTGTTATCACCCGAGACCGTCGCTGATCACATGGATACAGACACCGCCGGTATTATGGTAACCAACCCGAATACGCTGGGCCTGTTTGAAGACCACATGAAGACGATCGCCGACATTGTTCATGCCAAAGGCGGCCTGGTGTATGCCGACGGCGCCAATATGAATGCAGTGATGGGCATCGTCAACATGCTGGATGTTGGTGTGGATGTACTTCATCTGAATTTGCATAAAACGTTTTCGACGCCCCATGGTGGTGGCGGACCCGGTTCCGGCCCGGTGTGCGTGAGCAAACTGTTGGAGCCGTATTTACCGGTACCGCGGGTGGTCAAAGCCGAAAATCAGTATCGGTTATCAGAAGACTTTCCCAAATCCTTTGGCAAACTACATGCGTTTTACGGCAATTTTGGGGTTATGGTCAAAGCCTATAGCTATATTCTATCTCTGGGCGCTGATTTGAAAAAGGTGAGCCAGTTGGCCGTATTAAATGCCAACTATATTAAGGAACAGCTCAGAGATGTTTTCGAGCTGGCCTATGATCGGCCGTGTATGCATGAATGTGTTTTTTCCGATAAACGTCAAGCCGCGCACAAAGTCACGACCTTGGATATGGCCAAACGCCTGATTGATTATGGCTTCCATCCGCCCACCATCTATTTCCCATTGGTGGTTCCAGGTGCCATCATGATCGAGCCCACGGAGTCTGAATCCAAAGAGGATCTGGATCGTTTTATC
Organism: Desulfobacterales bacterium; assembly: GCA_030066785.1. Classification (GTDB taxonomy): domain Bacteria; phylum Desulfobacterota; class Desulfobacteria; order Desulfobacterales; family JASJAZ01; genus JASJAZ01. The sequence continues at coordinate 2,104 of JASJAZ010000088.1, read as the reverse complement.
ACGGCCTGCCGGACGATTGTCGCCGAGGCCGAAAAATCGCCGGAAGATCTGCATGCTGCCCCGACACGCACGCGCACGCGGCGACTGGATGAAACCACTGCAGCCCGAAACCCATGTCTTACCGGATAGGGCTTTTCCGACGGTGTTTGACATCCAATTGTGGCGGACGCAAATTAAGGTCACAATCGGCAACAATGCAACATGGGAAAGGGTAAGCATATTATTTGATAAAACATGGAACCCGGGGTGCACCTTCATAATGATAAGCCGGAATCGTATTCACAGGCGAAACCGTCCGTTTTCATTGTTGACATCGCCTCCATGGACTATGTCAAAGCCCTGCAATGGCAACATCGTCTGGTGGCGGCTCGCAAGCAAAAACGCTTAGCCGCCGACCTGCTGATATTGCTGGAGCATCCGCCCGTCTATACCCTGGGCCGACGCGGCGGGAAAGAAAATATAAAAGTTTCCACCGACTTCCTGAAAAAAAAAGGCATTGCCATCATTCAGGCCGAACGCGGCGGATTTGTTACCTACCATGGTCCAGGGCAGTTGGTAGGCTATCCGATCATAGATCTGCATGCGTTTCGGTTAGGGGTTGACGAACTGGTCACCAATATTGAAGAGGTCATGTTGCGCACGGCGCGCGATTGGAACGTTGCCGCCAACCGTGACCCGCGTAACCGCGGCGTGTGGAGTGCCGGTGCCAAGCTCGGCAGCATCGGTATCGCTATTCGACAGGGCATCAGCTACCATGGGTTTGCGCTCAATGTGAATCCGGATCTGCAGCCGTTTAACTGGGTCGAGCCCTGCGGCCTTCAAAATGTCCACATGACATCCATGGCCCAAGTTAGCGGCCGTAAAATTGATATGGGTGCTGTTCGCAAAGCGGTAAGTCATCATTTTAAAGATGTATTTAACATTCGCTTGCAGGCCACGGCTCTAAACGATTTACAATCAATTCTGCAAAAATCATCAGAATGATATCGTAAAAGGGGGCTTAGCGAAGCAAAGCTACTTTAAAAATCCCGGCGCATATGAAAATTACTGAAAAATCGGAACCACAACTCAAAAAACCCGCCTGGCTGAAGCGACGCCTGCCAGCGGGATCTAACTACGAGCATATCCGTTCGGTGCTGCGCCATGGTAAATTGCATACCGTCTGCCAGGAAGCGCAATGCCCCAATATCTGGGAATGCTTTTCCCAGCACACCGCCACGTTTCTCATCATGGGCCCCCGCTGTACGCGTGCTTGCCGCTTTTGCGCCGTGGAGCAGGGTCCGATGGCACCCCCCGACCCCCGCGAACCGGCGCGCGTCGCCGAAGCCGCTTACCAAATGAAGCTTAAGTATGTGGTCGTCACCTCGGTTACGCGTGACGATCTTGCAGATGGCGGCGCCGGCTGTTTTGCCGCCACCATCCAGGCCATCAAAAAGCGCCTGCCAAACGCGCTGATAGAAGTTTTGATACCCGATTTTCAAGGCAAGACTGAAGCCGTTCAGACCGTGGTTCGGGCACGACCGGATGTGATCAATCACAATATTGAAACGGTTAAACGGCTGTATGCCAGCGTCCGGCCCCAGGCGGAATATACGCGCTCATTGCAACTATTGGAACACGTTTACCAGTTGGATGCCGGCATCCCCACCAAGTCGGGCCTCATGCTTGGATTGGGAGAAACGGCTGACGAAATATCAGCAACCCTGCTAGATTTACGGAAGGCGCATTGTCGTTTTTTAACACTGGGCCAATACTTACAACCTTCTAAACATCATTTACCGGTAAACCGCTACCTCCCGCCGAAGGAATTTGATCAATGGCGCCAAAAAGCCCTTGAGCTGGGATTCACGGAGGTTGCCAGCGGACCGTTTGTGCGCAGCTCCTATCATGCCGGCGATCTTTTCAAGGCCGCTTTTTTAGATGAACAGGCTGTACCGGAATGTGATAGCCAAATTTAGCCCCATGTTAGGATGAGAATAAAAAACAAATTATACAAAAATTATAATCCCCACAAATTAACTATTTACGGATGGAGGCTCAGATGAAAGTCGGCATCTTAAAAGAAATCAAGGCGGAGGAGAACCGGGTATCCATGACCCCGGCC
>JASJAZ010000092.1 GCA_030066785.1 Desulfobacterales bacterium | reverse complement strand
GGGGTGATCCGGAAGCCAAGCCCGTGGGATAGTTTGCAACGGATAAATTTACGGCTTCAATTGCACCAGGGAGATAGGGTATCTGTTGCTGGTAAAGCTTTACCATTTCAGAAATAATATACGCCTGTACCGCCTCAGGCGGCATTTTTAGCTCCAGCCGGTTGATCATATAGTCAACCCACTCCTTGGTACTGACTCCCATAACGGCTTTGTGGTCATCAGTGTTCCACTCCTTGCCGGCTTCCTTAGCCATGGTGCTGCGCGCTTTATCCCAGCAGGGCTCGGAGTCAATCAATAGACCATCCATATCAAAGATAACGGCTTTAATCATATTTCCTCGCGTTCGATCGAAGATTTGCTAACGCCTCAGCTCATTGAGACTGAATAGCGGAATGCGAATAATCCTGTCAAGTCGGCATCCAAAATCAATCCCTTACAACCCGAGTATTGGAGCCCTTTCGATTATTGAGATAGGCTCTATAAACTTCCCGCTGAAAACACGTATTGTTTTTTACCGTCTTAATTGGCATATTAGGTTATTACTTTAATTTAGCGAAAGGTGAGCCTGTCACAGAGGAGTTACAATGAATTTCAACTATGTTTGCAGTGAATGCAGCCAGACCTATGACATCCGTCCCGAACTGATGGTTTGCCCAGCCTGTGCCGACCACCAGGAAAAAGACCAACCTCTCAGGGGCGTTTTAGAAGTGGAACTCTCCGGAAAGGCTTTGCCGGATTTTGAAACGTTTGACCTCCTGCCGGTAGATCGCCCATTTTTCCCTCCCATCCCGGTGGGCAATACTCCTTTGTGGGAGCCGCGCAATTTACGAACGGAACTGGGCTTTGACAACCTTTATATCAAGGACGATGGCAGCAACCCCACCAGTTCCTTCAAAGATCGGGCGTCCTTTCTGGTATCGGCATTTGCAGCCCAGCACTATATCAATGAGATCGTGCTGGCCTCAACCGGCAACGCCGGCTCCTCCATGGCCGGTGTGGGCGCGGCTGCCGGTCAAAAAATAACCCTTTTTCTGCCCAAGACTGCTCCCAAAGCTAAACTGATCCAGGCGCTGCAATATGGGGCTACGGTGTACCGGGTGGATGGTACCTATGACGATGCGTTCGATCTATCCATGGCCTATAGCCGACGCTTCGGCGGCATGAGCCGCAACACCGCTTACAATCCCATGACGATTGAAGGCAAAAAGACGGTCTCCCTCGAAGTATACCAACAGTTAGGTGGCAAGGTTCCTGATTGGGTGTTTTTGTCAACCGGCGATGGCTGTATTCTGTCGGGCGTCTACAAAGGATTCAGGGACCTGTTCAGTTTGGGAATCGCTGACAAGGTTCCAACGATTGTTTCGGTGCAAGCCGAAGGTTCCGACGCCCTGTTCCGTGCCAGTCAAACCGGTAAATTTGAGCGGTTGCCGACGCAAAGTATTGCTGACTCCATTTGCGTGGATGTCCCTAGAAACGGTTTTCATGCCCTGCACCAATTACAAACCTATCAAGGCCAAGTGATCACGGTGAGCGATGACGACATTCTGACTGCCCAGGCCAGGCTTTCGGCCTCCAGCGGCCTGTTCACCGAACCTGCCGGGGCGACGGCTTTTGCCGGCTTTGTATCAATGATTGATCGTCTTCCATCTAAAGATTGTATCGTTATTCTTGCAACGGGCAACGGGCTGAAGGATACACCGACCGCCGGCCAGGGTGTATCAGTATCGGAAAACGTCATCACATCTATAGACGATATCTAAACCGAATGTGTCAATTTTACCATTAATATAGGAGAACAGCTGTGTTGGATCTGACGGTTAACCAGAAAATTCAGGAAAGCACTATCAATTATTGCCGGGAAAAAGGTATCATCCTGCCAACGTTTGCCATGATGAGGGATCCGCAAAAAGTCCCGGCTAAGATCGCGGAGACGCTGAAAGAGGTAGGACTATGGGATGTGCATCCTGCCAACCTGTTTCGTATTACGTGGAAAAATGAGGCCCAGGATTTTGGGGGCCTGTTTGGCGGTGTCAATCATTGCATTTTGCCGCCGGAGTTGACAGGCTGCAACGCCAACATCATTGTGCTGCTGGGGCGTTATTTTCCCACCGGTGCACACAAAGTGGGCGCCACCTACGGCGTCCTCGTGCCACGGCTGATCACCGGGCAGTTCAATCCCCTCACCACCAAGGCTGTGTGGCCATCCACCGGCAACTATTGCCGGGGCGGGGCCTACATTTCAGCGCTTTTAGCCTGCCAGGCCATTGCCATATTGCCTGCGGGTATGAGCCAGGAACGCTTCGATTGGCTGCAGAAAATTGCCGGAGAGGTTATTGCCACACCGGGCTGCGAATCCAATGTTAAGGAAATTTTTGATAAATGCTGGGAGCTCAGAAACTCCGGCCAAGATTTGCACATCTTCAATCAATTTGACGAACTGGGCAATCCCATGTGGCACTACCACGTGACCGGCAGTGCGGTGCAAGAATTACTAAACCAATATTTACAAAATGGTAAACGGTATGCCGGCTATGTTAGTTCATCGGGTTCCGGAGGGACCATGGGCGCGGGTTACTATCTAAAACGGGCCTTTCCAAAATCCAAGCTCGCGGCCGCCGAGGCTTTGCAGTGCCCCACTTTGCTGCGGACCGGCTATGGCGATCACCGTATCGAAGGCATCGGTGATAAACATGTGCCTTGGGTGCATGACTGCAAGGACACCGACTTCGTAATTGCCGTAAACGATGAAATACCCATGCGGCTCTTAAGGCTGTTCAATGAACCTTTAGGACGTCAAGCGTTGAAAGACCAGGGAGTGGATCCTGCTCTGGTGGATCGATTGGATCTTCTGGGCATATCCAGCATAGGTAACATGATTTCATCCATCAAATTTGCCAAATACCTGGAGCTTACCGCAAACGATTATGTGGTGACCATCGCCACCGACTCGATGCAGCTGTATGGTTCCCGATTGGCGGAGCTCACGGCGGAACGTGGGGCCTACACTGCCAATGATGCCCAGCGTGATTTGCAACTGTTGGAATCCATTGACATCGATAATATGAAGGAGCTTAGCTATTACGACGCCAAATCGATTCACAACCTCAAGTATTTCACCTGGATCGAGCAGCAGGGACGTGAAGAGCCGGAATTAAGGGCGCAGTGGTATGATCATGACAACTACTGGTACGGGACCTTTGAACAGGCCGATGCCATCGACGAGTTGATAGATGATTTTAACCGTCGGGTGGGTCTGTTATAACCCAAAAAATGGGTTGTAATTTTTTACGAAATTGGCATATTAACGCGGCTTGTATTTAAAAAGGAGACAGGAGACAGGAGACAGGAGACAGGAGACAGGAGACAGGAGACAGGAGACAGGAGACAGGAGTTAGAATTGATAGGTAGGTTACCGTTGAAAATGAACATCCCCATGATACGTTCCATGTCTATTTACATCGTGGCGGTTTTGGCAGCCAATTATACCGCTACGTGGTTCATGCCCTTGCCGTTATTCGGACTGGTATCGGTGGGGACTCTGATTTTTGGTATCACCTTTACCCAGCGCGACCGGGTGCATCGTTATGGGCGCAAGCCGGTGTACCTGATGATATTTTTGGCTGCCATTGGAATGGTTTTTGAGTCGCTATTTTTAGGTGTGGAATGGCGAATCATAGCGGCGTCGTTTATCGCCATTGTGTTAAGCGAAACCGCCGACACCGAGGTGTATCAGAAATTGTTGCGTCGCTCCTGGATGCAGCGTGTGATCGGCTCCAACCTGGTCAGTATTCCGCTGGACAGCGTGTTATTCAATGTGATTGCGTTTGCCGGTGTTTTCAAGCCGGGTATGCTGGTGGCCATCATCTTTGGTGAAATTGTCGCCAAATTTGCCACCGGTGCGCTGGCCGCACTGTGGCGCTCCCGTGAAGAAAGACTGCCGATGCAAACCGCCGCCTAACCACGATGTGGTTTAACTGCCTGCCTGCTGCATATCAATGATGGGTTGCACGAACTGCGACTCCGAATCCCAGGGAAACAGAATCCAGGTGTCCTGACTCACCTCGGTGATAAAGGTGTCCACCAGAGGGCGGCCCTCCGGTTTGGCATAAACGGTGGCAAAGTGGGCCTTGGGCAGCATCTCACGCACAATTCGGGCGGTCTGGCCGGTATCAACCAGGTCATCAATCAGCAGCCAACCATCACCATCCATATTCACCGATTTTAAAACATTGCTTGTGCCCTTCTCTTTATAATCGTAACTGGAGACACAGACGGTATCGACCAAGCGGATCTCCAGTTCCCGGGCAATGATTGACGCCGGCACCAGCCCGCCCCTTGTTATGGTGACAATTCCTTTCCAGGAATTCTGATCCACCAGGCGCCAGGCCAAGGCTTTGGAATCGCGGTGCAGTTGTTCCCAGGAAATGGGATAGGTCTTGATGTATTTGTTGGGATCACTGGGCATAGATTACCTCTTTTAAATTATCCCCAACGTTGCAAACGTCGGAGGGCTTCAGAGTCAAGGCGTCAAGGGTGAAGTCGTAGTACTTTACTTCGAACCCTTGACAACACATAATCTGAAGCCCTCCGGCGTTCCCGAAGGGTAAAAAGCAGGACAAAATAGATTTTATCCTTTTAATTCACCTTGAGTTATATTCATGATACCGCACAATCGCTTTGATATTTGCTTTAATAACAAAATTTTATTTATTCTTTGCCCTGTTTTGTATGCAACTAAGGGGTTATTTGTCTTCACGCATATACGATTTGGCCAAAGAACTGGGCGCTCCCACCCGTTTGCTCAGAGCCTCCCACCAGGTCAACATTACCAACACAACAACGGTGGCCAGATACGGCAGCATATTTAAATAGGATGCCGGAATGTTGGTGCCGGAGGCCTGCAGCCTGAATTGTACGGCATTGATGCCGCCAAACAACAGGGCGCCCCAAATTGCGCGGGCAGGATTCCACATGGAAAAAATGACCAGGGCAATCACAATCCAGCCCCGGCCGCCGGTGATATTCTCGGTCCAACCCGGCGCATAGGAAAGCGACAGATGGGCGCCACCAATGCCCACCAGCATGCCGCCTATGATGGTGTAAATATAACGGACCTTGCCCACATTAATGCCCATGGCATCAGCGGTTTGTGGATTTTCGCCCACCGCACGCAGATTGAGCCCGTTGCGGGTTTTGTAAAGATAGTACCAGGCCAGGGGCAAGACCAAATAAACAATATAGGTCAAAATATCCTGGTTAAACAAAGCGCCGACCACGGGGATTCGGCTGAGTACCGGAATGTTGAGCGGTTCAAATTTAGCGCCTACCAGCCCTACCAGATAGCCAGAGTTGGTTTCCGGTCCCAGGCGCTGTCCTAGAAAACTGGCCATGCCGGCGCCAAATAGGGTGATGCTCAAGCCGCTGACCACCTGGTTGGCACGCATGGTAATGGATAGAAAAGCATGCACCGACGCCAGGAGACCGCCTACGGCCATTGCCGTCAGAATGGCCAGCAACAGGCTGCCAGTGTGATACACCACCGCAAAAGAGGTAACTGCGCTCATCAGCATCATGCCTTCGATTCCCAGATTGAGAACCCCGGAACGTTCGGTGTAGATTTCGCCAATGGTGGCGTAGATCAGTGACGTTCCTGAACGCAGGGTTATGGCCAGAAGGGATGTTAACAGTTCGATCATGTAGCGACCTGCTCCTGCTTGGTGGCAGCATCGGTTATTTTTGGAGATCTAATCAAGCGCAACTTGTATTCGGTAAAAAGGGCCCCGGCCAGCATCGGAAACAGCAGCATGCCCTGCAAAACAAGTCCCATAGCGGCGGGCAGGCCCATCATCATTTGAACCTGATCACCCCCCACCAGCAGGGCGGCAATCAGCAGTGCCACAAAGATGGCGGCAATCGGATTCAGCTGGGCCAGCCAGGCCACAATAATGGCGGTATAACCATAGCCGATGGAAAGACCCTGCTGCAAACGTCTGGAGATGCCGGTGACTTCGCACACTCCCGCCAGTCCGCTCAAGGCACCGGCGAATAACAGAGCAATCATGATGTTTCTGGCGATGCGGATACCCTGGGTTTGAGCTGCGGTCGGGTTGTTGCCAATGACTTTGAGTTCAAACCCCCACCGGGTGCGGTTGAGAATGAACCATATCACAACGGCCAGAACAATCGCGAAAATTAAACCCATGTGCGCGCGGCCGGCAATGCGGGGCAGCCAGGCAAATTCGGGAAACGGGGGGGTGCCGGGAAAACCAAAACCTTTAGGATCACGCCAAGGTCCATAGTATAAATGTTCGGCGAATAAAATGGCGACATAATTTAACATCAGGGTGGTAAGCACCTCATCGACCTTTAAGCGAACTTTGAGCAGCGCCGGTATGCCGGCCCACAAAGCACCTGCCAGCATGCCCATCAGGATGGCAACGGGCAGTACCGTCCATTGAGGTAAATTGGGCGACCAGAACAGCGCCACCCAGGCAGCGGCGATGCCGCCAAATGTGAGCTGCCCTTCCGCGCCAATATTCCAGAATTTGAGCCGAAAGGCGATCAAAACCCCCAAACCGGTCAGCATTAAGGGAATGGCCTTCACCAATGTTTCGGTGAAATTCGGCCAGGAGCCGAATGCGCCCTTGAACATGGCGACATAAGTGGCCCAGGGATTGGCTTTAAAAATGGCCAATAAGATGGCGGTTAAAATGAGAGATATGAGAAAAGACCCCGCCGGTACCAAAAACATGGCCTTGCGTGACATCGATTTACGTTTTTCAAAGATAATGCGCATCAGATAATTGGTTTGTTAATGTCGCTGCTAAAAGTTTGAATTCTTTATTATAGCTGATTAGGCGTGGCCGACAGCGGTTTTGCCCTCCGTTACACCGGCCATGAGCAGACCGATTTGTTCGGTATTGGCTTCTGAAGACGCCAGAATATCCATAATGCGGCCCTCATATAGCACCATGATCTTGTCCGCCACGGTCATTAGTTCTTCCAGGTCTTCTGAGATGAGCAAGATAGCCGTGCCGCACTCGCTTTGTTCAATCATTTGGCTACGGATATATTCGGTGGCACCAACGTCCAGACCCCTTGAAGGATAAGCTGCAATGAGCACCCCGCCGCAGGCGTCGATTTCGCGCGCCAGAATAATTTTCTGAATGTTGCCGCCGGATAGAAATTTTGCATGCGTCTGTGGGGTGGGCGTATCGATTCGAAACATATCGATCATGCGCTTGGCCAGATCGATAATCCTGCGGGGATGCAAGATGCCGCGTTTTACCAGCGGTGGTTTGCGATAACACTTCATGGCCAGATTGCCCGCCACACTCATATCCCCGGCCACCCCGCGGGCAATGCGATCCGCCGGAATATGGCTAACACCGCAGTTAATTATTTCCAACGGATTTTTGTTGGCCATTTCTTCGCCAAAAATTCTAATTTGACCGCCGGTGATTTTGCGTAGTCCGGTGAGGACCTCGACCAGCTGTTTTTGCCCGTTGCCGGCCACCCCCGCCACTCCCATAATTTCACCGGCACGAATTTGCAGGGAAATGCTTTGAAGAGCGGGTAATCCCTTATCATCCAGGGCCTGCACGTCTTTCAAATCCAGAATGACATCGCCTGTTTGACGCTCCTTTTTTGCCAGGCGAAACAGAACATCACGCCCGACCATCAACTGGGCCAATTCTTTGGGATTTGTCTTTTGGGTTTCTTTGACCGTTACCAGGCGGCCTTTATTCAGCACGCGTACCCAGTTGGAAAAGGCCATGACCTCTTCCATTTTATGGGTAATAAACACCGCCGACTTGCCTTCGCTGGTCATCTGTTGAAGCACCCGGTTCAGTTCCTTGGATTCTTGGGGGGTAAGTACCGCTGTTGGTTCGTCCAGAATGAGGATCTCGGCGCCACGATAGATCAGCTTCAGAATTTCAACCCGTTGTTGTTCGCCCACACTCAATTGCCAGATGTAGCTTTCTGGATCCACCTGCAAGTTGTATTTTTCCGAGAGTTCGCGAATCCGTTCGTTAACTTTTTCCATATCTACCCTAAACGGAATATCCGGAAGTCCCAGGATGATATTTTCAGCAACCGTCATGGTATCTACCAGCATGAAGTTTTGGTGTACCATGCCGACTCCGAGATTCATGGAATCACGGGGGGAATTGATCTCCACACGTTTTCCTCGAATAAATATTTCACCCTCGTCAGCCCGATACAAGCCGGCCACAACATTCATGAGGCTGCTTTTGCCTGCACCGTTTTCACCCAGCAGGGCCAACACTTCTCCGGGGTAAAGCTCCAGATCCACACGGTCGTTGGCCACCACGTTGGGAAACCGCTTGGTGATGCCTTTCATTTCTAAAATCGGATGGGACATGCGATTCTCATATAAGGAAACGATGCGTTTCAGCGTGCTGATGGTGTTGTAACTATCCGCTGGGACCGTTTAGAGAAACCGCCCCAGCGGCATCATATAAACCTGATTTGGTTAATAAAACGTTCTTTTAAATGGAGATTTATTGGCCGGCTTTGCCAACAACTCCCTTTACGAAAAAGCTCATATTGAGCATATCTTTGTCACTCATCTTACCACCGGCAGGAACCATTTGTTTGCCTTTTTGATCCACGATGGGGCCATGAAAGACATCCCAGGATCCGCTGAGAATTTCTTTCTGTTTGGCCATGACCATATTCTGAACATCTTTTGGTACTTTGGGACTGAAAGCGGATAACTGCACAATACCTTCTTTTAATCCGCCCCAGTATTGATGGGTTTTCCAGGTGCCCTGTAACATCGCATTGACGGTGTCCACATAATAGGCACCCCAATTCCAAATCGGGCTGACCAGGACACTGTCGCCGACAAAGCCCCGCATATCCGAGTCATAGCCGATACTCATCAGGCCGCGCTCTTGGGCCGCTTTCTGGGGCTCGGTGGTATCCTGATGCTGCGCAATGATATCGGCGCCGGCGTCCAGCAGCGCCACGGCGGCCTCCCGCTCCTTGACCGGATCAAACCAGGTGTTGGTCCAGACCACCCGCACCTGAACTTTGGGATTGACCGATTGGGCACCCAAGGTAAAGGCATTGATTCCGCGAATAACTTCGGGAATGGGAAATGCAGCGGCATAGCCGATTATGTTGGTTTTTGTCATTTTACCGGCCACGATGCCGGAAAGATAACGCGGCTGATACATGCGGCCAAAATAGGTACTCATGTTGGGAGCAGTTTTATAACCGGAACAATGTTCAAAGTAGACTTTGGGAAAATCGCGGGCAACTTCCACCATGGGATCCATGTATCCGAACGAGGTTGCAAAAACGGCCTTATAACCCTGCATGGCGTATTGGCGAATTACCCTGGCGGCATCAGGGCCTTCCGGCACACTCTCGATGTAAGTGGTTTTGATTTTATCGCCAAATTTTTCCTCCAGCATCTTGCGACCGCGGTCATGTTCCCAGCTCCATCCGAGATCACCGATGGGGCCAACGTAGATGAAGGCAATCTTGGCAGGCTCCTTGGCTGCGACTGTAGACGGTGCCAAGCCCTGGATGGCAAAAAACCCAAGTGCCAAAAACACAATTACCGCCAACGCTGTGATTCTCCCACTTTTTTTCATTTCGTCCTCCTTTGCAAATAATGGCCGTTGCCTAATATGGTAAAATTTAGATTGAATTTGAAATCTAAATCACAGATGAAATCTGAGTGCAAGGGGCATATTTTCATTTTTCCCGTGTCAGGAAAGAATGATGATATAAATCAAGGGGTTTCTTAAAATCAAAAATTATCATTTATAATCGATTGAGATAATGATGATTTGTGTGAATTGCGGTATTATTTTTTGAATCAGTTTTGATCTCACAAGTCTCGCGTATTTAAAATAATCTGATCGGATATCTGCATGGTTTCGTTCGAACAAATGCCGCCTTGTTGGGGCAGGCGCCTTGTGATATTCTGACAGATTTGAAAAATTGCATCGAAGCTCTAAAAATATTGTTTAAGTAAAATTATACAAAAGGGAGCAAAAAATATGGTTATTGCTACCGCCTACTTGGCAGCACCTCATAACCTGCCAAATACATTTTTGAATCCGCTTGCCTTATTTATGATCGGATTGATCGTCGTTTTTAGTTTAATTCCGTTTTATAGCTGGTTTTCCAAGAAATCAGGCAATAATCTGTTAAATGTTGAAATTGGATCTACACGACAATTAAACTTAGCCATTCTGTTTGTCTTTGCATTTATAATTATCTCCGTATGTTTGGCATGGTTTGCTCTGGATAAAATCAAGACCTCGACGAAAACAAATTATGGCAAGGCGCTTCAGGTTGTGCTGCATACTACCCAGGAATCACTGGCACTATGGGTTGAATCCAATAAATATCAGTTGGCCAGACTTGCCAAAGATCCCTATTTGATTACCCTGGTACAACGCCAGCTAAAAGTACCCCGCAACAAAAAAGATCTTAGAAATTCACCTACCCTGACAGACTTGCGAGATTATTTCAGCCGCCGAAAAGACCGCTTTGGCAATGTGGGTTTTTTTATTATTGCCCCCAATTTGGTCAATATCGCCTCCATGCGCGATGAGAATATTAGCTTTACCAATTTGATTGCCACCCAAAGATTAGATATGCTGCAACGCGCTTTTAAAGGAGAAACGGTCTGGGTGCCCCCCATTGAATCCGATGTGGCCTTGGATCAATCTTCCAATGCTAAACAGCGCATCGTTCCCACCATGTTCTTTGCCGCCCCCATCAAAAACGAACAAGGCACAACCATTGCCGTTGTCACCCAACGAATCAATCCGGATAAAGATTTTACCCGACTTGCTCAACTGGGCCGTATCGGGCAATCAGGGGAAACCTACGCCTTTGACAAGTTCGGCCGGCTGCTGTCAAAAAGCCGTTTCGATGATGATCTGCGCAAAATCGGCCTCATCGGCCAAAATCAAAACGGTATTTTAGCGATTACGCTTAAAGATCCGGGTGGCAATATGCTTAAGGGCTTCGTGCCGCCGATTCCCCGGCATTCGCAACCGCTAACCTTTGTGGCGCAACAAGCCCTGAAGCAAAAGCCCGGTATCAACGTGGAGGGCACCCGGGACTATCGGGGCGTCCCGGTCTTTAGTGCCTGGCTGTGGGATGCTGATTTGGGGATCGGACTGGCCACGGAAATCGACCGAGCCGAAGCCCTGAACAATTATCGCGCCACACGGTCGCTGCTTTGTCTTGTTCTGGGTATCACGGTACTGATTGCCATCAGTGCCACCTTATTTGCTGTTGTTATGGGTGAAAGGGCCAATCGCGTGTTACAAGCTTCGCGCGATGAACTGGAGCTGCGCGTCAAAGAGCGGACCGCCGAACTGCGCAAACTATCGCGAGCCACCGAAAGCAGCCCGGTGTCGGTGGTGATCACCGATAAAAAGGGAACAATTGAATATGTAAACCCAACTTTTTGTGAGGTCAGCGGCTACACAGCAGAGGAAGCCATTGGCCAAAACCCACGGATACTAAAGTCAGGCAATCTGCCCCAATCCTTTTATAAAGAGCTCTGGGAAACGATACTGGCTGGCAATGTTTGGAAGGGTGATTTTATCAACTTGAAGAAAAATGGGGAAGAACATTGGGAAAGTGCCTCGATTTCACCCATCAAAAATGATCGGGGCGAGATCACTCATTTTGTGGCCGTCAAATTAGATATTACCGAGCGCAAGAAGGCTGAGGAAACCATCCACCAACAAAAAGAATTTGTGGAGGCGGTCATTAACAGCATACCCGATGCCATTGCCGTTATCGAGGTGGAAACCGGCAAAATCGTTGATGCCAATGAAGCCTTTGTGGCGGAAGTGGGCAAACCGTATGAACAAATACTGGGCCAATATTGTTATGAAATGACCCATGGTCTATCTGAGATGTGCATGCCGCCGTTGCACGAATGTCCCATGCTCAAGACCATGGAAACCGGCCAAAAATGTACGGTGGAGCACATTCATAAAGGTCCTGACGATGAGGAGCTCTATATGGAGGTGACCACTTTTCCCATTATGGAAGCAAGCGGCACCTTCAGCCAGGTGGTGCATGTGGCCCGGGACATCACGGAACGCAAGCAAGCCGAAGTCGCCATTAAAAACTCTGAAAAGAGTCTGGCTCAAATTATCGACTTTTTGCCCGATCCCACCTGGGTCGTTGATAATGACGGCAAAGTGGTCCGCTGGAATCGCGCCATTGAGAATTTATTGGGAATTAAGGGCGAGGAGATGGTCGGTAAAGGTGATTATGAATATGCACTGCCTTTTTATGGTGAACGGCGACCGGTATTAATCGATCTGGTCAAAAACTGGGATCCTTCTTATGAAAAAAAATATCTGTCGGTTAAAAAGGACGGTGACATCCTAGTTTCAGAATCATATCATCCATCACTCGGCGATGGAGGGATGTATCTTCACGGGGCGGCCGGTTTACTGCATGATGCTAACGGCGAAGTAACCGGCGCGATTGAATCGCTGCGTGATATCACCGACGAGAAAAAGGCCGAAATCGAATTATTTGAAGCCAAAGATCGATTGCAGGCCATCATCGATGGGGTTCACAGCCTGGTGTTTGTCAAGGATCTAAAGGGGCGCCATCTGCTGGTCAATTTGTATTTTGAGGAAGCCTTTGGGATGTCCAAAGAAGAGGTGATCGGCAAAACCGATATGGATATCTTCCCGCAAGAGATTGCCACCGAGATCATGACCATCGACCGTCAGGTAATGACCACCCAAAAACCGGTGCACCTGGAAGTACCGATTCCCCATCAAGACGGCACTGTCCGTATTCATTTAACGGAGAAATTTCCCCTCTTTGATAATCAAGGGCAGGTTTACGGTATGTGTGGTTTGGCCACCGACATTACCCACCAAAAAGACATCGAGCAGGAACTCAAAAAGGCTCGCCAGGCGGCTGATGAGGCCAACAAAGCCAAGGGTGACTTCTTGGCCAACATGAGCCATGAAATCCGCACCCCCATGAACGCTGTTATCGGCATGGCCCATTTGGCCTTAAAAACCGAGCTATCAACCAAACAGCGCGACTATCTGAATAAAATACAATCTTCAGCCAATGCGCTTCTTGGCATCATCAATGATATTTTAGATTTTTCCAAAATTGAGGCTGGCAAGCTGGATATTGAAACGGTGGATTTCCATCTGGATGATGTGTTGGAAAATCTGGGAAATTTGGTCTCTGTAAAAGCGCAGGAAAAGGAAGATCTTGAAGTGCTTTTTTCCACAGCGCAGGATGTACCCCGTTTTCTGGTGGGCGATCCTCTACGGTTGGGACAGATTCTGATTAATCTGTCAAACAATGCCGTTAAATTCACTGATTCCGGCGAAATTGTGGTCGCCATCGAAAAAGTGCGACAACAGGAAGACCAAGTCATGTTGAAGTTTGCCGTCAGCGATACCGGCATCGGCTTAACCGAGGAACAGATGGGCAAGCTTTTTCAGTCTTTTTCCCAGGCTGACACCTCCACCACACGTAAATACGGCGGCACCGGTCTGGGCCTGGCTATCAGTAAAAAACTGGTCAACATGATGGGTGGTGAGATCGGGGTCGAAAGCACATATGGCCAAGGCACATCTTTTAATTTTACGGCCCAATTTGGTCTGGGCAAGGAAAGAGCCAAAAAACGCTTCACACCCGTAACCGATATGAAGGGCATGAAGGTATTGGTGGTAGATGATAATCCTACTTCCCGAGATATTCTAAGGGATTTATTAGAATCATTTTCATTTGATGTTACCTTGGTGGCTTCGGGTGAAGAGGGTATTACGGAAATAGAAAGCGCAGACAAGACCCAGCCATTCAAACTGGTGGTGATGGATTGGAAGATGCCAGGCATGGATGGTATTGAAGCTTCCCAACATATCAAAACCGACAGCCAGCTGAAACATACACCTGCTATTATCCTGGTAACAGCCTACGGTCGTGAAGAGGTGATGCAGCAGGCGGATCAGGCGGGTTTGGATGGCTTTTTGCTTAAACCTGTCAATCCGTCTGTGATGTTTGACACCATAATGCAGGCATTTGGCGAAATAGTGCCTGAGACATCCCGCATCGCCAAGAAAAAAGGTGTTGATGTTATTAAGGACATTCAGGGCGCGTGCATCCTTTTGGTGGAAGACAACGAAATCAACCAGCAGGTAGCCAAAGAGATTTTAGAAGGTGCCGGTCTGCACGTGACGCTGGCTGATAACGGTCAGGAGGCGGTCGATGCCGTAAATCAACATGACTATGATGCGGTATTGATGGATGTGCAGATGCCGGTTCTGGACGGATATGCGGCCACTCGTGAAATACGCAAGGATGAACGGTTTAAGGATCTTCCCATTATTGCCATGACAGCCCATGCCATGGCCGGCGATGAAGAAAAAAGCCTGGGTGCCGGCATGAACGGCCATGTTACCAAACCGATCGATCCGGAAAAACTGTTTGCAGCGCTGCAGAAATGGATCCAGCCAATTGATAAACGCGTACAAGCCTCGACAGTAGAGCAACAGCCCCAGGTGGTAAGCACAAAGCCGGTTTTAGCAAGAGATGAAAACCTGCCGGCGTCGTTGCCGGGCTTTAACATATCCGCAGGCTTGGAACGTTTGAGGGGCAACAGGAAGTTGTATCGAAAGCTGCTGGTTGATTTTGGCACCAAATATAAGGGGGCTGCCGATGAAATTCAGGCCGCCATGCAGGCTGAGAACCCGAATCAAGCTCACAGCTTAATCCACAATCTCAAGGGCCTGGCAGGTAACCTGGAGGCCACGCAGCTTCAGAAAGCAGCGGTGGCGGCAGAGACACTTGTTAAGGGAAAATCTGCCAAGGACATTTTCGGACACGAATGGGATCAATGTTTTGCGG
>JASJAZ010000091.1 GCA_030066785.1 Desulfobacterales bacterium | reverse complement strand
CGGTAACCGCTGAAAAACGGCGTATGCCGACCACCCTCCTCTTTGCTCAATACATATACTTCCGCCTTAAACTTGGTGTGCGGCGTAATCGTGCCCGGCACCGCCACCACCTGACCACGCTCCACTTCATCGCGCTTGGTGCCGCGTAACAAGATGCCGATGTTATCGCCCGCACGGCCCTCGTCCAAAAGCTTGCGAAACATTTCCACGCCCGTGCACACCGTCTTGGTCGTGGGCCGAATCCCAACAATCTCAACCTCATCGTTAACATGGATGATGCCGCGCTCCACACGACCCGTCACCACTGTGCCGCGGCCCGATATGCTAAACACATCCTCAATCGGCATCAAAAACGGCTTGTCCACGTCACGCTTGGGCTCGGGTATAAAATCGTCAATCGCATCCATCAACTCAAACACACACTTGGCATCATCGCTTTGCGGATCGTCATTTTCCAAAGCCTTTAAAGCACTGCCGTGAATGATCGGCGTGTCATCGCCGGGAAACTCATACTTGTCCAACAGCTCCCGCAGCTCCAACTCCACCAGCTCGATCAGCTCTTCATCATCCACCATATCGCACTTGTTTAAAAACACCACGATGCGCGGTACCCCCACCTGACGCGCCAACAATATGTGCTCACGAGTCTGGGGCATCGGTCCGTCATCTGCGCCCACCACCAAGATGGCACCGTCCATCTGCGCGGCCCCGGTGATCATGTTTTTGATGTAGTCCGCATGGCCCGGACAATCCACATGCGCATAGTGACGATTGTCGGTCTCATACTCCACGTGCGCGGTTGCGATCGTGATCCCACGCTCTTTTTCCTCCGGCGCTTTGTCGATCTGATCAAAAGGAACATACTCGGCCATTCCCCTTAATCCCATATGCTTGGTGATCGCTGCCGTTAACGTTGTCTTGCCATGATCAATATGGCCAATCGTGCCCACATTCACATGCGGCTTCGTACGCTCAAACTTCTGCTTCGCCATCTTGACACCCTCCTATTTTAGAAGCACAGGGGGCATAGCCTATCAAGATCCTCGTCTATGCCCCGTAAGTATGTCCGAAAATTTTATATAGTACTCTTTACCAACGATAATGTGCAAAGGCTTTATTGGCTTCCGCCATTTTGTGCGTGTCTTCCCTTTTCTTGATTGATGCGCCGCGCTGGTTGGCGGCATCCAATAGCTCGGCGGCTAACTTATTCTTCATTCCCTTCTCAGAACGATTACGGGAATAATCGATAATCCAGCGGATCCCCAAAGCGGTGCGCCGGCTTGGTCGAATCTCCGTTGGAACCTGATAGGTGGATCCGCCAACTCGACGCGATTTCACCTCAATCATCGGCTTTACATTTTCGATCGCCTGCTCAAAAATCTTGAGCGGCGGTTCTTTGGTTTTGTCTTCGATGATATTCAGCGCACCGTATAGGATCGATTCGGCAACAGACTTTTTGCCGTCGCACATGATGTTATTGATAAATTTTGAGACCAGCCGATTCTTGTATTTTGGATCCGGAATGATGTCGCGTTGTTGTATTTCTCTTCTTCTTGGCATTTTCTACACCGTGTAAAATCAATTAATTGACCATTTTATTTTGGTTTTTTGGCCCCATACTTGGAACGCCCCTGCTTGCGATCGTCGACACCAAGGGTGTCCAGCGTGCCGCGCACAATATGGTAACGCACCCCTGGTAAATCCTTGACACGACCCCCGCGGACCAAGACCACCGAATGCTCCTGAAGATTATGACCAATACCTGGAATATAGGCGGTAACCTCGACACCCGTTGTCAATCTCACACGTGCAACTTTACGCAACGCTGAATTCGGCTTCTTGGGTGTGGATGTATATACCCGCGTACAAACCCCCCTTTTTTGAGGCGCGCTTTTTAAAGCCGGTGTATTGGTTTTCTGTTTAATACGCTTGCGACCTTTGCGAACCAGTTGATTTATCGTTGGCATTTAACCCTCTTCAAGTGAATAAAACATGATAAAAGATAGATAGTGTTGAAAAACCCATGCTATTTATAAACTTGTTTGATCAAAGTCAAGTATTTTATGAGAAGTTTCAGCTTTTTTTGGGCAGCAATCGCCAGCCACCATCGTCTAATTCCAAAGGGTTGGTTAGCTGGATTTGACTTCGATTTCCTTATATTTCGTCAGGCCGGTGCCGGCCGGTATGATGCGACCCATTATGACATTTTCTTTGAGACCACGCAGCCGGTCAACGGCCCCGTTGATACTCGCATCGGTAAGCACCTTGGTGGTCTCCTGGAAAGAAGCCGCGGAAATAAAACTTTCCGTGCTCAAAGAGGCTTTGGTGATGCCCAATATTAACGGCTCCGCCACTGCCGGCTGTCCACCCCCTTCGATGAGCGCCTGGTTAATTTCATTAAACCGATTCTTATTAATCTGCTCTTCCAAGATCAGATCCGAGTCGCCCACATCCACGACCTTGACGCGTCGCATCATTTGACGCACAATGACCTCGATGTGCTTATCGTTAATGCGCACACCCTGTAATCGATAAACCTCCTGAACCTCATCCACTAGATAGCGGGCCAGGGCAACTTCACCTTTGATATTCAATATGTCCTGTGGAACGGCGGCACCACCCGTCAAAGCTTCACCGGCTCTGATATAATCACCCTCATAGACGTTAATGTGCTTGCCGCGTGGAATAAGATATTCCTTCTTGTCCCCAACATCTCCCGGCGCGACCGTGACTTTTTGTTTACCTTTCTTGGTTCCTTTGGATATTGAAACGTATCCGTCAATTTCGCTCAAGACGGTTGTCTCCTTAGGCTTGCGCACTTCAAACAGCTCGGCCACGCGCGGCAAACCACCGGTAATGTCTTTGGTCTTGGTCGTGGCGCGGGGTAGTTTGGCCACAACATCTCCGGCTTTGACCGAATCGCCCTCCTCAACCATGATGATAGCCTCCAATGGCAAAATATAGCGTGCCATGGCGGAAGTGTTGGGCAGTTTGGTGGTTTTTCCATCCGCATCTTTGATTGAAATCCGCGGTCGAACTTCCGCTTGTTTGGACTCGATAATGGTACGACTGGAAATTCCGGTTACCGGATCGACTTTTTCCTGCATGGTTTTACCCAGCACGATATCACCGAACTTGGTGGTCCCGTCGACTTCAGAAATAATCGGTGTGGTGAAAGGATCCCAGGTCGCCAGCAAATCACCGGTTTTAACCTTGGCGCCATCTTTAACCAACAAGTGGGCGCCATAAATGATGGGAAAGCGCTCTCGCTCCCGCCCATTATCATCCACAATCGCGAATTCGCCCCCACGGCGGTTCATCACCACCATTTCTTTAGAGGTGTTAGTCACCACGTTCAAATCAATATATTTGATGCGGCCTTGCAGACGTGCCCGGATATCGGCTTGTTCCACCCGGCGACTGGCCGTACCACCAATATGAAATGTACGCATGGTCAACTGGGTGCCCGGCTCTCCAATGGATTGGGCCGCTAAAATACCAACCGCCTGCCCGACCTCAATCAGCTTACCATGGGCCAAGTCCCGCCCATAGCACCGGGCGCAAATGCCCCAGCGGGTATTGCAGGTTAGCACCGATCTGATCTTGACCTTCGTCAGACCGGAATCTTCTATCTTTTCAACCGCATCCTCGTCAATTTCCTCACCGGCTTTAACAATCACATTTTCGGTAAACGGATCGATGATATCTTCGATGGCATATCGCCCTAACAGCCTCTCGCCCAGGCGTTGGATGATTTCACCGCCCTCCATCAGCGGCTCAACCTCAATCCCCATTAAAGTGCCGCAATCATCCTCGGTAACCATACAATCCTGGGCCACATCGGCCAGGCGGCGGGTCAAATAACCAGAGTTGGCGGTTTTAAGCGCTGTATCCGCTAATCCTTTGCGGGCGCCGTGGGTTGAAATGAAGTACTGCAGCACGGAGAGCCCTTCCCGGAAGTTAGCTGTAATCGGTGTTTCAATAATTTCTCCCGACGGCTTGGCCATCAATCCACGCATCCCTGCCAGCTGGCGCATCTGGTCTTTGCTGCCCCGCGCACCGGAATCAGCCATCATATAAATGGGATTCAGGCTTTCGGAAAAGCTCGGTTTGCCACCAACTTCTTTGGCGGATTGGCCCTTACCATCGGTTTGGGGTACCGTTTTCATGGCTTCCATCATCTCATTGGCCACGTCGTCCGTTGCTTTGGCCCAGATGTCGACAACTTTATTGTATTTTTCACCCTGGGTAATCAGACCCTCGGTATACTGGCGGCCGATTTCAGTAACTTGCTTTTCGGCATTATTCAAAATATCCCATTTGGCCGATGGGATGATCATGTCGTCAATGGAAATCGAAATTCCACCGACGGTTGAAAATTGATAGCCAATATCTTTAAGACGGTCCGAAAGAATAACGGTCGCTTTGGGACCCAGATTGCGGTAGGCATAGTCCACGATTTCACTAACGCTTTTTTTGGTTTGCACTTGATTGATAATGCTAAACGGTACCTCGGGACGGGTATCAATAATTTCAAATAGATGGTAGTCGTCTTCAACAGCAATAATATCACTGATGCCACCGGTTGTTTGATCAAACAGCTTATCAACATCCGCCTGTTCAACATTGAAAATACGGATAAATTCATCTCGGCGCACGAGCCCCAAGACGCCATCATTGGCCTTATCTAAACTCTGCGAATAGGCCTCCACGAGATCCGCAAAGGCAGTGCCACCTTTGCATTTCTGGACAACCTCCTGCGCCTTTTCAATGTCCGTCGTCATGATATGGCGTAATTTCATGATGGTCTGTTTGGGAATAATTTCCCACAGCAACACCCGGCCCACGGTGGTCTCCACGCGTTCACCATCCACACGAACCGTAATGCGCGCGTGCAGGTCAACGATTTCAGAATCATAGGCCACCCGGACCTCATCGGGATTGGCAAACATATGGCCTTCACCTTTACATCCCTCAACCAGCCGGGTCATATAATAGATTCCCAAGACGATATCCTGGGTCGGCACAATAATCGGGCTGCCATTAGCCGGGGATAATATGTTGTTGCTGGAAAGCATTAAAGCCCGGGCTTCGATCTGAGATTCCACCGACAGGGGCACGTGCACGGCCATTTGGTCGCCGTCAAAGTCAGCGTTGAAGGCCGTACACACCAGGGGATGCAGATGAATGGCCTTGCCTTCGATTAAAATGGGTTCAAAGGCTTGAATTCCCAGCCGGTGCAATGTGGGGGCACGGTTCAGCAGTACCGGATATTCTTTAACAACTTCATCTAAAGTATCCCAGACTTCCGGTATCTCTTTTTCCACCATTTTCTTGGCACTTTTCACGGTGGATACCAAACCTTTTTGTTCCAAGCGGTAATAAACAAATGGTTTGAAGAGTTCGAGAGCCATCTTCTTGGGCAGTCCGCATTGATGCAGTCTAAGATCAGGGCCCACGGTAATAACGGTTCGGCCGGAATAGTCCACCCGCTTGCCTAATAGGTTTTGCCGAAAGCGTCCCTGTTTGCCTTTAAGCGTGTCGCTTAACGATTTCAAAGGTCGTTTATTGGTGCCGGTGATAACCCGGCCATGGCGCCCATTGTCAAAAAGCACATCCACCGATTCTTGCAGCATCCGCTTTTCATTGCGCACAATGATATCGGGTGCCTTGAGATCAATCAGTCGCTTGAGACGGTTGTTGCGGTTGATGACGCGTCGGTAAAGATCATTTAAATCGGAAGTGGCAAAGCGGCCACCCTCCAAGGGCACCAGCGGTCTTAGATCCGGCGGCAGCACCGGAATGGCTTCCATAATCATCCATTGCGGATTAACGCCCGATTTTCGAAACGCATCGATGATTTTTAAGCGCTTGGATAGTTTCTGGCGCTTGGCAACCGATCCGGTGGCACGCAAATCTTCTTTCAGCTCGCTGTAGATTTCGTCCAAATCCATACTTGCCAACAGCTTTTGAACCGCCTCCGCCCCGATGCCGGCTTCGAATTTGTTGCCGTAAAGTTCAAGCGCTTCGCGATACTTTTCCTCTGAAAGCAGTTGCCCCACGCTCAAGGAGGTGTTTTTGGGGTCGATCACGATATAGCTGTCAAAATACAGAACCTTTTCCATATTTTTGAGGGTTAGATCCAGCAAGTTGCCGATTTTGCTGGGCAGGCTCTTCAAAAACCATATATGTGACACCGGGGTCGCCAGTTCAATATGGCCCATACGTTCCCGGCGCACCTTGGACTGTATCACCTCAACCCCACATTTCTCGCAAATCACGCCGCGATGCTTCATGCGCTTATATTTGCCGCAATTACATTCATAATCTTTGGTCGGACCAAAAATTTTGGCGCAAAAAAGCCCATCCCGCTCCGGCTTGAAAGTTCGGTAGTTAATGGTTTCCGGTTTTTTGATCTCTCCATGCGACCATTGCCGAATTTGTTCCGAAGATGCCAGGGCCAAACGTACACCGGTGTATTTCCTCGGATCGGTCGGTTTAGCAAAAAAATCGTATAGAGTTTCCAAGATTGTCTCCTTATTGTTTATCTTCGATGAGATTAATGTCCAAACCCAGGGCTTGAAGCTCTTTGGTCAAAACCCGAAAAGATTCCGGTAGTCCAGGCTCTAATACGTTCTGGCCCTTCACAATTTTCTCATACATCCGGGTTCGACCCGCCATATCATCGGATTTAACTGTCAAAAATTCCTGCAGCGCGTGCGCGGCACCATAGGCTTCCATGGCCCAAACTTCCATTTCACCCAACCGTTGGCCACCAAACTGGGCTTTACCGCCCAAGGGCTGTTGCGTAACCAATGAGTAAGGCCCAATCGAACGCGCATGGATTTTGTCATCCACCAAATGATGCAACTTGAGCATGTACATGGCCCCTACGGTTATTTTTTCTTTAAAAGGCTCACCAGTTCTTCCATCATACAGGGTTGCCTGGCCGGAAGTTTCAACATCGGCCTCCTTGAATAGTGTTTTAATTTCTTCTTCTTTGGCACCGTCAAACACGGGCGTGGCCATATGGACCCCATCGCGATATTCATGGGTGAAATCGATCAGCTGATCGTCATCCATGGCCGTAATCGCTTTTTTATCGGCGGCAAGTGAAAAGATGCGTTTCATTTTGGCACGCAACTCTTTGAGTTTGTTGTTTTCAAGCAGTTGCATAAGTTGATCCCCGAGCCCCTTGGCGGCGCGGCCGAGATGGATTTCCAGGATTTGACCAACGTTCATACGCGACGGCACCCCTAATGGATTGAGCACCATATCCACAGGCTTACCATCTTTAAAATAGGGCATGTCCTCCATCGCCATAATTCGCGAAACCACACCTTTATTGCCATGACGCCCGGCCATTTTGTCGCCAACTGAAAGCTTGCGCTTCATGGCCACATAAACTTTCACCATTTTGATGACACCGGGCGGCAGCTCATCGCCCTTCTCGTAGCGCGACACCTGTTGATCGAATGCCATCCGACACAGTTCGCATTGATCACGGTACAACTCCAATTGATCGTGAACTTTCTGGGTGGCGTTGGCATCCTTTAAAACCACGCCCTCTAGCTGCGCAATGGGGATATTGTCCAACGTTTTTTTGTCAATCTTAGTACCTTTGGCCAACAAGGTATTTTTACCTTTTTTAATTGCGGTCGTACTTACGTGTCCGACCAACAATTGCTCAAATTGTCCCCGCACGGCTTCTTCAATGACTTTCAGTTCATCATCACGGTCTTTTTCAAGGGCGGTGATCTCGTCATCCTCGATGGATCGCGCGCGATCATCTTTTTCAATTCCCCGCCGCGAAAAAACCTTAGCGTCAATAACGATACCCTCGACCCCCGGCGGCACCCGCAGCGATGTATCTTTGACATCACCGGCCTTTTCACCGAAAATCGCGCGCAACAGTTTTTCTTCGGGCGATAATTGCGTTTCACCTTTGGGGGTAATTTTCCCGACCAGCACATCGCCGGGACCAACTTCGGCACCGAGCCGGATGATACCGCTTTCATCTAAATTGCTGAGCGCTTCCTCACCGACATTGGGAATATCGCGGGTAATTTCCTCTTTGCCCAGTTTGGTATCCCGGGCAACAACTTCAAACTCTTCGATATGTACCGAAGTATAAACACCGTCACGCACCAATCGTTCACTGACTAATATGGAGTCCTCGAAATTATAACCGCCCCAAGGCATGAAGGCGACCGTTACATTTTTGCCTAAAGCCAGTTCACCTTGATCCGTGGCCGGTCCATCGGCAATAATCTGGCCGGCTTTGACCGCCTGGCCCTTGCGCACGATCGGGCGGTGATTGAAACAGGTATTCTGATTTGAGCGCGTAAATTTTGAAAGATTGTAAATCGTGACTGGTTTCTCCGCCACTTCATCTGTTTGATCGTGCTTAAGAACAATCCGCGACGCATCCACATCAACGACGGTGGCATCCCGATCGGCGACAATGGTAACCCCCGAATCTTTGGCCACCACGCCTTCCATCCCCGTACCAACGAGCGGTGCCTCGTTTTTGATTAAAGGCACCGCCTGGCGTTGCATGTTGGAGCCCATCAGGGCACGGTTGGCATCATCGTTTTCAAGAAACGGAATAAGGGAGGCCGAAACGCTGACCAGCTGGTTCGGCGAGACGTCCATTAATTCGATATTTTCACGTTCGATCATCATGAACTCACCGGCCACCCGTGAGGTAACCAACGGATTAACATATTTGTTTTTATCATCCATCGGTGCGTTTGCCTGGGCAATCGGAAATTCTTTTTCTTCAAAAGCGCTCAGGAATTTTACGTCTTTAGATACCTTGGCTTTATCCACTAACCGGTAAGGGGTTTCAATGAAACCATAGTCATTCACACGGGCATAGGTGCTGAGCGACACAATTAGACCAATGTTAGGCCCTTCGGGCGTCTCGATGGGACAAATACGGCCGTAATGCGAAGGATGGACGTCGCGCACTTCAAAGCCGGCTCTTTCACGGGTAAGGCCACCCGGTCCCAGCGCACTTAATCTACGCTTATGGGTGGTTTCCGAAAGCGGGTTGGTTTGATCCATGAACTGGCTCAACTGGCTGGTGCCGAAAAACTCTTTCACCACCGCTGATACCGGCTTGGGATTAATCAGGTCATGCGGCATTAATGCATCGACTTCCTGCAGGCTCATGCGTTCCTTGATGGCCCGCTCCATCCTGACCAAGCCGATGCGGTAATGGTTTTCTAAGAGCTCCCCCACGGCCCGCACCCGTCGGTTGCCAAGGTGATCAATATCATCCACAACACCCTGTGTATCTTTGAGCGCCACAAGTGTTTTGGCGGTAAGCAAAATGTCTTCTTTGCGCAGTGTGTGCACGTTAACAGGTGTATCAATACCCAATCGCAAGTTGATTTTAAGCCGACCCACACCGGAGAGATCGTAATAGGCCGACTTGAAAAAAAGATGGTCCAAAAACTCTTGGGCGACCTCAGGCGTTGCCGGATTGCCGGGCCGCAGACGGCGGTAAATCTCAATTAATGCATCCTCTTTGGTTTCGACCTTATCCAGCATTAAGGTCTTGCAAACCGAATCACTGACACTGACACCGTCGATGAAAAGAATATCAAATTCTTTGACCCCGGCTTCTCTGAGGCGACTCAGCAAATCCTCTTCGATAACGTCATTGGGTTTGCCGATAATCTCATTGCTTGTGGCCTCCACCAACGGTTGCGCCAATCTTTTGTCCAAAAGGTCTTCTTCGGAAATGGGAATCATCTCGGTTTTACTGGCGGTAAGCTGATTAAGCGCCCTTTTGGTGAACATCCGTCCCTTTTTGACAACCACCTCACCCGTTTGGGGGTCTTTGACATCGCGGGTGGCCCGCTGACCTTTTAGATTATCGGCATTAAACTGACGGAATATGCGTTTGCCTTTAAGGTAAATCTTTTCTTTGGTGTAAAAGTAGGCCAGTAAATCTTGCGTACTATATCCAAAGGCTTTTAGCAGTAGCGTCACGGGAAATTTACGCCGGCGATCAATTCGAATGTGCACGATATCCTTGGGATCGATCTCCATATCAATCCAGGAGCCTCTTACCGGGATAATTCGGGAGGTGTAAATAATTTTACCACTGGAATGGGTTTTGCCCTTATCATGGTCAAAGAAAACACCTGAAGAGCGGTGCAGCTGGCTGACAACCACTCGCTCGGTACCATTGATAATAAAAGTTCCCTTGTTGGTCATCAGCGGTATCGTACCGAAGTAAATCTCCTGTTCTTTGATGTCACGGATATTGGAAACACCGGTGTCTTTATCGACATCATAGACGACCAAACGAACAGTTATTCGAATCGGCAATTCATAGGTCATGCCCCGGTGGATGCATTCTTCAATGCTGTGTTTGATTTCACCGAACCGATAGGAAACAAATTCCAAAGATGCACTTCCGGTAAAATCCTTGATGGGAAATACAGATTTATAAACAGCCTGAAGGCCTATATCTTCTCTTTTTTCGGGCGGGATACCTGTTTGTAAAAAGCGCGCGTAAGATTCACGCTGCATCCCGATTAAATCAGGAATCTCGACAATTTTTTTAATTTTGCCAAAACTTTTTCTGATGCGCTTGCTTGCCAAAGGTCTGTTCGACATGGCATCTCCTGTATAATTAAGCGTAAAATTGGAAAGACGGGGATCGTCATTTTAAACGGCCCGATCCCCGCTCAACTTTGTCAATGATCTTTCAATGCAAGAAATGCGTTCATTGCGCTACGATGAAAGTATTACTTCAGCTCGACTTGGGCGCCTGCCGTTTCAAGCTGTTCTTTAACCTTTTCGGCTTCTTCTTTTGCAATGCCTTCCTTGACTGGTTTCGGTGCTTCATCCACTAAAGCCTTGGCTTCTTTCAGCCCCAGTCCGGTAATGGCACGTACCTCTTTGATGACTTGAATTTTCTTATCGCCGGCGGCGGTTAATACGACATCAAACTCCGTTTTTTCTTCAGCGGCAGCGCCGCCTTCGGCACCGGCTACCGCACCTGCCGGCATCATCGCCATGGGCGCGGCCGCGGACACACCGAATTTATCTTCCAACTCCTTGACAAGTTCAGACAATTCCAAAACGGACATGTTTGCAATGAAATCGATTACTTGTTCCTTGGTTACATCTGCCATTTTATCAATCCTCCAAAATTTACTTTGCTATCATTCAAAATAAGAATGTTTTTTATTATTAAGCGGCCTCTTTTTGGTCTTTGACGGCCAGCAAAACGTTCACAAAACGGCGACCGACATCGCTCAAGGCACTTGCTAAAGATGTCGGTACAGCGTTCATGGCTGACAGTAATTGCGCCAATAAAACTTCGCGGGTCGGCAAAGCCGCCAGTGATTTGATGGCCGGCAGGTCGAGCATCTCGCCATCTAGGACACCGGCTTTAATTTCTAATTTATCATTTTTTTTGGCAAACTCTGTTAGAATTTTGGCCGGCGCCACCGGGTCATCATAGCTTAGCGCAATCGCGGTGGGACCTTTAAAAAAATCTTTGATAAGGCTAATGTCGGTCTTCTCTGAAGCCCTGAGAAGAAGCGTATTTTTAACCACTTTAAATTCGACTTGCGCCTCACTAAGCTTGCGTCGCAGATCGGTTATCTTCGCAACGTCCAATCCTTTATAATCGGTGGCGATGAGAACCTTTGACTTTTCAAAACAGTCTTGAAGGTCAGACACGACTTTTTTCTTATCTTCTAAACGCATACTGATCAAAACCTCCTTTCTATCTGTAAAAACCGGAGGTGACAACAACAACCTTCATGTCTTTGTCTCGGTAGGCCAGCACTGCTGTTTAAACACGCTTGACGTGCACCTACGGTCTTTGACAAGATGAATTTATTAACATTTACGGTAAAACGGTTCGCAACGTTTGACCGTGATAGCCAATCCAATGCTTATGATTACTTGTTAATTTCGTCTAATATGCTTTCATGCGAGAACGTTAACAAAGATATTTACCTTCACAGGGATTTAGACCGTATAATTTGCAGCCCAACGTTCTGATCTGCGGTAAAAAATCGCAGCTCAAACAGTGTGGCAACAGAATAATTCAGGCTATTTGATTAAGTCCTTGATCGATGTGGTATCAATTTTGATGCCCGGTCCCATGGTCGTACTAACGGCAACACTTTTCAGGTAAGTACCCTTACTGGAAGGCGGCTTGAGCCGCATGATGGTATCTAAGAAAGCAGAAACATTCTGGACAATTTTCTCTACACCAAATGAAACTTTGCCCATCGGCGCGTGTACAATTCCAGCCTTTTCCACGCGAAAATCAATTTTGCCGGCTTTCAATTCATTAATTGCTTTGGCGATTTCGAATGTGACGGTACCAGTCTTGGCATTCGGCATAAGGCCGCGGGGGCCTAACAGTTTTCCAATTTTCCCAACCGTTCCCATCATGTCTGGCGTCGCTACGGCTTTATCGAATCCGAACCAGCCGGATTTAATTTTCTCGATCAAATCGTCGTTGCCGACATAATCGGCTTTGGCGTCAATAGCCTCCTTTTCTTTTTCACCTTTGGCAAACACCAATACTTTCACTTCTTTGCCCAAACCGTTTGGCAAAACGACGGTGCCACGAACCATTTGATCAGCATGACGCGGATCAACCCCTAGACGCACGGCCACATCAACGGTTTCATCGAAATTAGCATAGGCGCAATCAAGCGCCTTTTGGACACCGGTGGGAATGTCTTGGACCCATTGAGCATCAATCTTTTCTTTGGATGTTTGGTATTTCTTACCCCGTTTCGGCATTGTTCTACATTGACTCCTTTTCTATTTATGCGACTTCAATTCCCATACTGCGAGCGGTGCCAGCCACAATTCGACAAGCGGCATCCAAATCGTTGGCATTTAAATCCACCATCTTAATTTTGGCGATTTCTTCCACCTGTTCACGAGTGACTTGGCCAACCCTCTCACGCTTGGGATCGCCTGCGCCTTTGGCTATCTTAGCAGCCTTTTTTAAAAGCACTGAGGCCGGAGGTGTTTTGGTGATGAACGTGAACGTCCTATCCTGATAAACAGTAATAACGACCGGTATGATCATGCCCTCATCATTGGATGTTCTGGCATTAAAAGCCTTGCAGAAATCCATGATATTAACACCATGCTGTCCTAAAGCGGGTCCAATCGGCGGAGATGGATTGGCTTTGCCCGCTTCAACCTGAAGTTTTATTTGCGCAATAACCTTTTTCGCCATTTGTCGGTTCTTCTCCTAAAGCTATAATTTACTTACTTGGACAAAATCCAGTTCGACCGGCGTAGCTCTTCCAAAAATGCTTACCAGCACTTTAATCTTGCCCTTTTCGGGATTAACTTCCTCGACCGTTCCGTTAAAATTTGTAAATGGGCCATCGATGACGCGAACCTCATCGCCAGGCTCAAAGAAAAATTTGGGTTTCGGCTTCAGCTTGCCGGCCTCCATGCGGTTTAATATTTGGGCGGCTTCCTCGTCAGAGATCGGCGCCGGTTTATTGCGCCCCCCTAAAAATCCCGTAACCTTGGCGGTATTATTGACGATGTGCCAGGTTTCATCATTAAGCTCCATTTGAACCAACAAATAACCCGGATAAAATTTACGGGAAGAGGTTCGGCGTTTACCTTTGACAAGCTCCACAATTTGCTCGGTTGGCACAACGACTTCACCAAACTTATCGGCACTGGCTGAAGCGGCAATGCGTTCCTCTAACGCAATCTTAACCTTATTCTCAAATCCAGAATAGACATGGACAATATACCATTTAAGCGCCACTAGCAGGATCCCCCAATCATTGCAAAACAACTCGTATTAAACTGGAGAGCCCGATATCGACTACTCCTAAAAAAAGTGAAATCAGCATCACCAAAACGATTACAACCACAGTGGACCCGATAGCCTGTTTGCGAGACGGCCACGTGACTTTTTTAAGTTCAACTTTAACTTCACGTAAAAATTGAATACTCTTTTTAAAAATGTTCTTATCCTGGGCACCAGCAGCGGTTTTGGCCGGCGCCGGGACTTTTTTGGCGACTACCTTTTTTTTCTTTTCCTCTTTTTTTACGACCGCAGGTTGTGCCGACGATTTGGCGGCAATCGCGATTTGAGACTGATCAGCGCCGGCCTTCTTCTGGCGTTGCGCTTTCTTTTTCTTTTTACCTGCGGGTCTCTTTTTTTGTAAACGTCCCATTGTGCTCCTGCGCAATAATTTACCTGTGCGGCGTTATTTCATAAAATCAGCGAATCCGCTTAGCCCATTCAAACCCGTTTGAAGAATAAAATGGCAGGCCAGGAGGGATTCGAACCCCCAACACCCGGATTTGGAGTCCGACGCTCTACCGTTAGAGCTACTGGCCTGCACGTATCTTGTTCGTTCGATCGTGTCTTTCGGGAAACAAAGGGGAAAAGTTGCAAATGCCCTTACTTTGTTTCGCGATGCGGCGTGTGCTTGCGGCAATGCCGACAATATTTGCTAAACTCCAGTTTATCTGGCGTTGTGCGCTTATTTTTGGTCGTCGTATAATTACGGCGTTTGCATTCCGAACATGCCAGGGTGACGATAATTCTCACAACCGGACTCCTTCAAACCTATTCAATAATTTCACTAACCACCCCGGCACCGACGGTACGGCCGCCTTCACGCACCGCAAAACGCACCTCTTTTTCCATCGCTATCGGTGTGATCAACTCCGCACTGATCGTCACATTGTCACCAGGCATCACCATCTCAACACCCTCGGGCAACGTCAATACACCCGTTACATCCGTGGTGCGAAAATAAAACTGCGGACGGTAACCGCTGAAAAACGGCGTATGCCGACCACCCTCCTCTTTGCTCAATACATATACTTCCGCCTTAAACTTGGTGTGCGGCGTAATCGTGCCCGGCACCGCCACCACCTGACCACG
>JASJAZ010000094.1 GCA_030066785.1 Desulfobacterales bacterium | reverse complement strand
GTGACGAAATTGTTCAAATGATGCGCGAGGGTATCAAATTTACGCTCAATACTGCCGAGATTCTTGATCGCAGTACAGGTCGTTCCATGACCGCTACCATTACATTTAACCTTTCATTTGAGGCCAACGAACTTCCCCATATTGTCAGCAATGTTGCCAATACACTTGTGTCGCTTTTTTTGGAAGAAAATTTAAAAGTTCGTGAAAAACAAGCTGCGGAAACATCATCGTTTCTGGAGTCTGAACTTGAAAAAGTCAAAATAGATCTAACGGCTATTGAAAACCAGATTGCGAAATTTAAAGAAGAAAACATTAATGAACTTCCTGAAATGCTGCAGGTTAATATGCAAAGCCTCAATAATCTGGAACAAAACATGGAGCGTCTCAATGAGCAATTCCGAAGTCTCAAGGAGCGGGAAGGTTACTTACAAACACAACTAGCCAGTATTCCGCCGGATGAGGACACCATTCGAGATAGAAAGCTTTTAGAGGAACTGCGATTTCAACTTGTGTCTCTAAAAACGCGCTATTCAGACGAATACCCAGATGTCGTAAAAACTGTGGCTGAGATAAAAGAATTAGAAAGAAGACTTAGTAATTCTAGCGGAGAAAAAAGAGTTAGAAGCGATAGCGCTGATAACCCTGCCTATGTAACGCTAGCCTCGCAACTCGCGAGCACTCGGGCGGAGATAAATGGAATAAAGCGACAACTCAATGAATATCAAGAAAAAATTGGTGAATATCACCGGCGCATTGAAATAACGCCTAAGGTTGAAGAAACTTACAAAGCAATGCTTTTAGAGCGCGATAATTTACAAATGAAATTTGAAGATTTAATGCGCAAATTGATGGAAGCTAGAGTAGCGCAAGGATTGGAGAAAGATAAAAAAGGAGAACGGTTTACGCTAATCGATCCACCGCGTGAACCGGAAAAGCCCTTCAAACCCAATCGCAAAGCGATCCTCATAATAGGTTTTGTATTGGCGGCAGGTTTCGGACTCGGCATTGCGTCGTTACGAGAGTTCTCCGACAACTCAGTACATAATCCTGATAACCTATCAATCGCTACTGGATTTCCAGTGTTGGCCGGAATACCTGAAATTTTAACTTCAAAAGACATCAGAAATCAAAACACTCGTCGAAGTATTTTTATCGTTGGCGCTGCATGCGCAGTTGTTGTTACCATCACCATTTTTCATTTTTTTATTATGAATTTGGATGTTTTCTGGGCTGTCTTACTGCGCCGAATGGGTTTGTAATTCCAAAAGGTATTCTTAACTGTAAAGAAAGTTTATTACCTATAGCTAATATTCATTTGAGAATAATGAGGTTCACATGAAGCTACGCCAAACGGTTGAAGAAGAAAAAAGCAACATTAATGGCAACAAACCGATCCAGCGGATTTTCACCCAAGGTGACCCCAAATGGACATCACCATCTTATTCCAAATCGCGTGCGATTAGCTTAAATTCAAGTCAAGTTATTGAAAACCGCTGTATTGGTATTAATCCTGAATCGGCCGAAATTGAGTCCTATAAAGTGCTGCGTACCCAAATTCTTCATCGCACCCGTGAAAAAGGCTGGAATACCGTTATGATCACCAGTGCGAGACAGGGTGAAGGAAAAACACTAACAGCGATTAATCTATCATTTACCTTTGCACGCGAATTCAATCAGACGGTGTTGTTGGTGGACAGCGATTTGAAGCAGCAAATGATACACCAATATTTGGGATTTTCAAGTGATATGGGCCTTATCGATTACCTGGTAGATGATCAACCGCTATCAGACTTAATTATCTGGCCGGGTATTGAAAAGATGACATTGATATCCGGCGGACGCAAGTTTCAGGATAGTACTGAATTGCTGGGATCACCGCGCATGAAGGACCTGGTGCTTGAAATGAAAAACCGGTATGAGGACCGATATGTATTATTTGATGTGCCGCCGATTTTGGGGGGTGCCGATGCCTTAGCCTTTGCCCCGTTGGTAGACTGTATCCTCATGGTAGTGGAAACCGGTAAAACTTCCATGAATGACATAAAACATGCTTTGAGTTTAATCCCGCAGGATAAATTTTTAGGTTTTGTGATGAACCGGCACAGATCAAATTAATGGCATGTTACTTTTAGTAGACGGGTTATATTAAATATTAATATAGACTTTAAAAGATTTAATAGCTGACGAAAAACGTCATAAATATTGACAATTTTGCGACATTTTAACTTTAATTCATATCATTTTATGCCGATACATTAAATTTAACAAATTTAATAATAGAACCTGGGAGAGAATTTCACAGCAATTTAAGACCTTTCAGCCATATAATGACAAAATGCCTATTTTCAAAAGTGCGAAAAGGAAAATAGGCATTTTTTTTGCTTATGTTAGCATTGACTAATTTAAAATGAACCTATCGACTGCATCCGAAATGGCGGTCAACAATCATACAAAGGTTGTAATGATGAAAAAACAAAGACAGTATACATTAACAAATAAATGTAATAGATTCCTGTTAATCTTGCTTACATTGCTTATTGGGATATCAATCCATACACCCAATGCATCTGCAGCGCTATTGAACGATGATTTTCTGATGTTTCAGTGGCGAGGTTTTGATGAATTGCGGCTGTGGGTCACCGATGTGGATCCTTCAGGGACATCTGGTTATGATGTAGATTTCGTAGATTGGAATCAACCCAGTCAATGGGCAACCGATTTTCAAACTGATAAATATCTACAAGGAAGCCGATCCAATGGAAATACGTGGCTTGGGAACTGGAATATTACGTTTTCAAACGACCCAGCCCCAACTTTTGATACGGCGTTTACCATGCAATATCAACGGTTACGTGATGGTGTCGCTGTAGCGCAAGGCAGTTATATTTTTGATGGCAATTCCTGGACACGAATTCCGGGTCAATTTACTAATCCGCCTGTGCCGACACCACTGCCACAATCAGTGTTATTATTGGCTTCCGGTGTTTTTGGGCTTGTCATCATCCGAAGAAGAAAAGCATATTAGAGATCAAAATATCTGGGTTTCGCAAAAGCAGTGCAGTTGCCAGCACTGCTTTTTTATTGGAAAGAAGCGATAAGTTGTAACGAAATCCGCATGGGAATTAAACAGGTGGTGTGATAACCATCGCAGACTTTTTTAGAAAATCGACCGGATGATAAGACATTTTGGCTTTGCGCAAGCCCTCATCACCTAAATCCTGTTCGCGATTAATGAGGCTATATTCCTTTCCGGTATGTGCCAAAAACATTTGGTTAATAGCCTGATAGGCACCTTTAAAATCCTGATTGGCTTTTTCAAAATGGATTAGAAGCATATCATCTGTCAAGGTTTCAGCAACCGTGTAAGCAACCATTTGGTTATCGAAAAGGATAGTACCCCCGATCACACCGGCTAATTTATCCCACGCTTTTAACACGCGTTCAATGGAACGATTTTCAGCGGTTAATGTTTCTGAAGACTCACAGTCGCGCCATGTGCACCAATCATCCTGCATAGCCAGCGCTTTTCCGATCAATGCCGGTTCAAGGGGCATATATTCGAATTCGTATTTACGTCGGAACTGATTCACCAAATTTTTCTTCTTGTGATAGCGATTGCCTCTGAGGGCAATCAGATTCTCAGCATTATATAAATAGTCCCAATGCCCACGTGCTTCTGAGATCTGCAGTTGCCCGT
This sequence comes from Desulfobacterales bacterium, assembly GCA_030066785.1. Classification (GTDB taxonomy): domain Bacteria; phylum Desulfobacterota; class Desulfobacteria; order Desulfobacterales; family JASJAZ01; genus JASJAZ01. Next base: position 10,980 of record JASJAZ010000094.1, on the reverse strand, counting down.
TCAGTTGAGCTTGCCAAATTTCAACAAGACGTTCCGGTATACGAATAAAATTTGATGGGCCGTTCAGGATTGAATCAAATTTTTTTTTCCAATTGATTTGATCCCAAGGTCCCACTGGTGCCCAATACACCACCTGTGGATGGGTTTGCTTGATCCAAATCAGATTGTCATCCCAGGCCCACTCCAGGAAATGTTCGGATGCCCAGCCATACAAATTAACAAAGCTGTAATCCGAGGCAATTTGCGGTGTCAGCGCTAAATGTCGGATGTAGTCGGTTTGTCGGGCGATGGCTGCGTTGGTTTCAATTGGCTTAAAATGAAGGTTCATTTCTTTTATATTCGTTTTTTTGTTGTGGCGGAAACAGATCTTTCCAATTAAACAACCAAAATGATCCGTAAATCCATCACATTGGTTTTCGTGGGGCCGGTTATGAGCAAATCGCCTAATTTTTTAAAAAAAGGATAGGAATCATTATTGTTGAGAAAAACCATGGGATCCAATTTAGCACTGATGGCGCGTTTTAGGGTTTGGGAATCAACCACAGCACCGGCAGCATCGGTAGGGCCATCAGTGCCATCGGTGCCGCCGCTTAAGACCACAATGTTGTTGCAACCGATTATATCCAGTGCGGCAGCCAGGGCGAATTCCTGATTGCGCCCGCCCAGGCCGCCGCCTTGCAAGGTAACGGTGGTTTCACCCCCAGATAAGATACACGCCGGGGGATCAATTGGATGACCGGTTTTTAAAATTTCACGGGCAATGGCAGTATGCACTTGGGCCACATCGCGAGTCTCGCCTTCAATCAGTGAAGACAGCACAATGCAGTGATAGCCCAATTCTTCAGCAGCATGCTTAGCGGCCAATATCGCTTCAATATTGCTGCCGATTATCAGGTTATTTGATTTATCAAATATCGGATCGCCTGATTTAGGGGTATCTTCAATATTTCCATTGGCGCCGGATTGGATATGTTGAAGTACATTCAACGGGATGTGGTCACCGATGTCGTATTTATGGATAATGTCCATACAATTTGAAAAGAGGGTTGAGTCCGGAACCGTTGGCCCCGAGGCGATGGTGTCTAAATCATCGCCGATAACATCCGACAATATCAACGATACGCAAGTGGCCGGATAAATGGCTTCTGCCAGACGCCCGCCTTTTACCGCCGACATATGTTTACGCAATGTATTGATTTCATGGATGGAAGCGCCGCAAGCCAGTAAAATATCGGTGGTGTCCTGTTTATCCTTTAAGGTCAGACCGGCGGAAGCCAACGGCAACAAGGCGGAACCGCCACCGGAAATGACGCAGAGAACCAAATCATTTTCAGTGGCACGTTTAGCGATTTCAACGATCAAGCGAGCGCCTTGCTCGCCGTTTTGATCCGGTATTGGATGGCCGGCTTCAACTATCTGAACCGAATTTAAAGGTTCAGTATGTGCATATTTTACATTGATCAGTCCATCGGAAATATTGTCCCCAATTAACTCTTCAAGCGCTTTAGCCATAGGAGCAGAGGCCTTTCCGGCTCCGATAACGTAAATCGATTGGTAATGCGAAAGATCGTAATTGTGATCATCAATGTATAAATATTTTCCCTTGCGTTTACAGCATTTTTTGACGGCCGTATCAGGTGCTACGGCAGCAACGCCGGCGTTAAAAATAGAACGCGCATGGTCGCGCATTTGCTTAACATCTAATGGTAGGGAGTTCATTTCCAATATCTGATACGCGATAGGGTGAAATGCATATTAGCTAATAGGACACTATGTAAATTTCCGCTGCGGTTGCAGGGTATGCCGGTTGGATAGTGCGATCCTTTATTGTATCTGGTTGGCATCATAAGCTTGGCATCAAGTGCTTGTCAAAAGAAAAGTGCCGACATTGTCGGCTTGACAAGTATTGTGGATAGCAGTAGTTTCACTTTGATTGCATTCAAGCCGAATCTTTCCGCACGACGCTTTAGCTTGGAGGTTTCTACATGTCAGAGAGCCATTCGGAATCACTCAAAGGGCAGCTTTTGATTGCCATGCCCGGACTGACCGATCCTAATTTTAATCAAACCATCACATGTATTTGCGAACACAGCCAGGATGGCGCTGTTGGTCTTGTAATCAACCGCGTGCAGGATATGCTGAAAGCCAAACAAATATTTGATGAGCTTAAAATTGATTATGTATCGGAAGCTGAGAATTTACCAATCCATATTGGTGGTCCGGTGCATATCGATGAAATATTTATCCTTCACGGCCCTCCCTTTGACTGGGAGGGTTGCTTTGAATTCGCACCAAATTTCGCCATGAGCAATACCATCGATATCATTAAAGCGATTGCGATCGGCAGGGGGCCGAAGTCATTTATTATTTCTTTAGGGTGTGCCGGATGGGGGCCCGGACAATTAGAGGCCGAAATCAAACAAAATGCCTGGCTCACATTTCCAGCATCCAAAGAGCTTGTATTTAATACACCTGCCGATTCGTGTTGGGAGTTTACACTGAGAGAAATGGGAATTGAACCCGCTTTGATTTCGGACCAGGCGGGGCATGCGTAAAGGGGGAAACCGGAAGGGTAGTCTAGGCCTTAGCTTTGGCCTTAGCCTTGGGTTTTTTCTTTTTAAGACACTCTTTGTCTTTGCGCACGAATGCACACAACTTGGGATTATAATACTCCTTACAATTTAAGGGGTTATAAAGTGGGCATTCAGGATGTTTTTCAGACATAAACCTAGTTTCCTTCCGTAAGAGTGATGTACTTATAGCACTTTGCAGCAGTCGCGCGTAAATTGTCAGCTGTCAGGTTACCTGAGGCAATCCCTTTTCCCTGCCATAATGCCGTTGAAAAATTTTCAATTTTAATACCATAAACGCTGGATTATTACAAGGGAGCCGATTTCATTTTGACAATCAATACAAAGCAATGTAATAAGCGCTGCGAGGATTAGAATTGCGTGCCAACTTTGCAGACTCACCTATGCTGGCATATATGCCGGATGTTTCATCGATTTTTTCAAATATTTTGTACCCAAATCAATTGACACAATTTCCGTATATATTTTCATTGACGATTAATGTTTCGTTTTTGCAATCGTATGGCTCCAAGCTCCGTGATCAGGTACAGTGATGCGGCTGTTTTTCTTTAAACTAAAACATGAGTGATTCAAATAATAAGTGATAGCCAAATGGATGTTTTCAATACCCTTAAAACCGAACTATTAGAAATCAACCAAGACATCGCATCTCTTTTTCCCAAAGCAAAAACCATCGCCGGTATTCCCGAGCATTCATTTGCCGAAGGGGAAAAAACCTGCAACGCTATCTACCAGCAGCTTTCTGAAGAAGTCGTACGGGCCGCCGTTGTGGGCCCAATAAAATCAGGAAAGAGTACCTTCGTCAATTCACTATTCAAAGGTGATTACGTTAAACGCGGCGCCGGGGTGATAACCTCCATCGTTACACGGATACGCAGCGGCAAAGATCTTAGGGCCAGGCTTTATTTAAAATCGTGGGATGAAGTAAATGCAGACATTGAGCAGGCATATATGTTACTGCCGACCTTCAATCGACGCAGTGATGATGAACGCTTTGATCTTCGCCGCCAAAAAGACCGTACAGCACTAGAGTTTGCTATCGATAGCCTGAGTGCGGACCAACTCTTTACAAACAACTCGCGCAACGAAAACAGTGTTTTGCTGAGTTCGTACCTCAATGGATTTGATCACGTTAGCGACCTTATCGCCACCAACAATAAAACCAAGATTTATGAAGGCACGCGCTTTCGCGAACATAAAGCTTTTGTGGGCGATGACAGCCTGGCGGTTTATTTGCGGGATCTCATGCTTGAAATCAGTTCGACCAACATGAACGGCAACATTGAAATTGCCGATTGCCAAGGCAGCGATTCGACCAATCCTCTGCACTTAACCATGATCCAAGATTATCTTATGGTGACGCATCTCATCATCTATGTCATCAGCAGTCGCACCGGATTGCGCCAAGCCGACATCAAGTTTTTAAATATGATCAAAAAAATGGGCATCATGGATAACATCGTGTTTGTGGTTAATTGCGATTTTAGTGAACACGAATCCATTGATGACCTAAAATCGGTAATCGATAAAATTAAAACCGATCTTGCTGTGATTAAACCTGATCCTGAAATTTTTGCTATATCGGCCTTGTACAATTTATTTAGATCTTTGCAATCCGATCTTTCGGAAAAGGATCAAATGCGGTTGTCGATATGGGAATCAGATAAAGATTACATCCATTATTCAAATAATGAAACTGAACGCTTTGGCGCCTTTTTCTCCAATAAGCTCAATCGGGAACGTTATTCATTGTTGTTGCGAAATCATCTCGAACGTTTGGCAGTCCTGTTATCGGGCATGGCCCAATGGATCAGTGTAAACCAGGATATGCTGGAGCGCGATTCGGATGATGCCAATGAAATCATATCTAAAATTAAAGAACACCAAGATCGTATCAACCAAATTAAAGCGCTTATTAAAAGTACGCTAAACGGTGCTGCCCAAAAAATCCGGGAAGAATTAAGAGCGGATGTTAATCGTTTCTTTGATCTGAACTCTGAGCATGGCATGAACCGTGTTTTAAATTTTATTCGTCAATATAATGTGGACTTGAACGGCAGCCAAGAGAATTTAGCAACTGGTGGATTTTCACCCGCACTACATCAAATGTTTCAGGAATTTAAAAAGGCTCTAGATGCGTTTATGGCAGAATCGATTAACCCTGATGTATTTAGATTTGTGCGTCAAACGGAGAAAAAGATTGGAGAATATTTTGAGTCCATAGCTGCCCCCTATGATGTTATGGCTAGGGATGCGCTTTCTGAATACAACAGCACTATGGAAACATTCGGCATCAGCAGTATCACCCATAGCACTCAAAAGATGGAAATGCCGGATATCGAATCGGTGAAATCTGTTATTGGCCTTAAACTGGCAGCCGCCGATTCATCGATGTTATTTTCTTCCAAAATTCAGACCGAAGCTGTTATGCGTTTAGGCTTTTATAGGGTAGCCAAAGTCTTCAAGCGGCTACTGAAAAAGAACGTTAAAAATAAAGAAGACGAAATTAAAGCATTGCGAGACAGCATGCGGCGCATCAAAATTGAAACCGAAAAATCAATTATTTCGCATTTCAAGGACTATACGGAAAATATCAAATTTCAGTATCTCTTTAAACTGGTGGATGCCCTATCAAATCATTTAAATGAAATGCTAATTGGTCGTTTCCAAGTGTATATCACCAACCTGACAGAAATTACGGAGCTCATCAGCAACAAGCAAATTGATAAAAAACAGGCTTCTTCGATCCTGAATGAAATGTATGCAGCCTGTTATCGTATTGATACGCGTATTCATAGTGCCAGAGAAAAAATACAACTAACGGTTTGAAATAGGAGCCATGGCCATGGATAATAATACCAGGATTATCGCCGTAGCCAACGAAAAGGGTGGGGTAGGCAAAACCGTAACAGCGATTAACCTTGGAGCCGCACTTTCAGAAAGGGGAAAACGTGTGCTACTGGTTGATATGGACCCACAGTTCAATGCCACACGGGGCCTTGGTCTTGATTCTGACAATACGTATCTAACCACATATGATTTGCTTAAAGGCGACCAGAAAGTTAAGGTTGAAGATGCAATTTTGGCGACCCAATGGGATAATCTCTATTTAATCCCGTCACATGTAGATCTTGCTGGAGCTGAAATAGAGCTTATCTCCAAAATTGGCCGCGAGAACAAGCTGAAACGTAAACTGGGTGAGCTAACCCAAACCTTTGATTATATCTTGCTGGATACACCGCCAAGTCTGTCTCTTCTGACCGTCAATGTTTTTGCTTATGCCAAAGAAGTCGTAATCCCGTGTCAAACACATCCCTACGCCTTTGCTGCTCTTGATGAATTGTTTGATACCATTGACACCATCAAAGCAGAGATTAATCCATCAATCGAAGTTGCCGGTATCGTGGCGACCTTCTTTGACCAACGCACCCGTGTCAGTCAGCTGATTCTGGATAAACTTAAGGCGCACAGACGTTATCAAAAAATACTGTTTGATACCGTCATTCGAATCAATACGACCATCGCTGAAAGTGCGGAAAATGGGCGCCCGGTCATTTACTACCGGCGATCCAGCTACGGCGCTTATGATTACCAGCGCCTGGCAGATGAACTGGCAAACCGGTTGCCGCAAAGTTAATGCTTATATTTAGCGGCCTTTTTAAAAACGCTACGTTGCCTTTCGTTCAGACCCTATCATCAGTCGCACCCGCCTTTTTAAACCCTTATGACAACAATTTTTCAAGATTTTCGCGGGCAAAATCGATTGAGCTGTCCAGCGCAAGCGCCATTTGATAGTAATGAATCGCCTTTTCTTTTTCTCCCAAATTTCGGTAGTTGGAGGCAATATTGGCATAATCGATGGCTGAGGAGGGATCTAGCTGCAAGACTTCCTTAAAGCAGGCAATCGCTTTTTCGTGTTCTTTTAGTTTAAAATGACAAAAGCCCATTAGATTGTAAATATCGGTGCGTTCTTTATCCAAGTTTTCGCCCTTGGCCAGCACATCTAAGGCTTGTCGGTATTGGCCCATATTTTTCAGACATACCCCCATATAGGAGTAAATGGTGGGAATATCCTGATCGTTCGGATCGAGCTGTAACGCCTGTTCAAAATATTTCAATGCAGTTACCGAATCGTTTTTATCCAGAAAACAACTACCCAAGTAAAAATGTACATAGTATTTTCCGGAAAGAATGCGATCCATTTCCATGAGCTGCGCAATGGCATCATCAACCGACTGGGTCTCTTTAATAAGCTTGGCAGCGAACATACCGATACTCGTTTCCAAAGCGCGTTCACGGAAATGCGCACCTGGAATGATGGTATAAAAAGCCGGTATCTGCAGGCGTGAATGGGTTGTGTCCACCACAATAACTTCCATGCCCTTTGTAGCAAGGACATCAATCATATTCTCAACTTCGATTTTTATATTATTGTCTGATAAATCCGGCAGCGCTCCTAAATCAACCGCTTCCGTGGGTTGCAGCGCATAAGATGCTTGGTCCAAGTCCCTAAACTTTGGTAGCCCACTGGCAACATAATTGGAGCCGGAGTTGAAATCGCCGGCCAATTGGGCCACTTCGGTTAATGCGCGGCTTAGGGCCTTTTCGGGGCTAGGAGTCGTTCCAGCGGTCCATACAATTTCGCTCTTTGCCGGAAAAGTAGATGGATCATATGCTATAACACCGACGGACGGGATTCCCATTTCCAATGTAAAATCTGAAACATGGATTTTTACGCCCGCCCGATTATATTTATGCAACATCTCCTGTACCATTGAATCGGTGGCCGTGGAGGGATCAATCGCCGGCGTTTGTATTTGGTTGTGGCTAATGACTGAGCAAACATGGCGTTCAATGATTTCGCAAATTCCCTGACTGAGTGCCTCTTCCACGCAATTGCCGGCCGATGGTCCGTTAAATTCATTGATGGCAAAAAACCAGTTAAACGGAATCAGAACCGATTCGTTGCGACTAAGGTTATAAGCCCAAGCCCATTTTAAGGGCAGATTTTCAAATATTTTGCGGGCGGCATCCAGATCTTCGGATGTATCGTGCACGGATTGGGCGATTTGGTCAAACGCTATTGCCTGATCTTTTAGGGCGTCGTAGGTATTGTGCATGAAGTTTGCGGGATTTTTGCAATAGCTAAAAAAACTAAAACGTTCGGCCAGCTCCATAACGGCGCTGGCTTCCGATTGAGTAGGCGTGGCACCTTTACCCATTTGTTTTTTGGTTCCAATGATGTTGCGTGCGTCGCGACCACATGTACTGAAATATACTGGTATATCTAAACGCCCGTTATCGATTCGAATGGTGTCTTCAAGGATATCAAGATTGACCGATTGCAGCTTTTCCTTGAAGTGCTTTACGGTTTTTTCCGGACTGATCACTTTATCTTGGTCTAGTGTATATCGTTTAAACGCATCTTGCAGTGTGATCTGATATTTTTCCACGTGCAATCTCCGGTGCAAAATTTTAATCGTGTTTTATTCTTAGCGCTAGCATATCGGAGCTGTCGGCTATTGCTAAAAAAATGAATGCGTCTGCTTCAGTAGATAATGGCGGCCTATTGAAAGGCAATATGGGCGTACATTGGTTTCGGTTTTAATTTGACCCCGATAACACAATTTGGTAATGATTTAAAGTGACCTGTGGGGATGTAGCTCAGTTGGGAGAGCGCGGCGTTCGCAATGCCGAGGTCAGGGGTTCGATTCCCCTCATCTCCACTTTTTTAATAATTGCAATAAGCAGAACGGAGGTCAATCTCTTACCGTATCGCCCCCCACCGACATATCAACATTCAGATTTATGGTTGGCTTTTTACCGGATGTTTTCGCAGAAGCGGAGTCTTCGCGATGCCCATAAGAATCGACTTTATCATCGACGAGTTTTACGTAAAATAGTTTTCGGTAGCCAGTATGTGGGTCATACAGGCTATAATTGAGATACATGGTATTACCCTGTGCGCTTGTACTTGCAGGAGTTCCCATAACTTCCACGACTTCCTTTTTGGTCATCCCAAGTTTTACATCGTTGATTTTTTGAGTGGTTGCGCAACCAAGCAAAAGGATAAGAATGACCAGAATTGCCAATCTTTTCATCACCAACCTTCCTTGATGGCGTATGATTCGGCCCACTGTATCCTACAAGCACGCCACAAGTCAACCACCGATTCCGAATCAATATATAGTAATTTTATAGGGTTAAGTGGATTAAGTCTTACATTGGAATCCTGGTCGCTTATCGTTGTCCATCAGTTAAACCTTCAAGATTTATTTTCGAAAGACATTTAATTTTTGACAGTTCATTGAGTTTGCTTTAAATATTTCGGCGTTGTGCTCATGTCCAAAAATCTAATGCTTTGTGGGGAGGGTAGCCATGAAAAAAGGACTGCTGCTGTTAATAGCCATTCTGCTTTGTACCGGCTGTGAAGCGCTGATCCGCAACCGGTCGGTTAAAAACAATATCTTTGAGTCCAAAAAGCCTGAAATGCTATTGGTCATCAACCCCAGATTTGAATATCTTGGCTATCATGAAACGATTACGCGACAAACTTCAGCTGCCCGTGATCGCGTACGCAATAAGAAAGTAACGGCCTATGTTTTCATAACCAAAGCTAAGGACAGCAACGCCATAAATGAATTAGTTGCCATTACATTTCACCAAACAAACTATAGTGGACACTCGGGTGAATTATTCCAGCATATTCAGCAGGTTTATGACAAGGGGACTGTCGAATTGGGAGGTCAGCTTTATCAGTATTACACGCGGTTTGAGAAACCCTCTGCAAACATGATATTCACCCAATTTGTTTTGCAAGAAGGCTTCGAAATGCCATGTGGCCTTGTAAAACGGGTCGCGCGCGCAGTTGGGCCCCATAAAACGGAATTAATGAATATTTACTATTACCAAAGCGTAACAAATACCGACATTGCATGTGATTCTTGGCAAATCCAACAAAGATTGAATACGAAACAAAAGGATTTTCTACGCACATTCGACCAGACGTTTCATGCGCTTATGAATTTTATTGAATAATTCTAATTGGCCCGTTCGGTTTGCTCCAGCACATGCAACTCAGCGGATTTGAGTGCTACAGTTAGTATTTCGTCCAATTTTGTGCCCTCTAAAGCCTTTACAGTTGTTAGCTGCTCTGTGGTTAATCCGATCGAATACTGTAGACTTGCCCCGGATATATCCGCATTGGTCACATCAGCCCCTTCAAGGTTACATTTATCCAATGAAGTTTCGCGTAAATCAGCATCACGCAGTATGGCATTGGTGAGGGTCGCGCCACTGAATTTCGAGCCACGGAGATCTACCCCCGTTAAGTCCATATTTTGTAAAAAACATCGGCGCAGATCAATTTTGTGCACACCTCGTTGATTTAACCGCCTAATGTTGCCACGGATGCGAAAAGCGGCTTCTTCAGTATGCCAATCACGAAAATCGTCGATTTCATCTTTATATTTTTCGATGCTCGACCGTTTACTTCGTTTTTTATTTAACATAATCAAAAGAATCCCAAACACAAATATATTCAATAGCATACCATGGGCTTCGACCAAAATAGCACCCCAAAAATCGATGCCTCTAACAAGATAAAAACCGAAAGATAAACCCATTACCAAAAAAGCGGCCCAGAAGAGCACTTCAATGGAGATACGAATTTCTTCATCTATTTTTTCCCAGACATTACGAATAATTTTCACGAGACCCTCAATTGCGGGTAAAAAGGTGGACCGGTCGCCGCATACTATTTCAAATTAAAAGGGCAACCTTAGGTTGCCCTTTTAATTTGAAATAAAGCTTTAATAATAATTAGCTATCTACTTAATAGTTAACGTATATTTTCATCTTGCAAAACTTCAATAAAGGCTTTGCGCATTGAGTGCTCAAACACATTCCCGATTTTACGAAGCTTCTTATCAAAGGTCGATATGCGTGCATAGCATTTCTGATATAATTTGCTTCCAGGGCTCGTCATCATTTCCCAAAACAGACTTTCATGTTCATCGGACATGTCCAAAGGTTTTGCATCAGTGTCAGAGCGGTCATTTTTGTCTTCAATTTCAGTCATTTCAGCTCAGGCTCAAGATAGGTAATTGATATTGTGATACGATATGAAGATTTATTTATAACTACTATCATACAAACAGTTGCTTTACAACAAACGACCCAACCATATTGCATAAAAGGTGCAGTTTACCAATTTTAGACCTTATTATGATTGTATTTATTGATTTATTTATTTTTTTCTCATACTTTTAGTGTGCAAGCCATATGTCATCGATGCTCAAGGGACTTGACTTTGAAATGTATATGCAAACAAACTGACCTTTTTAATAATCAAGGGATGCAATGATGGATAAGCGCATATCAGAAGTAG
>JASJAZ010000093.1 GCA_030066785.1 Desulfobacterales bacterium | reverse complement strand
CCCCCCTTTGACCGCCGCTGTGCGGCTTAAGCACTCTTTTTCTGCCAGTATGGATTGATGATATCTTCAAACAATGTCATGGCGGCTTCTGAGCCCTGTCCGGTGGCGGTAACAATTTGTTTATATCCGCCTTCCACATCACCGGCCGAATAGACGCCCGGTATATTGGTACGGTGCTTACCGTCATGTTTTACATAGCCATCTTCAGTAAGTGCTGCCCCGATTTCACGTGCCAACTTTACCGACGGTTCATAGCCAATTGCCAGAAACACGCCATCGATCGGCATTGTCGAAGTTTCACCGGTTCCGTTGTTTATAAGCAGAAGTTCATTCACCCGCTCTTGCCCGCGAATCTCTTGGACTTCCGTATTCCATAACACCGGGATGTTGTTGTCGGCTATTTGCTTGGCTAAAAAGTCCTGGGCACGCAATTTATCCCGCCGATGAATGAGGGTAACATCGACACCGATATGAAAAAGGTGCAACGCTTCGGTAACAGCGCTGTTGCCCCCTCCTATCATGACAACTTTTTTGCCTTTGAAAAGTGGGCCGTCGCAGGTACTGCAGTAGCTCACCCCGCGTCCCGAAAGTCGTGATTCCCCGGGAACACCCAGTTTACGATGACTAGCACCGGTTGCTAATAGAAGTGATCGGGTTGTGAATTTTCGGCGTGATGTCTGAACGATGATGGGTTCGCCGGTTTCAACTTTGACCACCTCTTCGCCTTGAAAAATTTGGACATATTGTAGCGCATGATTGACCATGATATCTACCAGCGTTTTGCCACCCACCGATGTGAAGCCTGGATAATTTTCTACAACCGGGGTTGTCGCTACCTGCCCTCCCAGCGCACCACGCTCGACAACTGCGGTTCTTAAACCGCTGCGCTCGGTATATATGCCAGCGGTCAAACCGGCCGGGCCGCCGCCAACAATGAGTACATCGACATCAACCTGTTCGGCATCGCTTTCCGGTATAAAAATCGTCTGGGGCTCCATTTTGTGTACCGATGTAAGGAAAACCTCTTCCGTTTGCGCTCCCTGACCCACCAAGATATCATTGGCAAATGTTTGGGGAACACTGTGGGCTTGATACTGATCCGCCAGATCCGGATTGCACTGAATATCTATTATTTCCAATGAAATAAGTTCTGGTTTTTCAACCACAGCTTTAATAGCATTGACGGCCTGCTGGGGGCAATACGGACAAGTCGGGCTCACAAAAACTTTAATGTTGGTGGGGTCCGCAATTCTGTCGATAACGCGCAACGATTGATCACTTAATCCACTTTGACCTAAACCCACCAGAATAAGTAATTCAAGAAACGTGCGTCCCTCTTCGCCCATGGGTGCACCAATCCATCGAATATTATAGCGTTCCGGCGAAATGAGCAGCGTGGAATGTCGGTCAACCTTCCATTCAGTTGCCTTGGCATGATCCAAGGAGTATTCACGAAAGGAAATCCGTGGCGATAATTGGCGAAAAGCACGTACGACTTGACGAGTGGTATCCGTAAAGGGATCTACCTGACCTTTCTGCGTAAAAAGATATAATGTAATATCATGGGGCAGTTGTTCAAAAGTGGCTCTTAGTTGGGCCATAAACTGCTGATTCATTGCGTTATTATCACCTGCATCCATCCTGGCGGCACCATCCATCGTGTTAATCCTTTCATTGTAATTATTTGTGTCACTTACTCATTTTGTCCGACGGCATATGGCTACAGTAGCTGCCGATAAAAGTGAGTTTAGAAAAATGCCTGAACGGTGTCAACCACCAGATCAGGTAATCAGCCGCTACAACCGTATTATTCAGACACATAATGTTAATTCATTGTGCTGTTTTGGCAAGGTACTTGGAATCATATTCATCAAGAGCCCATTAAAATAAAAGGGTGTCAAAACACATTTTGCAGGATCAGATTGACGCATTTAAATAAGTTATTTATACCAGGTCTGATTCAGTACTATAAAGGATGAATCCTGGCAGCGTTTTACATGTCTGATTAGCAACAGTCCGATTAAAAAATGATACCTGCAATGGAAGAAATTATACAAAAGTGCCTTCCTACCTATGATTTGATCGAAAAAATCGGCGAAGGTATTTTCGGATCCGTCTATCGGGTTAGAGATAGCTTCAAAGAACGGGCTGTCAAAGTAGTTCCAATTCTGCAAGAACGTTCCCGCACGTATCAAACATCCTTGGCACTGGATTCAAAACTGTCACAGGATTTTCACGCCGTACGGGAATATTACGACCAAATCAAGGGAGATGGTGTTGTTGAAATTTATGACTTCCATTTAGTTGATAAACAAGTATCAGAGCACCAAGCTAAGGCGTATTTGGTCATACTCATGGAACTATGTCCGGCAAATTTGCGGGATTATGTTCTGGACAATTCTCCGTTAAGCCTTGATCAGGGACGTGAATTGATGGTTAACCTGGCCCATATTTTAAATCGATTAATTCACGGTCAGATTGATGCTTTCTTGATTACAGATCTCAAACCCGCCAATTTGCTGCTAAATCATGCGGGCAGGTTAGTCATTGGTGATTTAGGTGGCATTAAGCGAATCAGTAGCGTGTGTTCCAGGGCAAAAGCACAATATACACCCAATTGGACGGCACCTGAAATAATATTAAAGGGCGATCGGCCCACAATTGTTTCGATTGTTTACTCATTCGGACTGGTTAGCTACTTCATGTGGGAAGGTTGTCTGCCTTTTGAAGACGTTGAATATGCTCAGCGTTGGCAGGCACTGAAAGAAAAAGACCTGACCTTTAGTGGCAGTAATGCATCTAAAAGTATCGAGGACCTGATTAAGCGTTGCCTGCAATTTGAGCCCCGTCAACGCATCAATGAATTCGCTCAAATACTGAGCGAATTGGATCAGTACGATTCCAGTCGAGAGCGCATGCTTGAAATGACAACTGTCCTTCCGACTACCAATAATTCCATTGAATCTCCATCTGCAAATGATATCCTTCCGGTTTCGTCAGATTTAGGGGCAAGCGAAACTCGGAATCGTACTTACAAATCGTCTGCTTCGAGGCCGGCTTCATCTTCACAGGAAATGTGGCAAGAACCTTTTACCGGCATGATTTTTATTAGAATACCAGGGGGCAGTTTTCCGGCGATTCGCGACTCAAACCACAGCAGCAATTCCAGTCGATCTAAGATTTCACCGCATGCGAGTTCGGTGCTTGGGTTTTGGATGGGAAAGTATCTTGTAACGCAGCAACAATGGCGCACGGTAATGCCTGATAACCCATCCCATTTTAAAAAAGGCAATCAGTATCCGGTGGAACAAGTTTCCTGGAACGATATTCAGATATTTATTCAAAAACTGACGGCCTTAAATGGTGGTCAATGTGCTTTCCAATTGCCAACCCAAACCCAGTGGGAATACGCCGCCAGCAGCGGCGGTAAAGCTGAAACTTATGCCGGTGGAAATGATGCGGACGATTTAGCGTGGCACGCATTTAATAGTGACAATAGCGTCCATCCAGTGGGCGCCAAACGTGCCAATGGGTTGGGTCTTTACGATATGAGCGGTAACATTTGGGAATGGTGCCAGGATTTCTGCCCAACAGATGCAGCTGGCATCGACCGACTGTATTCAACGACTCTGGTGGATGACCGGTTTGCGCGGGTATACCAATATGGCGGATGCTATTACTGCCCACCCGATAAATGCCGCACCACCTCTCGTCGTAAACGTCATCCAGGCGAACGCGCTAAAGATGCAGGTTTTCGTTTAATCTGGCTGCCACGTAGACACTAGTGGCGGCAAGGTTAACTTGATCACGCTTGGTTGCTGGTGGTGTAAGTTTTGGTGAGCGCCATCGCCTCGGCTAAGTCAAGATCTGCTGGTGTTGTAATTTTTATGTTGAGCCGGCTACCCGGAATGATTTTAACAGGGATCCCGAGGCGCTCTACGAGAAACGCATCATCTGATCCTTGGATATTTTCTTTAAGGGCCCTTTCGTGCGCTTTGCGGATAAGCCTGAGATCGAACGCTTGGGGGGTTTGCGATCGCCATAATGTTTTGCGATCCACCGTGGCGGTGATGAAGTGTTTTTGGTTTACTCGTTTAACCGTATCTTGCACCGGAATTGCTGCGATGCAGGCCCCGGTTTCGTTGGCCCCATCAATTACCATTGAGATCAGATCGGGCTCAATAAATGGCCTGACACCGTCATGAATCACCACAATTGCCTTCGTATCGTTAAAGACCGATAATCCATTATAGACCGATTCCTGACGAAAACTGCCACCGGCTATTAGCTGCGGCTGCTTTCGTAATTTTAACGGATTGATAACGCTTTCGTTGCATAGTTCGAAGTCTGTCTCCGGCACAACCAAAACGATGGAACTGATGCCCGGGCAACGATCAAATGTCCTCAGGGTGTGTCCTAATATGGGACACTTGTTAATCGGCATATACTGCTTGCGCTGGTGGCGGTTTAACCTTGAACCACTGCCGGCGGCTACGATGATTGCATGTACCATTTAGCGTTAGAATGCACTTGTAATCATTTCAAATAGTTTAAAGCTTCAGGCAAGGGAACCCCTTTGCCCATCGTATCCTCGCCATAATTAACACTGGCTAAAATTTCGATGTCATTAAGTGCTCTTTTATCACCCTCAAATACTACGGTCTTTATGTTCTCCTTTTGAACTTTGCCGCCCGCCCATTGGATATCCAGAACGCTGCTGGCATCGAAACGATCCTGACCCACCACCATCTCTACTTGGCCGCCATAGTGTTGCACGATTTTAGCTACGAGCAGACTGGGACGACTGTGAAATCCAAGTTTCATCGGGATGCTAACCGTTATTTTAAACCGCTCAATATTCTCATTAAGAATTTCTTTGGCTAAATTCTTTCCTTCGGTGAGGAAGTGGCAGGCATAGTAAAGGCCAAAGTTAATGGTACGGTCAAGCAGTCTATCGGAATCAACCATATTTGCCAGGGCTTCCTGGACTTTTTTATAAATATTTTTATACCCGGCTTTATGCAGATGGCGTTCATAAAAATGCAGCAAACGCCCCATGATTTGTAGTAGATGAAAAACAATTGAAAAATGTCCGCGTAGTTGTTTTAGTTTACGCTCGCCGAAGCGATAACCGCCATGGATGACATAGGTGTCAAAAGAAGATTGTAGATTATGCACCAACATTTCATACCGGCGAATTTCAACCTCGTTCACTTTATGTGGTACAATGGTCAATATATCTTTCAAGTCATAAGGCTCATAAAATTCCATTTGATCAAAAGCATCGGCAATGCTTAAGAATTCACTGGCAATTTTCACGATATTTTTTTTTTGCTGATCGATGTTCTGATCGTCAATGTTAAATTTGAGAATCTCGTTAGTTGTAATTTCTGGAAAATCGTTGTGGGTAAATGTTTCATCTGGAACCTGAATTTTTAATCGATGCGCTTCGGCAATGATCGCCGGTGCAACCAAATGTAGCGATTGAATTAAAAATGATAATGTTTTTTCTCCTTCTTTCTTAAAATTTTCCGTATTATTAAGATCGTAGAATTCTAATCGATTGGCGATATGCTTTTGGGAATAACTGCCGATACTCAAGTGCCGCATCGCAGCCGATAGTTCGCGGTAGAAGTACCAGTCGGAGTTGTTTTTGGCACCATGAAAATCGAGAAAGTCTTCAATAATTTGCGAAGAGGTGATTAACCTGGCATAAAAACTTTTGTTTAATACATCTTCCCGTGGATCTATTGATCTTAGGTAGTTGCAGCACTTCAGATAGTCATAGGAGAAAAAGCTGATTTTATCATCAAATGTCAGTATTTGAGATGTTAAATTATCTTTCATGTCATTTTTATTTCATGTTCATCAGAGTGCCTGCGTTACCAAATAAAAACGGCCAAAGCAGTCCGTAAGCCGAATTCTGTATCCCCGACAGATTGCCCTGGCAGGGTTAGCGATCATTCATCTATGGGTGCCTGTTGCCAGGCAACTCTTGCGACCTACCCGGGAACTTGGACGGGCCACCCTCAACGTTCCCCTATTTGGTCTTGCACCGGGTGGGGTTTGCCGAGCTTTCCCGGTCACCCGAGAAACTGGTGCGCTCTTACCGCACCGTTTCACCCTTACCAAACACCGATTAACATCGGCGTTTTGGCGGTATGCTTTCTGTTGCACTTTCCTTCGCGTTGCCGCGACTCCACGTTATGGAGCACCCTGCCCTATGGTGTTCGGACTTTCCTCAGGGTATCATACCCCGCGATCGCCTGGACTACTTTGGCCGATTTTCGTCTTGTTTCCAATAAATGATACGCTGACAATGTGGGCATTTTTTGATCGAATCGGCCCGTTGCAATTCATTGTACATCTGGGCCGGAATGTTCATGTGACATCCTTGGCAAACGGCATTGCTAACCGCAGCAACGGGAATGCCGCCAATAGTGTCCTTAATTGTATTATAGGTATTGATGATTTCAGGATCAATGCTTTCAGCAACACTTTCCCAGTCAACTTGCAAGGTCTTTAGACCTTGTTGATCTTGCGTGATGTCGCGCTGTACCTCCACTTTTTCCTGTTGTACATCGGCTTTGATTTGCTCAAAATCGGTGCGCTTCGATTTTACTTTCGCGTCGGCGACGTCAATTTGTTCTAAGCACTCCAGCATGGCGTCTTCTTCTTGGGAGCTTTTGGTTTCAAGATCTTCGATTTCTTTTAATATCGACTGGTACTCTTTGTTGGTTTTTACCGCACTTAGTTTCACCTGGCTCTTCTGGATCTGTTCGGAAACGACATGCGCATCCCTCTCGTATTCACGGTATTTCTTTTTTAATGCTTCCAGCAGCGTTTCTTCTTGGCTTAGTGTATGTTCATAAGCCACTATTTCCGCATCCAAATTATCAAATTTTGTGGATTTCGTTTCAAGATCCGACCTTAATCGTCTCATTTCAATTTCAATGTGTTGCAGTTTCACCAGCAAATCGATCTGTACCCTCATAAGACTCTCACTTTTTAATTATGTACAAGCCATTGATCTTAAGTTTTAAATCATTTGAAATGGATCACGCTCCAGGGTGCAGGCGGTAATCTCAAGATTGAATCCTTCCTTACGCGCCTTTTGAGCCAGGTGATCGATAAACGTCTCCACGAATAGATGCTCAGATGCGAAATGTCCAATGTCTATCATTCCCAATCCGGCAGCTTCCACCGCGCGGGCATCATGATAGCGCAAATCGCCGCTAATATACACTTGCGCTTTCGACTTTATGAAATCCTTAATCAGGCTGGAACCACTACCAGAACAAAGTGCCACAGCGTTTGCTAATAAATCGGGATTTCCAGCCATTTTGACCGCATTGATTTTGAGCTTTGCTTTAATTTTATCGGCTAACGCCTGCAATCGCATTGGTTTCGAAAGAAATCCCACGCGGCCAATTCCCGGCCGATCATTGGTTTGAATTAAGGGCTGAACTTCATGCTCGAATAATCCGGCTGCTTTTGAGCCGTTCAATGCTTCAATAAAACCGGCAACCTGGTTTTGAGACATTTTCATCTCTAAATGGACACGTCTATGGCGTCCGTTTTGTTCCGGTCTGGCATCCAAATTTGCAGATGATAGCGGTAATTGAAGGCGGCGGACATCCTGGGTTGTGTAGGTTTGAATATTCCCTTCAGATTCTGTTTTTGTGAGGAGTTGGTCGATTTCAAGCAGAAGTGCTTCCAGCGTCTCTTCTGATGTGCTCAGGATCAGTTTGCAAAAAAGCGGCGCATGGGTGAGGCATAAATTTCTGATATTTTCTAATCCGATTTTTGCTGCCAGAATGTCGTTGATTCCGCCGGAAACAATATCTAAGTTTGTATGTGCGGTGTAAATGGCCAACTGATGTTGAAGGGCGGTGGAAACCAGCGCGCCAGGTGTTGAATCGACATCGATACGTTGCAAGGGCTTGAAAATCAGCGGATGATGTGTAACCAGCAGGTCTACATCAGCATCAACAGCCGCCTTAATAACCTCCGGCAAGGGATCCAACGCAACCCATATTTTGCGTACGACCCAGCTACGGCTGCCAACCTGCACGCCAGGATTGTCCCATTCTTCGGCCAGCTCTGGCGGCGCCAAAGCGTTGATTAATCGAATGATATCCGCAAGCGTTGGTGTCATAAAATACCACTAAAAGACGTAAAAAAAGGCGTGGTTAGATGAACCACGCCTTGCGTATATTGATTAATTGGTTGGGTCGCTTTGGCAGTTTCATTGCATCCTTACGTTTGGTCCTTTTTATCTCGATATTGGTCTGGATGATGTATGGGCCCACCTGGAATCGAACCAGGGACCTACCGGTTATGAGCCGGTGGCTCTGCCAGCTGAGCTATGGGCCCTCAGAATGATTCGCCTGACTACCTAACTTTCGCGATGGGTTTTGTCAAGAACTAACCAGATCGTTAAGACTCAATAAAGCTCTTAAGTTTCCGGCTGCGGGTGGGATGCCTCAGTTTACGCAGCGCCTTGGCTTCAATCTGTCGAATGCGTTCACGCGTGACCGCAAAATCTTGTCCGACCTCTTCAAGCGTATGGTCTGCCTTTTCTCCAATACCAAACCGCATCCGCAATACTTTTTCCTCCCGTGGGGTAAGGGTCGCTAAAACCTTGCGGGTCTGCTCGGCTAGATTCAAATTTACGGCGGCATCCGATGGCAGCATGAATTTTTTATCTTCGATGAAATCACCTAGATGACTATCTTCCTCTTCACCAATGGGCGTTTCCAAAGAAATCGGTTCCCTGGCTATTTTGAGCACTTTACGGACTTTTTCAAGGGGGATTTCCATCTTTTCAGCGATTTCCTCCGGTGACGGTTCGCGCCCCATTTCCTGCACTAAGTAACGTGATGTGCGAATCAATTTGTTGATTGTTTCGATCATATGCACAGGGATACGAATGGTACGGGCTTGGTCGGCAATTGCCCGGGTGATCGCCTGGCGGATCCACCAAGTGGCATATGTGCTGAACTTGTAGCCGCGGCGGTATTCAAATTTATCCACCGCTTTCATCAAACCAATGTTGCCCTCCTGAATTAAGTCCAAAAACTGCAGGCCTCGGTTGGTATATTTTTTGGCGATACTGACAACAAGTCTTAAATTAGCTTTGATTAATTCGCTTTTGGCGAGCTTGGCATTGAATCGACCATCGGCCACACCGCCCATAATCCGTTTAAGGGTACGATTTTTCGCCTTAAGTTCAACTTCGCGCTGGCGGATCGCGTCTTTAATCTTTTTGATATCAGAATAGCAACTCGTTATCGCGTCTTTGTTTAAATCACACCGCTTTTTTGCCCATCGATAAAATCCCGTTGCGGTTTTTGAATTGTCGCGCAGTTCGGTTAGGGTGGAATGGAAAGCTTCTGCAATTTTTGCGATAGATCGATTAGCCTCATCATACCAATTGATATGCTCCTTGATCATTTCTTCAATCATATCGATGATGTTGCTCTCCAACCGCCAATCTTTTAATAATTCGAATATCTTCTGGTTGCGACGGTTGATTAAACGCCGTATCCGCCGACTTTCATCAGCATCCAGTTTTTTAGAAAATAATGTTTCACGGTACTTCTGATTTTCGTCATTGATTTTGTGGATTTCACCGATGGTATCTAAAAACTTTTCGATTTGAATCGATTCCTCCACATAATCATCACCTTCGTCCAGATCACGGAGGACGTGTTTGGGTCGCAATGCCCCGGTTTTGATATGACCGCCCAGTCGTAAGAGGCAGTCTATACCGGTTTGAGTCTCTAAAAGCGCTTTTAGAACAGCCTGTTCGCCTGCTTCTATTTTTTTTGCAATTTCGACCTCGCCTTCCCGACTCAAAAGGGTTACCATCCCCATTTCACGCAGATACATTTTAACTGGATCGGTTACCGTGCCAAAATCGGCATACGAGGCACTATCACTGACAGTTTTGCTTGTTTTGGTCTTCTTTTTAGCTTTAATGACTTTCTTCTTTTTCTCATCGATGATTTCAATGGCAAGCTCTTCGAAAATCATAAGGGTTTCATCGATCTGGTCTGGCGAAAGAAGATCTTCGGGCAGTGCACGGTTAATTTCCTCATACGTTAGATGCCCTTGCTTTTTGCCCTTTTGGACAAGCTCTTTAATGGCTTTTTGGTTAACCGGGGTTACTTCTGTTTGTTGCGCTGCAGATTTTTTTGCCATTTAGTTTAACCTCCCCAAGCGTACCTGAACCTTTGAGATGTTATTCAAGTAAATACGATCAAAGCACATCACCAGCCAGCAAAAGCCTTAAAGGCTATCAAATTAAATGCGCCAATAGACGTATATTAAAACTGGAATACAAATTATCAAATGGATCTTCGGATTAAATCGGATTAAATCTGTCTTTTTTTGCCTGACGTTGCTTTTCTTTTAAAAGTGATTCTAAAAGCTTAATATCCTGGTTTGCTTCAGCTGCTTTGATTCGTTGTAATAGGGATTTTTGCTGCCGATTTTGAGACGCTTCAAATTGGGCGATCAATCGGCGACAACCTTCCATGGTCCACGATTCATCATTAATCAGCAGTGAAGCGGCGAGATTTTTTAATTGTGCATCATCCATCCGCTCAATCACATCAGAAGCGCTTTGATGTTGATGATGTAGCAATTGCTCGCCTATTTGTTTAAGATCGCGACTGTTAAATTGTTGTATAAGTGATCGTTCTTTGACCTCGGGTAAAATAGGTGGAAATTGAAGCATCATGGCGATGATTTGCCGTTCCATGCGGTCTTCTTTGATCTGCCGATTGTTCAAGACAGGCTTAGCATGCCGGGGTGATGTTATTTTGACCCTGATCGAATCTCGTTGCAAAAGGCTACGGATTTCTTGCAATAAAGCCTGTTCTTTGATATCCAACCGTTCGGCAAGCTCTTGAATGTAAAGTGTGCGTTTGAAACTGTCCTGTACCGCTGCCAGCGGTTGTTTTAATTCAGATATTACTTTCACCCTGCCTTCCACCGTTAAGTCACCGTTATTGCTGTATTTTTTGATGGCAGCATCCATAAGATAGGGCATAATGCCTTTGGCTCGCTGCGTATAACTTTCAAAAGCATCACGACCTTCTTGGAAAATAAACGAATCAGGATCATGTGTCGGGGGCAAAATCATAATCAGGGCTTCGACATATTCCTGATCGAAGATTCTAATACTGCGCTCAGCCGCTTTGATGCCTGCCGGATCTGAATCATATACCAAAATTATTTTGCCGGTTTTTCCGACAACATTTCGCACGGCGCGGACATGTTCAGCAGATAGGGAGGTTCCTAATGTGGCAACCACATTTTCAATTCCATGTTGATGCAATGCGATGGCATCGAAATAGCCTTCAACCAAGTACATGGATTCAGTTTCTCGCGATTTTTGCTTGGCAAAATTTAACCCGTATAGCGATTTGGTTTTGTGATACAATGGCGTTTCCGGCGAGTTCAAGTATTTGGGAAGTGCGTCACCCAAGACTCTGCCGCCAAATCCAATCGGCTGGTTTGCTAAATCGAAAATTGGGAAAATGATACGGTTACGGAACCGATCATAATAACCCCCTTTGTTTTTCCGGGGAATAACTAAACCCGCTTTTTCAATTAAACTCTGCGGGAAATTTTTGCTAATTAGAAAACGTAAAATTGAATCCCAATTATCGGCTACATAGCCAAGACCGAAGGTTTTAATCGTCTGTTGGTTTATGCCGCGATGTTGCAGATAAGCTAACGCTTGTTTGCCTGGCCTGCTTTTTAAAAGGGAATTCTGATAGTAGCTTAAGGCCCAACGATTGATGTTAAAAAGCTGGTCACGTTCGCTGATTCGCTGACGCTGTTCCGGCGTCATTTGCCTGGCAGGCAACTGGATACCATAACGCTTGGCGACTGTCCGCGCTGCTTCGGGAAACGAAATGCCATCCTGTTTCATGAGGAAGTTAAAAATGTTTCCACCTACACCACAGCCGAAACAATAGAAGATCTGTTTATCCGGACTGACGGTAAAAGAGGGTGTTTTTTCGGAATGAAAAGGACAAAGACCGACATAGTTTTTACCGGTCTTTTTTAATGAAACGCTTTGCGAAACGATATCGACGATATCGGCGGCGTTGGAGATTTCCGAAATCTTATCCTCAGGGATATACGTGGCCAAAAAGAGCACCCTCTTTATGCTTGGGATGTTGGAAATAAAAACAGATGGAAGGCATTAATTGTAAAACGGCAACAATTGCGATCGCTCTATTTGACTACGCCATTGACAACGTCCCTTCATATGCATCCAATCAGTGTGCAAATTCAATTTTGTCAACCTGTCAAAATAATTACTAAATTGAATAATGTCAACTAATTAATCCGATAAAATTTATAAACAGTATTTGATGATGCTTAAGGCGAGGCTTCGTAGCATCGATAAGAGTTTTCGGCAATTTAAATCAGTGCGAAGATTCAAATTGAAGACGATTGGGTCAATTGAATCGCCGCCTTCAAATCCAATCTTCCATCATAAAGGGCTTTCCCGGTAATTACACCTGTGACGCCAACCTTTTCTAGTGGCAGCAGGTTCTCAATATCTTTGAGACTCGATACACCACCGGAGGCAACCACAGGGATGGATATTTGCTCTGCTAGTCGTTGCGTCTGCTCGATGTTGGGACCTGTCATCATCCCGTCTCTTTGAATATCTGTAAAGTTGATCGCCGCAACGCCGCAGTCTTCAAATTGCGATGCTAATTCTACGGCTTGAATTTGGGTTGTTTGGACCCATCCTTCAATGGCAACAAGACCATTGCGCGCATCGATTCCAATGACAATACGGTTCGGAAACTTCCGGCAGGCATTTTTGATAAGTTCGGGATGGCGAATCGCCGCCGTGCCGATAACGACCCGTTGGACGCCGCTTTCTAAGTACATTTCAATGGTATTAACATCGCGGATGCCCCCGCCAACTTGAATCGGTATGTGAAGCCGGTCAACAATCCGTTTGATAGTTTTTATATTCTGGGGAGATTTTTGAACCGCACCGTCCAGATCAACCACATGAATCAATTCGGCCCCCACCGATTCCCATTTGTTGGCCATGGCGGTCGGGTCATCCGAAAACACGGTTACTTGATCCATGCGCCCTTGCAGTAGTCGCACGCATTTACCGTTTTTTATATCCACAGCCGGAATAACGATCATCGCTGCAATAAATGTCCTTCAAAATGGTCTGTAATGCTTATTGCTAAAAGAAAATGGGAAAACCTTCCATTATGTCGTCTAAAGCTGCTTGGGCCATTTGCTGAGCAGTCACCCATCGACCGCCTCTTTTCATAAATGAATTGAATTTATAGATATTTTCCGACAGCGCAATTTGCGTCTCATCAAACTTTTTATACCAGATCAAGCTCCCTTCCGGCACTTTGAGCAGAAACAAGTCAAATGCAACCGAGGCCGGCCGATCGCTGGCAAGATCAGTACCTCTGCGATTTATAAAGCGGTAAATTCGACCCATCAAAACCGCATCGGCATTAACAGCCAGACCTGTTTGAATTACCAGATCACGTTCAGTCAATAGACTTTGATTGTCTCTCAATATGCGCGATTGGATACCTCTAATTTGGTCAGGCGCTATAACTGCAAAATCTTCAGTATCATTCACTAAATCGAGTAAGTGCGCGGTTAACATTTCGGGCGCCTCGGGTTCGACTTCGCCAATAACATTGACGGCACAACTTATCTGACATGAAAACTGAACGTTTTCGCCGTAAAGGCGATACATGTCAGCAAATGGCAACACCAGCAGTTTATCTACCCGGTAACCTAGCTCAGGTCTTTGGCTGGGTTTTGGAGCTGAGCTGCATCCCATCCACAGAGCCCCCCCCATCAAAAGGCCCAAACCAAGATATAATGTGAAACCTTTCGATACCATATCGTCAGAACCCCTGTTTTTATTGCGATTTGTTAGAGAGAACCTTTACTAGAACGAATTCCGGCCACGCGGTCATCAAGAGCGGCGGCCTCTGAAAGCGCACGGCCAAAAGCCTTAAAGATCGATTCAAGGATATGATGGTCATTTTCACCGTATCTTACATTGATATGCAGATTAAGCCCACCCTTGGCTGCCAGTGCTCTAAAAAATTCTTTGGCGAGCAGTTGATCAAAAGCTGTGTTGGTTGAAGGTATGGCCGGCAGATTGTAGACCAAATATGGACGATTTGAGAGGTCGATACTAACGGCAGCTAATGCGTCATCCATTGGCGTAACGATATGCCCATAACGTTTGATGCCTTTGCGATCCCCCAAGGCCTTATCAATGGCCTCACCCAGGACCAAACCGATATCCTCAACCGTATGGTGGAAATCAACATCTAAATCACCGCGCGCATCGACGCGAAGATCAAAAAAACCATGAACGGCAAAAAGGGTCAGCATATGATCAAAAAAGCCAATGCCGGTGGCTACAGAATGTTGGCCAACGCCATCCAAGTTAATTCTAAGACTTATTTGAGTTTCACTCGTTTTGCGCCCTACTTCTGATATGCGCTTATCCATCATTGCATCCCTTGATTATTAAAAAGATCAGTTCGTTTGCATATACATTTCAAAGTCAAGTTCCTTGAGCATCGATGACATACAGCTTGCACACTAAAGATATGAGAAAAAAATAAATAAATCAATAAATACAATCATAATAAGGTCTAAAATTGG
>JASJAZ010000095.1 GCA_030066785.1 Desulfobacterales bacterium | reverse complement strand
ACCCCAGCCTTCATGGAGCAGTGTGCCCCTAACGGTCGCGGGCTCCCACGTACCAGACACCTCGGCCAATACATGCGCGTTAGGCCGACCGGGCGCTAGTGTTCCGTAAACGAATAGTCGGTCGGTCATGGATCTTTATATAAATTTTTTCGTTACGCGTGGCTTTGTGAGGGTACACTGCTACAAATTTTCCGGAAATGTATCACCATAGGCAATGATTGCAAGTGTAGTAATAAGACCATCATTTATATAAAGAATGGCGTCTCCGCCGCCATCTAATTCTGGAATCTCGATAAATGGCCCCGGGTATGGGTTGATATCGTCAGGTTCTGCCAATATTGTTGGCACTTCTAAGGCCACCGCGGATTAACAAAAAATCCCGCACCTGTATAGTCTCTCTTGTTTAACGTTGCCGTGGTTAATTGAGGGCGTAATATGTCAACGGCTGCATCGGCTTAAGAATTATCCGGCGCATTTAACACTCAAGGAAACATTCGAATACATACTGATATGATAATCACAGCCAACCACAGGCTGAGTTCGATTATTACTTCTTGCCTTACACTAATATCGCCTTTGATTCGTTCAAATAAGTCTTTCGGAAAAACGGACAGCACACGAATACTGAAAAATAGTATCAGCGCAGCTACCGGCAATAATGTCCAAGACATATCCCCATAGGTGGTTCCGCCCACAATACAGGCAATGCCTGTGGCTAGACCGCCAATAGATATAAGCGTTGCAAGCACAAAATCGAATCCGGTATCACTCCGCAAGGCTATTTCCAATTTTTCTATTTAGCTCAACTTTCCGTGGCATTTATCGTCTTGGTTATTATCCGAAGGACTCGTGTTGCTTGACCGTTTCAGATATCTTTATGCCACGGCTAATTATTTCCGCAATACTTCGAGCCCTGGCAACAGGGTGTTCTGGAAATTCTTCATCATAATCGGGACTATCTGCATTAAAGTTCTCAATGGAACCATGGGCCTTCAAAATGCGGCTGACAAGAATTGTTTCCTTGATCCCCGTATCACCATGTTCCTCGCATTGCCCTTTTAAGACAAAGCTGAATGTTTTATATGGAATTGTGTAAGAGATAACATAAGTGAATCCTGACGGAGATTGGGGAACCTTGATGAGCAGTTTTACAGCGCGAACATTATCAAGCGCCACAACATCTAGCTCGACAACCTTTCCACCAGCATCATTTAATAATTCTTGATAAAACAATGTTAATAACGATTTATCTTCTAAATTATTTGGCAGGTCGGGAACCATATCGTAGAAAAACAGACCAACACCATCACCATATTCCGTATACCAAACCTTCGCTCCTTCCTGTTCGCCCTGGTACGAAAGTTCATTTACATTTAGTTCTACATCATTAATAGTGATTTTGTTGGAATATGATTCTAGCGTCATACCAGCTTCCTTTGTTTGAATCGTTAATAGCTGCGATTCGTTACACCGCACAATATGCTAAACATGGACCTTCAGGTTGATGAGCCGTAATGAATTCAACAGCTCAATCTTTTTGTTCCGTTTCTACACGATAAATCTGCATTCCCCGCGCTTTATAGTTTATTAAGGCACTGGGATGATCGAGGGTGCAAGTGTGGACCCACACCCGCTTGGTACCCTCCAAATCCCAGGCTGTCTTTATTGCTTGCGATAAAAGATATCCACCAAAACCCTGTCCGATGAATTTGGGCGCCAGACCAAAATAGGCAATTTCTACATCGCCATCTTTTTGTTGTTGAAGCTCATAGTAACCGGCCGGAGATCCTTTAAAGTATGCAACCCACGTGCGAAGATTGTCGTTTTCCGCATAGGCCTTCCACTGATCATTGGACCATGAGAGCTTATCAAACCACTCCCAAGCCTCCCCGACCAGTTGATACAAAAACCGGTTGAATTGAAATTGTTTAATTTCACTTTCGTATATCTCCAATCCTTTTGACTCGTTCTTGTCATTCAATAGGGAAGGAGATGTCAATTCTAAATAGTAGGTGGTTATCTCGTTCATCGAGTTTCTACCTCTTTCTCCGCCCATAAAGGAGATAGATTTGTGTTAATCAAACAATCCAGCTACTCCCAACCACGCTCTGCATACTATTTCTTATCCTGTTCTGGATAGTCCCTCGTGTATACACCCCAATCCATGTACTCGTAATACTTGGTCATGGCCTCAAAATGAGAAGAAGCCTCACAGATCCATACTAATTTGGCGCCAGGCCTAAGAAGCTTTCTAGCATCATCTCCACGCGGGTCAGCTAAACAAAACCTCTGCTCATCTTTACTTTCTATCCCAAGCTCGTGCTTAATCTGATCTAAGTGCCTTTAATTTGATCAGATAGAAATCATCATACGCACCGGAAAAACAGGTTAAAGATTTAATCGGAAAAAATTTTCCCATATGCTGAATAATCATTTTAAAACGGTGTGATGAGGGTTTAGGTGTTTCAACTTGCCTCAGTTCTTGGTGTAATGGCGGGCTAGATCGTTATCAATGGCATAAATGCAGACTTCTTTGGCACCCAGCTCGGTGTAGCGGTAATTAGAGATGAGATTGTTCATAAGAAAGGTGACATCGCCTTTAATCTTTTTATCATAAGTTTTAAAGGCTTCCTCATTATAATCTTTGATGGCCCTGCGAAAATTTTCGTTTTCCAGAAACGGATCCAGCACTTTTTCCTTGAGATTGTGAACATAGCGCTCGTGCAAGGATTCATACAATTTGGTTTCGGTGACGTCTTTGCCTTCCAGCATAATTTCCTGGGGCAAGGTCATGGAGGTGTAATCTTTCTGGGTATTTTTGCGAAATGCCCGACGCTTATCTTCGGAGATGCCGTTTCCCAAAAAATGCATTTCGATGGTTTTGAAAAAATCTTCGGTGATTTCGATCTTTTCACCGGTGTAGGTGCTGGTTTCCTGGGCACCGCTTTCAAAATTGATGGCAAACAGATAATTTTTAATGTCGCGGGCGATTTGTTCTTCATTGTAATAGTACAGTGATTCTTTAACTTCTTGCAAAATGGTGTAGTTATAATGGTTCACCAGGGACTTCAGGAAATTTTCGGGGATGGAGCGACTCAACTCCGATTTCGTCTGCGTAAAGAATTTATTCAGGTCCGACATGCTGATCAACTTGTCTTCCTTGGCAAAGGCGGAGAAAAACTCATTGAAAATCTTGATGGAATCGCGACCGGAAAATCCGCGCTCACCCTCTTTTTCCGATTCCGAGATAATGCTGCGCCGCCGCTTGGCGGTCAAACGATTGCGGTCTTCTTCCGTTAGCCAGGCAGGAATGTGGCCCGTGTAGATCTCCATTTTCAGCAATTGCAAATTTTCGTCGCAATAAAGTCGATATTTTTTCGGATCCTTAATCCACTCCAGCATCGGCTCCGATTTGACTTTTAGTCGCGAAGCAATTATCACCCGGGCAAAATTGTGCAGTACCCGAGGCAAAAAATGGGCATCAATATGCTTGCCAAAAATATTACGATAAATTTCCACTTCAGTCTGTAGATCCATTACATACGGAATTTTTATATACTCAATTCGGTCGGAAAAGGACTGAAAGCTTTGGATGTTTTTTTTATCTTCCGGATTCATAACCGCCAAAAACAACGAATTGACATTTTCTTCAACATCTTCAACCTTGTGTACCCCCTCACTGATAATGTTGTGCAACTCGATAAACCGTTCAGCATTATGCGATTTGATATCCATTAAGGCATAAATACCGTTATGGGTTTTGGCATATTGTGAAAAGATGTATTTGACCTGATTACTGTCACGCATCACGCTGTTCAAGCGCCGTTGCAGTAAAGTATTGGTCAAAACATTTTGGCGCAGCGGCTTATCGCCCGGATTAAAAACACTGATACCATCGCCCAAACGCCGGTTAAAACGATACGGCCGAACATGCAGCATTTCAAAAACCTTTTTGGGACTTTTAAGGCGTGTTAACAAAGCTTCTGATAAGGAACTGCAAATCGTGCAGGGCTGTTCTCGAAACAACCACTCGTACTCTTTTTCCGTGGAGATTTTAAATTTAAATTCGTTGTTTTTAAAAAGATCGTCAAAAAATGCCCGCCGCAATGATTTGGGAATCATTAACAAGGGGTTGTCATGACTAGGACAGGGGACTTCAATGTAATCACCATTAATCTCGGCCACCGGCAGGTCGTCAGGTTCGCCAATCGCATCGTCGCGGTGTCGTTCCAATAGCTGGGTTAATTTCTCAACAAGCGGCAAAGCTTCGTTCTCGGCAAAACCACCGAGTAATTTGCGATCCAGCCGCCAGACAGCCTCGAAACGGCGGCCTTCTTCAAGGTTGGCATACTCCTCAAACTTGCGCAGTAGGTTGTTTAAAAATGTGCTCTTGCCGCACCCGGGAGGGCCTTCAAAAATATAGACCTTATTTTGCTGAGCGCCGCGCTTCAGCGATTCCACCAAATTCACCAGTCGGTTGGCAAACAGGCGGTCGGCAAAAAATGGATGATCGCTATCTTTTACAAACAACTCACAGCAGTCGTAATATACAAATTGGATCGATTCCGGATCATCCGGGTACTCATCAAGGCCTTCGCCCACATATGTTTTAATCATATGGTAAAAAACCTGGAAGACGTTGCGGATCATCGCCTCTGGTGCGGTTGTAATCATAGATAGATATTCAGTAAATGGAATCAGCGCGCCCTGGTCCTTTTCGCTCATTTTGCGGTCCAGGTGCTGAATGGCATTTTCAATCTTTTTCATGGCAACTCACTTTGTAATTGATTGGTCCGTTTAAATATTGGCCTTTTTTAACTTGCGGTTTTCCATGGTATAGAGCACCCGTTGCCATTCAATTTTGGGGGGCGGTTTTTCTTCCTTAGCCGGAGCGGCCAAGCCCGGCAGCATACGTGTTTCTTGGGGTGCAGCGCTCGTTTTGACTTCACTGGTTTCCAGCATTACCGGCCCGCCCCAGAGGAACTCCAATCCCAACATGGTATTGGCAATATATTCGGTAACCAGCGGCTTGCCTTCAAACTGATGGTTAAGATACAGATGATTGGATTTGGTTTTAATCATGTCGATGTCAATATGCGGTGGATGATAAAGTTGGTTTAAGATCATCTCTTTATAATCTTCAGCTTTGCGACTTTTGACATAATATTGCCAGACCATTCTTTCCTGATTTAAGCGCCGACCGGCGACAAACAATTTGTAGCGGTCCATAAAATCCTGGTCCATAAACGTATTGATAAACATAAAGTCGTTCAAATACTGTCGCAGTTCGAAGATATAGTCCCGGCCCTGGCCGGTGTGCCCATCGTAATTGCGGCGCTGGTGCGCATCGTTAAGTCTCTGAAAATCGAACGAATAGCGCCCCTGGTCGGCACAACGTTCGATAAATTCAAACAGGCGCATGCCCAGTGCGTAAGGATTAAGCCCCACCCGCGGCATGGATGTAACGCCGGAATCGACGCGGGCAAATTCGACTTCATGCCCATTGATGCGATCGTCTTGCAAAAATAGTGTGGAGTGCCAGTAGCTGGCCCAGCCCTCATTCATGATTTTGGTACGAATCTGAGGTTGAAAAAAAATGGATGTGTTGCGCACCACTTCCATGACTGAAGTCATCCATTGGTTTTCTTCCTGGTTGAGAAATCTGGAGTTCTCGGTGAGAAAATCTATCAAATCACCGGAATGTTTGGTTTTCTTCTTAAGGTGTTTTTCGAAAAGGGCCTTGAATTCGGGATTTTTTTTGTGTACTTCGGCAAAGAAAACATCCTCGCCCTTTGAGCCGGTTTTTGCGATACACTGATTGTAACGGTTGATTTCTTTGATATAGGTGCTGGTATTCACTTCTTTGATCTTTTGTAAAAACTCATCAAAGTAGTAATCAAGCTGTTTTTCGCGGCGAGTTTGGTGCGGCTTTTCTTTTTGCGATAGCTCGCGATGGTAGCCGACCAGGTTATCGATACCGCGGGCAAATTCGATCACATAGTCGACCCACCGGCCTTTTTCTGACCGCAAGGCGGCAATCATGCGTTTGTCGGATAAGGCCTGGCCGGTGAAATCATAATCCCACGTGTGGCGGTAGAAATAGTTATTTTGAAAAAAATCGATATGCGCCAGAACATGGTAAAATATCATAACATTTAACCAGTCCGGATTGTTGTCGTTATAAAACGAAATCGCAGGTCGTGTATTAATTACAGTCTCATACGGATTGCTGGGATAAAGCTCATATTTGCCCTTCTCTTTGAGCACCTCAACATCATGAACCCAGTAGTCGTATAAGGTGGGAATCATCAGCTTGGGTGAAAGCTCCAAGAGATCCCGGTTGGTAACAATATATTCGAGGCTCTCCTTATCAAAGCTTAGACCGGCGTCCAGCGCGCGCGCTTTGCAACCTTCCATAATTTTTTTGGTATGCTGATTTATCAATTCCACGCTGTCAATTCCTTATCTTAACCGGTAAACCAAAGAAGATGATGTTCGTTTGCGTAATGCGTTACTCTGAAATCAACGTTTTGATGCCTTCGATCAACCGAGGCTCATCGGCATCTTCGGACATCACATCCAAACGCAACAATTTTGCTTTGGTTTCCAAAAGCTTTGATTTTTTCAGGTAGCGCTGCACTTCGGTATTGCCACTTTTGGCCGAGGCGTGCTCCGCAATCGATATACCGACGCGGTTGGCATAGTTTAACATTTTTTCAAGCTCCGGAAGCGATTGTTTGCCGTCGGTATCCCAGTCGTCACCGTCGGTTCCATGAAAAATGTAAATATTGTAATCTTGAACCAGATTTTCCTGGGAAACGATTTCATTAACCAGTTTATACGCCGAAGAGACCTGGGTGCCACCGGCCACAGTTGAATTGTAATAAGTATAAAAATCAGGAACCTCTTTGGCTTCGGTATCATGCAAGATAAATCGCGTTTCGACCTGTCGCGCATATTGATACAGGAGCCAACTATAAATCAGCACATGTTGGGCTACCACCAGTTCGGTTGATTTACCCATCATAGATCCGGAATAGTCTCGCAGAAAAAAAACCATGGCTTGCGACTCATAGTCCTTTTCGCGCGATAATATGCGATAGATTTTGTCGTCCGGAGTGATCAGAAATTGGGTGGGATCGATTTGAGCGACATCAGGAATTCGCCCGAGGCTGATATTGGTCTCCACAATTTTGCGCAGGGTTGCTTTTTTATCTAGTACCTGGCCAAAGCCGCGGTTTTTATCGGTTAAGTCATAAGTGTAGCGGGTCAAGGAGCGCTTTTTACCCTTATCTTTCAGGTTGGGTAGTTCAAATTTTTCCGTCAGAATTTTTCCCAGATCATAAGCGCTGGATTCCAGATCATGCTGGCCATCATCGCCTTCACCGGGGCCGGATCCCGGCTGCGATTGATCCGGGCGCACCGGCTGTTCACCGATAACTTCACCCTCTTCACCGTCACCGGCGCCACCTTGGGAATCGCCTTCCTGTTTAGATTTAAAGGATGGGTCGTGAACAAACTTTTCCTCAACGGTGGTGGGAACCACCACAATTTTTTCTTTGCCGCCTTTGCCCGGCTTAATCAACCGCCCCACGCGGATTTTACGGGGAAAACCATCTTTTTCGCGTTGTCGGTCACGCTCCAATAATTCGTCAATGGAGCGAATCCGGGAAACATACGAGCGCGGTGTTTCAGCCATATTTTGCAGCATCATCAGATCGCTGGTGTCGTAAAGTCCCATCAGTGCACGCCGATAACAACCAGCCGCCGACATTCCTGCCAGCGGATCAATGCTGTGTGTACTGGGAGATGCCATCTCCTGCCGCATTTTGGCTTCTCGCTCTGGTGACAGCCCGCGCTGTTTTAATTCTTTAAAACGTTTATACAGATCCGTTTTCATGGCTGTTGCGTCTCCAAGATTGTCACTGCCGCGGTTCTCTGTGCTCTGTTTCAAAGAGGCATTGTCTGCAGGCTTCCGGTGCATTTGACATTTCAATATTGTTATATTGCGCGATTTTCGGATTAATTTTCATCTTCCTGGGTACAGAAGTACTCGATGGTCTTCTGGGCACATGTCTGGCAGTAATTAAGTTTGTTGAGCATGGTGTCGACCATGCGATCGTACAGTTTTTGGTTTTCTTCATTGGTTCGATTCGCCAGCGCACCAATCAGGCTTCCAGCCCCGGCAATGTCTGATTTAAGCCGCACGTCAGTCACAGCCTTGACCAACTCCAAATTGTCCATGAAATCGTAATTAGGATCGACGGAAATTTTCTGGCCGTAAATTTTACGGATCGATGTCCGAAACGATTCGCGTTGTTCTTCCGTTTTTAATCCCAGGCGTTCTTCCACGCTTTTAATGTAACGTTCATCCACTTTCAGCGCTTTTAAATCACCGGTCTGGGGATCCTTATACTTCCACATTTTATCAGGGCCCAGATTCTCGGCATCGATGCCGATGATCATGTTGACATAGTTCATGACATCTTTGCGAATCGCCTGCGGTTCATCCATATAGGCGTTAAACATTTCGGTCATCACCCGTTCGCGATACAAACCTTTGGCGACTTTTAAATCTTCCAGATATTTGGCCCGATCGTTGGCATCGGTCACATAATCCAAGACAATACGTTCAAGAGCCCGATAGATGTCGTAGGCAAACATACAGCGACCCTCATTGGTTTCCGAGCTTTCGACCATCAACTGCACCGCACGTCCCAGGTTGCGTTGACCCAGACCTTTTTGGCCGAACCGTTTGGTAATATCGGGATCCTGGTTCAGGGTGTCGATGACTTCCGCCAGGGTTTTGATACTTTTTTCACCGGCAACCTCGCCAGCTGCCAACTTCATGGTTTCAACCGATGTCAATTTTTCAGAGCGCGGCAATCGCGTCAGCACAACCGCCACCGAACTGGCATAGTTCAGGTTCGGGTCCAAGTGCAAATATTCTTTGTTAATTGTGGTTTTGGTCTCATTGCCGACAGCATACATGGTAAGCTCTTGTTGCATTTTGTAGTTGGTGTTGTGCGACACATAACTGATTCGGCACCGATCCACGATGGGTGCTTCTTCTTTTTCGGAAAGGAATCGATTGAATTCGGAGTTGTTGCTGGTAGCGATGATGAGGCTATCAATGGGCCATTTGAATCCATCGATTTCAATATTGCGATTCTGAATGACGCCTAAATAGACCTGCACCAAATCTTTTTTATTCTTAAAAATTTCATCTGAAAAATGGATACCACCCCCCGCAACCCGCGCCAGTGCTCCACGCCGAAGATCAAATCGATACGGATTATTGGTATCGGTAATATGCAGCAGGCGCTGAATCGATTCCTCTCCCAGCAGGTCAACCGCTGATGAGGTGATTTTATCTTTGGCCGGATACTTGCCGGTAACCGTGCCCAGGCTTTCCGTTAAGGGCACGGGAATAATTTCAACATATTTGAGCATCTCGGGCAGCTTGCCGCCGGTATGATTGCGGATGTCATTCCAAATATAGCCGCTGCAGGCACCCATTGGACGATAGTCTTCATACAGAACTTCGATTTCATTTTCCGAAAACCCGATCTGTTTGGCGAGATAATCTTTATTGGCACCCTGGTCTTCGTGCAGATTCATCCCCAAAATCATCGGGTCCTCATACGTCTGTGATTCGATCGCGGCAATTTTTCCGTAAGAGCCCAACTTGTCCAATCCATTGAACCGAAACGTATACTTGCGGTTGCCATCCTTGGCTAAAAAATTACGAAATCGACCGCTCAGAAAATCGACAAAAAATGTTTTGCCATTGCCAGGCTCACCCACCAGAACATAGGCCATCTCCTTGGAAGATCCGCCTTCAGCCGCATCTTTGACATAGGAAACAAAGCTGTTGATTTCATCATACATCCCGATGACATGCTTTTTGCCCTCGCGAAAAATCTTGAAATCATACGTCGTTTTACCGTTAACCACGACTTTTTCAATCGGCTGGTCCAGAATCATTCTGGCCACCCCCTGAAACGCATTTTCAAAAATTCGCGAACCGTCCTTAACGCAGGCAAGATGATGTTTTAGGGTATTGTTGGTTGTTGCCATTTTGATGCCCCCATAATGTGAAATGTTTTATGAATTGAACGTATTGTAATTACGGCAATAATGGATGGTTCAAACAGTTTTGAGCAATAAACATGCCATCGTTTTTTAACCGCAAAATTTGCTTCTAATATCAGTTTAAACTTATCCGAAACTTATGATGCTATCGCTACAAGCAATTGATATCTATAGTTTTTTCAAGAAAAGCGTATTTTAACCACTCGATCTGAGACTCGCCTGAAACTATGAATTGCCTTCAGTACAAAAACTTTATTCAGTCATTGTCAGTCGCAAATAGTCAAAAAAATGACGAATTTTCAACGCTTTAGCCTCAACAATACAAACCTGGGATTCGCCCTTTAAGTCATTTCTTCACGCGCATTCTTACAATTCAAAATAACACCTTGTTTTAAATATAAATACCGCCATTTGTGCAGAAAAGGCCCGTTCAATCGGCACTTCGAATAACGTCAAAATTTCCACATCTAATGGATCTCAACAGAGACAGATCGGAGGAGAAATGGGTGTCTTAACAGGAGCGCCGCAGAGCAGGAATGAGAAAAATCAGATACCGTGCAACAAGACCAAAACAGTTGAATAGCAGCCTCGCACCGAATTCTTGTTATATCATAATATAACACATTTTAAGCTAAGTCCCTAATTTTAGGGG
This sequence comes from Desulfobacterales bacterium, assembly GCA_030066785.1. GTDB lineage: Bacteria > Desulfobacterota > Desulfobacteria > Desulfobacterales > JASJAZ01 > JASJAZ01. Next base: position 3,624 of record JASJAZ010000095.1, on the reverse strand, counting down.
TGCTTTTTTCATGAACCAAAGCGTATTGCCAATAACGCTGAGGCTGCTGCACAACATGGCGGTGACAGCCACCAAAGGACTCAATAATCCGCTGATGGCAATCGGAATGCTGATACCATTGTAGAGAAAGGAAAAAAGTAGGTTCTGTTTAACCTGGTGATTGGTTAAATTGGCAAGTTCCAAAAAGGTGATTAATTGCAACGGATCGCTGCGCATTAGGGAAATATCAGCGGTCTCTTTCCCTAAATGGCTGCCGCCGTATATGGCTACCGCTAAATTCGATTGACCCAGTGCCGGCGCATCGTTGATACCATCGCCAATCATGGCCACGCATTGTCCCTGATCCTGTAATTGTGTGATGACCGAAGCCTTATCTTGGGGAAGCAATCCCCCCGAAATATCATCGAAAGCAAGTTGCTCTCCAATAAACGCTGTCACATCGGGGGTATCACCGGAAATTAGCATTAAGCGTTTGTCGGCCTTGGCAAGTGCTTGAACCGCTGCCAGTGCCCCACTGCGAATACGGTCTCCGAAATGAAATACAGCGGCCAATTTACCGTCGACGCTAAAATACACCCGCGAAGTAACAGCTTGCAGGGTTGAAGCCCAATCATTCAGCAATCCCTGTGATGCGGCCATCTCGCGGGCGAGAAACTTTTCTGATCCGATTTTTATTTCCCGGCCGTTAAACACGGCCTGAATACCGTTTTCCACCAGCACCACCTGGCTGACATTGGGAAGTTTCATTTTCTTATCGCGCGCGTAAGCGCGAATAGCGGTTGCCACGGGGTGTTCAATATTTGCTTCCATAGCGGCAGCGATAGCCAATACTTCATTAGCCGTCATGGAACTGCCCGACTGTATCTTGCGCAGTTTCCAACGCCCATCGGTAACCGTTCCCGTCTTATCAAAGACAAAGGTGTCGATTTCAGGCGCCGTTTCAAATGCCGCAAAATCACGCACCAGCAACCCTTGACGCCCAGCCACAGCAATGCCCGCTACCCGTGCCAATGGTATGGCAATTCCCAGCGCACAAGGACAAGAAATGACCATCACCGTCACTGCTCGAATGATACCGGTTTCCGCAGTACTGCCGGCAAGAATCCACCCAGCGCCCGTGCCAATGGCCAAAAGGCAAATAGCCGGTACAAACCACTGCAGCATGCGATCGGTCCGGCTTTCCAAGTGCGTCCGTTTTTCTAGAGCTTTTTGTAATAACTGCACCATCTGACCAAAAGTCGACTGATCCCCCACAGCCGTGGTCCGGATTCGAATATTGCCCCGCAAAACGCGCGTGCCGCTTCTGACAACATCATGGGCCGCTTTTGTCACCGGATCAGCCTCACCGGTGACCGACGACTCATCCACCATGGCACGACCCTCGATCACTACCCCGTCGGCCGCAATAACCTCATCTTCCATCACGCGAAACACATCTGCCGATTGGAGGTGCTTGGCAGCAACAAAACGGCCAGCCGGAAACTGTTCATCGCACAACCTCACCTTGGCCGGCATCAAGGTGAAAAACCGCTCCAGGCCTTTTTGAATATTGGCTTTGGCTTTTGTTTCGATGGTCTTTCCCAGAAGCACCAAGGTGATCAGCATGGAGGCCGTATCAAAGTAAAGGTGCAGGCTGCCTGCCAAAAGGTTATAGCATGAAAAGAAAAAAGCACTGAAAGAGCCGATGGTGATCAGGGTTTCCATGCTTAAGGCCGCATTGAGTACGCCGGCCATAGCTTTGCCATAAATGTTACGCCCACCATAAATTAAGACCCCAGCGGCCATGGCTGCCATGGGCCATGAAAGCTTATAAACGGTATCTGGTGGAAAATCGGTAATAAAGCCCGAATATAAGGCAAAGGAAAGCATCATCACATTCATGGTCAAAAAAATCGATATAACCAAACGAATAAGATCTTTGCGCTTTTCGGAGGCTTCAAGGGTTTCTTCCGGCAAAACCGATCGATACCCCAATTTTTTAACGATTGTCTGAATCTGTTGCTGGGAAATAAGAATCGGATTGTAATCACAAAACAGCCGATCGGTGGAAAAGTTACAGGTGGCCGTTTTTATCCCAGGTGCTTTTTGCAAGGCTTCGGAAATTACCCAGGCACAAGCCGGACACCACATATCCAAAATTTTTAGCTGCACCGTTAGGTGTTCCCGATTGCGGGTTACGTATGTATCTGAGTCTTCGGTAGGCGTTTCCGCGCTGTCAGCAGAAATAGAAGTACTTCGGTTGACTAAATCCTTCTCTGTTCGCGGAATAATGCCCAGGTTCTGGCATTGCTTGAAAAGCGTTGTTTCTTTGAAGCGCGAAGGATCGCCAGCATCGGTGGCCTCGATTAGCATATGAAAGACGTGACGGCATCCATTGCAGCAGAACTGATAGGTTTTTTCATCGGAAGACCATTCGACCGAACCATGCCGCAGGGAAAGACCACACAGGTCACAAGCATCCATCGATTCTATCATTGGAGGGAACGCTAGGGAGCGCCTAAAGATTTGACATAGGCGACGATGCGCCAGCGCGTGGGCACATCAATCGTTGTCGCCAGGGCCGGTTGGCGGCCATCAGAGACACCATAGCTGATATGCTTGAAGAGGGTCCCTTCTGACTGGGATTGAACCGCCTCCGTGCGCAAGTTGGTGGGAAGCGGTTTAAAACTTTGGCCCACTGTGCCTTTGCCGTCATGGTGAATGCCATGGCATTGAGCACAATAGGTAAAATAGCCTGCTTTGCCCAGTTCAATATTGGCAGGTGTCGCCAAGGTAAAGGGGGCGCGCAATTCGGCGTCGGGCGTTTGGCGGTAAACCACCTCGCCGCCGCTGAAAGGAATTATGCCGGCCTCCATGATGAGCAGCGGCTCCTCATGCGGCCGCACGGCCGGCGTTTCCCGCATCCGGCCATGAGGAAAGTAGTTATCGTAATAGATCAGCACGTGGTAAACCACTAAAACAACGACAACTACGCTAAGCAATAAGGCGATTCCTTTTTTCATTTAGTTTTACCTTGCAAGTCATATGTTTCATGCAAATTGAGAATTTGTAGCGGATATTTTTCCTGCCCTTGTTCCTTCAATACATGCTGTGGATAAGGTAGCGGATGGTACGGGTGCGTCAGGGTAAAAGCAGATTCACCGGGAACATCTGGAATGGGACGGTAATCCCAGTCCGGCATTCCCAGATCGCCGATAACCGTAAAAGTCAACCAGCCCTGAAACGCCACTATTCCAATCAAAGCCAAAACGATCAGCCAGGTCTTGAATGCCGAAGTCGCATGGGTAAGATGGTCCATTATATTTTTACTCCCAATAAACCAATGAAAAGGATGTAAGCCAGGGACCAGATAACCGTGCCGGCGATGGTTAAGATCAAAAACAAAGGCACGGGTGCATTGCGGCCCTGAATGCCGCCGGGATATTCTTCAATAATCTGTGTTTCGCGCGCTTTTGAATCCCTGCGCCGTATGTAGCTAAAGCTTAAACCAACGGCAAATACCAAAATGGTGGCCAGCGCCGGGAATAAATACAGCACAAAATGCTGGATCTGAAGCAAATCAAAGTAACGCACAGACTTTGTCCTTTGTTATATTTTGCCCGCAAGCAATATGGCGAATGCTTC
>JASJAZ010000278.1 GCA_030066785.1 Desulfobacterales bacterium | reverse complement strand
GATGGAAACGCAAGCCACATTTTACGTCCTTCATCGGCAATAAGGGTGCCACACAAAGCACAACTGACTTTGCAAGGAAGAATTCTTTCGTGTTTGTTGAGTTCATTGTTGTAAAAATCTAAATGATCGATGCCTTCCGTAAATCTTACATCATGTTTATGAAATATAGCCGCCCATTGCATAGGAGCCCCATGCAATTTTTGACAGGCCAAACAATGACATATTTTGGCATCTACAGGATCCGAGCATACTTCGTATTGTACCGCATTGCAGTAACAACTTGCCCGGTATTTTATTTTAAAATTAACGTCTGAAATCGACGCATAATTTGATCCAAATTCTTTTTCCATTGAACCACCACCTAGTTTCTAATTTTATTGAAACATTTATACATTGAGAGATGTCCAAATATCAAATTAATCGAGAATATTTCAGACAATATCTGGATACTCGAAACAAAATGTGCATTCAATCAGGAATTTAAATTTCGGTAAATTCAAGCATCATCGATGTACTATAGACTACAGAGGATTCTAACTGCATTATATATCAGAAAAGGCAATAATAAATTTTGGCTTGCCTAAAACTAGATCTGTCGTGCCTTACGACACAATTTAGTGTGGATTCTAATTTATCGCATATAGGGCTTAGCAATCGAAAAGATCTGGATCGTAATATACGGACCATTGGTAAGGAGTGTAAAACGCATCGATTCGATACTTGACAAAGGATCGCTATGTTGCAATGAGATTGATCGCATTTACCCTAAGGTCCTATTAAGTTGAAAGAGCCAATGAGATAAGGCTCCTAGAGAGCGATTGATTAGCTTCAACGAATTTTGTCAATTAAATCATTTAGCAAAGGATAACAAATAAATGACACTTCAAAACAAAATAAACTTAATCACCTATCCAGACAGCTTGGGCAATAATCTTCTTGAGCTCCATTACGTCCTGCGACGCTATTTGACCCAAGTCATCGGTGGCGTTCATATTTTGCCTTTTTATCCCTCATCGGCAGACCGCGGCTTTGCGCCGTTAACTTATGACGAGGTCGATCCGTCCTTTGGTACCTGGGAAGATATTGAAATGATCGGCCGGGATTTTGATTTGATATTCGATTTCATGGTGAACCACATTTCTCGCCAATCCGAGTTTTTCCAGGATTATCTAAAAAAGGGCCCGGACTCCGAATATGCGGATATGTTTCTGCCTTTTAGCAAATTGAGTCCCACAGGCGAAATTAGTGAGGAGGATCTAGCCAAGGTTTACACGCGTAAACCCCGACCACCGTATGCAAACATCGAGCGTGCGGATGGATCCCGGGAAAAGATCTGGTGTACTTTTGACTATGAACAGATTGACCTTGATGTGCGTTCGCCTGTCACTGAGGAAGTAATGCGCGACTTTCTGATACGCCTTGCTCGCACCAATGCTAAAATGATTCGAATGGACGCTATTGCCTACGCTACCCATCGGTTGGGCACCAGTTGTTTCTTTCTTGAACCGGATATTTGGAAATTACTGGAGGCGCTTAAAGAATATGTGACGCCTTTTGATACGGTTATGTTACCGGAAGTACATGAACACTACAAATACCATTTGAAAATTGCGGCCAAGGGTTACTGGACCTATGATTTTGCTCTTCCAATGCTGGTCCTGCACACTCTCTATCATCATAGCAGTGAGCGCTTGCGCCACTGGCTTCAAATTTGCCCGCGTCAGCAATTGACTACACTTGATACGCACGACGGTATTGGTGTTATCGACGTGGAAGACCTGCTGACGCCTGAAGAAATTGAAAAAACGCTCCATGGTCTGGATGAAAAAGGCTCCAATACACGCAAAATATACTCGGGTCCTGAATATCAGAACCTGGATATTTACCAGGTCAACTGCACCTATTACTCGGCATTAGAGTGCAACGACGACTCGTATATCGCCGCTCGAACGATTCAATTTTTTGCGCCGGGGCTTCCTCAGGTTTACTACGTCGGTCTGCTGGCAGGAGAGAATGACATTGAGCTGGTGGAGCGCACCAAAAACGGTCGGGATATTAACCGCCACAATTACAGCCTTGATGAAATTAAAGTGGAAATTCAAAAACCAGTGGTGCAAAGGCTATTGCGGTTGATGGAATTTCGCAACTCATATCCGGCTTTTAACGGCCAGTTTGTGATCGTCGAAGCACCCGATGACCAGTTGAAGTTGTCTTGGTCGCAGGCCCCCTACCATACTACTGCCAGTATTGATCTGAGGAATTACAGCGTCCAGATTGAGTATTACGACCGGGATCAGCGCAAGACAAACACATTCTCTGCATAGTATCAGATACAGTGTTGCGTGTTAATAATACAAAACAATTTATATCCCGCTATTTTCGGCATGAATTATGGATTAGACATGACAAATCAAAACTTTTTCAACAGCTTCCTGAGCATAACTATTAATAATCTAAAGTAAAGTAGGTTTTATTCCTGTGCAAATTCTATTAGGGCTTTTTTTCATTTCCGCTGTCATCACTTTCGGCCCCTGATTTAATCGTGCTATCAATAACATCGGGATCTTTCTTCTCTTCGCCCGCTTTTTGAGGCTCGCCTGTCTTTCTGAATATTATAACCTCACCTTCTGGACCGGTGAACAAGCCTGTCTGTGGTCCCTCCTTGCGATGATCGTAAGGCTCGTAGGGTTTAATTTCAGAGCAACACACATTAACCAACAATAACACAGACACAGCTCCAATTTGCAGCATTGGTTGTCTAAGTACTTGAAATATCTTCATCAGAACACCACCCTTGCGCCGATTGTTCCCAAGTAGATATCTTGAACGCTGGGCTGCTCACTCCTATCGAGCGAGAAAAAGCGGTACTGGGCGTAAACCTCGGTGCCGTAGTTCTCGAATTGTTGCACCACCGCTGTACTAAGCGAATAGGCATCATCCCGGCCGGTAGGCTGATTTAACGACCGATCCGCATCAATGCCAAAACCCGTCTCGCCAAAAGAAAAAAACCTGGTGAGCCACCCTAATTTGGCATAAAGGTTTGTTGGATCACCTTGATTGCTACGATCTTTAATACCAGCGGACAGGGTCAAATTCAATCCGGTAGACTCGTGCAACAGGGAAAACGATCCCGAATACTGATAGTCGGTGTTGTCACGGTTGGGATCAGCCATCGCAGCGGCCCCCGCGGCCTTGAAGCCATAACCTTTTCCGCCCCACCGCAAGGCAGCGTCCCACCGCTGATCGCTCGCAGCCGATCCAGCGATCCTGAATCCTTTTAAAGCCGGACTGTCATACCGAATCCTGTCTCTGCGCCCTAATCCATCAAGATTATCAAACGCGTCAAATAGAGTGACATTTGTAAGGCTATCACTGTTTTTTTCGCGAAATCTCAGGCCGGCAGCTGGATCAGAAACGCTCGAATATTGAATGATCCCAACGCCAGAAATGTCAACCTCGGCACTGTCGTCGGAAGCGGTGCTGCCTTTGCCTAGCGAAAGCTTGCCGAAACGCTTGCTGTCTAATGAGATCTCGGCCCAGCGTTGGTCAAAGAAATCACCACTCGATTCATTATCCTGGCTGACCTCCGACGATTCATTCGGCGCAATGGCGAGTTCGATTCTTGTGCCGAGGGTCAAGTCATCGGTTGCCTTGGCAGTGCCCACAAAGCGCACTCGACTGTTACTGGTGTCATTATCAACAAAATACACCTTGGTATTTTTGCCATCATTGGCCACGTTCACGGCACGGTTGACTTGTCCTGAAATAGCGAGTTTAATCCGCTCTTCACCGGATGTAACGACTTTTTCGACTGGAAACTGTGCAGCGGTCTGGGCATCTTGGGCCAAGGACTTGGCTTCTTGGGCTTGAATTTGTGCCTCGGTGGCAGCTTGCTTTAGTTGGTTCAATTGTTGTTGCAGCGATTCCAGCTGTTGCTGATGTTGCCGCTGTTGTTCCTTCATCAACTGCTGCTGTTCCAAAATAAGGCGTTCCAGTCTTTCAATCGTTTTGACGTCAATGTTGCTTCCCTTCGCCGCTGCTGGACCCGCAATAAACTCCGGGACCGTTACGAATAAGCCGATCAAAACAAAAAATACTAGTGGTTTCATATCAACTTGTCCTCCTTTGATAGAATTTCAAATAGATTCAATTGTAGATCTGTAGAAACATAACATGTCACATATCAGGTTGCGTTTCTGATGACAAAATCTGGTAGAGATGAAAATTTATTGGATGTACAAAAGAGATATCTAATTTTAGGATTTTGTAAATAGGATTAGAATCGACCGGATTTTTATCAAATCAAAACATAGTATTTCATGACAATACACCAAGTATTACGAACCGGTGAATTCAAATTAACATCACAAATATCTCAAAATATGCTTCTCGCAGATGGCCCAATGTAAAAGAAAACAACATCTTATTCTGGCGAAATTTTAGATGTCGTGCCCTCATCGAATCTTTGGAACCCAATTAAATTTTTTGCACATTTGATTTGGCAATCTAAAAGCTTTCAGTTCGGACCTTTAATTTAGTTATAAAATAAAAAAACCGGCATCAGAGAGTAAAATCTGATGCCGGTCTTAATAAGTCGCCTTTTTCGTGTGATTCCTTTTGCTAATTTAAAAAATATTGGCCTTTTAAATGATTACCAGGATAGCCGAACCCCATCACTCAGCTATATTTCACATTGCGTTAATCAATCCTAAAATATGGAATCAAAACTAGCGTCTCCCAGGTGACTAAATTATCAAAAGACGTATCCAAAATTCCCGGAAAGTGTTTTATGGTATGTGGAGATTAGATTTTTTCATGTTTGGGGTGTGGAGTTCCAAATTCTTGCCCATACCCAAGCTAGACGCCGCCAATCTTGGGTGGTTTTCAGCCTTTCATCGTCAATTGGGGTAGGATGCGTATCGTTCAACCTGGCAACCTTGAATCGAAAGACATAATCGGGTTCCGAACCCATACGCAAATCGGTCATGGCTACATACTCGCCCACGGTTGAAAAGGCATAATACCC
>JASJAZ010000277.1 GCA_030066785.1 Desulfobacterales bacterium | reverse complement strand
GGTCAAAGATGCGAAAGTGATCGGATTGCGTTGCATCCGCATGGAACTGGGTGAACCGGATTCGTCCGGGCGACGCCGTCCGATTCCAGTGCCCGGCAGTGAATATGACATTGACATCGACCAATTAATCCCCGCCATAGGGCAGCGCCCTGACCTTTCGGCCCTGGAAGACATTACCGGCATTGAATTTTCCAAGTGGGGCACCATTGAAACCGATGCAGTAACCTATGCCACCGGGCGCGAAGGGGTTTTTGCCGGTGGTGATGCCCAAACCGGCCCCTGGGTAGCCATTGGCGCCATCGCCCACGGCCGCGAAGCCGCAGAGTCCATTCTACGCTATTTTGATAAACGTGACATGGCCGCCAATCGCGAGCCAATCTCTTACGAAGATCCAGAATACCGACCGGTACCCGAAGGTACCCAGGTGGTTCCACGCGTCAAGATGCCCGAACTGCCGGTAGAACAAAGGGCCGCCAATTTTAAAGAGGTCGAATTGGGCTATGCCGAAGAAGCGGGTCAAACCGAAGCCACCCGGTGCCTCAACTGCGGTTACTGCAGCGAATGTATGCAGTGTGTCGAGGCCTGTTTGGCCAAGGCGGTGGAACATGACCAGCAACCTGAGATTCGTGAAATCGATGTCGGCTCACTCATCCTGTGTACCGGCAGCCGTCCTTACGATCCTTCGGACATGGAACCTTTTTACCATTACCAGGGCAATCCTAACGTGATGACCAGCCTGGAATTCGAACGTATCCTGAGTGCCTCCGGGCCGACCATGGGACATCTGGTCAAACCTTCCGATGGCAAGGAACCACAAAAAATTGCCTGGTTGCAGTGCGTGGGATCGCGTGACACCAATCGCTGCGGCAACGGCTACTGCTCCTATGTGTGTTGCATGTATGCCGTCAAGGATGCCATGATCGCCAAAGAGCATTCCAAGGGCGATTTGGATTGCGCCATTTTCAACATGGATATGCGCACGTTCGGTAAAGATTATGAAAAATATTATGACCGCGCACGCCATAAAGAAGGGGTACGCTTTGTCAAGGCGCGGGTGCACACCATTGACGAAGTGGGCGCAGATAAGGACTTGCGCATCCGTTATGCAGATGAATCCGGCGAATTGCAGGAAGAGGTATTTGACATGGTGGTTCTTTCGGTGGGTCTCCAAGTTCCCAAGGAAACCGCCGAACTGGCAAGCCGCCTAGATATTGAACTGGATAAATATAATTTTGCCATTACTGATCCTACCTCGCCCGTGACGACTTCCCGCCCCGGCGTGTACGCCTGCGGTGTTTTGCAACAACCTAAAGACATCCCCAGCTCTGTTGCCGAAGCCAGTGCTGCGGCCTGTGCCGCAGGCGCACGCTTAGCCGAAGCCCGCAATACCCTGACAAAATCGGTAACGTTGCCTCCCGAGATTGATGTGACCCAGCAAGACCCACGCATCGGCGTATTTGTGTGTAACTGCGGCATCAATATTGCCGGCGTGGTGGATGTCAAAGCGGTGGAGGAATACGCCCGCACGCTGCCCAACGTGGTCTATGCCGGTCAAAATCTATTTACCTGCTCACAGGATTCACAGGATCAGATGAAAACCACCATCCAGGACCTGAAAATCAACCGGGTGGTTGTGGCGGCCTGCACGCCCAAAACCCATGAAGCCATCTTTATGGATACGCTGCAGGAAACCGGACTTAACAAATACTTGTTTGAGATGGCCAATATCCGCAATCAAAACTCCTGGGTGCATTCCGATGCGCCGGGGGCCGCCACGGAAAAAGCCAATGAACTGGTGCGCGCGGCGGTATCACGCGCCCAGACCCTGGCGCCATTGGAAGAAAAGCAAATTTCGATCATTCCCAAAGCTCTGATTATTGGCGGGGGTGTGGCCGGTATGAACGCAGCGCTGGGTCTGGCTGATCAGGGCTATGAAGTTTTTCTGGTAGAAAAAGAACAGCAGTTGGGCGGTATGGCCAATCGTTTGCACGCCACCATTGAAGGCATGCAAGTGCGGCCTTATCTGGATGAACTTATCCAGAAGGTCACCAACCATGACATGATACAGGTATTGACCCAATCACTCATCGTTGGATTTTCTGGATTCAAAGGCAATTTTACAACGGAGCTAATTGTCGGACCGGGCATGTATGAGCGCAAAATTGAACACGGCGTGGTGATTCTGGCCACCGGCGCCAATGAATATAAGCCCAAAGAATTTCATCATGGTGATGATCCCCGCGTCGTGACACAGGTCGAATTAGCCGATCATCTCGAAACGATTAAACCGGGCGATCTCAAACAAGTAGTGATGATCCAGTGCATTGGATCCCGTAATGAAGAAAATCCGAACTGTTCGCGCATCTGCTGTCAAAACGCTGTTAAAAATGCATTGCACATCAAAAAAGATCATCCCGATGCCCGCATCTTTATTCTGTATCGCGATATTCGAACTTACGGACTGTTGGAAGAATATTATCAGGAAGCTCGCAAAGAAGGTGTGATTTTCTGCCGGTACACACCGGAAGAGATGCCTGAGGCGGAGGTCGCTGAAGATGGAATCATGGTTACCTTTAGAGATCATGTTCTCGATCGTCCCATCCGGGTACGATCCGATCTCCTGGTACTGTCGGCGGGCATGGTTGCGGCCGATACCGAGGAGTTAGGGTCCATCGTGAAAGTGGCCCGCAATGCCGAAGGTTTTTTCATGGAAGCGCATGTGAAATTGCGACCCGTAGACATGGCCACTGACGGTATATTTGTTTGCGGAACCGCTCACAGTCCCAAGCTGCTGAACGAAACTATTTCACAGTCCCAAGCAGCAGCCTCGCGGGCGACCACCTTTTTATCACAAACCCATTTGACTTTATCGGCGGTCACCGCCCAAGTGGATGGGGACCACTGCGCCTCGTGCCTGGTATGTGTACGGTCATGTCCATACGATGTACCGCGCATCAATGCCGATGGTGTCAGTGAAATCGATGATGCCTTGTGCCACGGTTGTGGCGTATGCGCCTCGGAATGTCCGGCCAAGGCGATTGAATTGAACTGGTATGAAGATGAGCAATTACTGACCAAAGTAGAAGCTTTGTTGGAGGGAGTTCTATGAGCCACGATTTTGAGCCAATTATTATCGCGTTTTGCTGTAATTTCTGAGGGTACACCGCTGCGGACCTGGCAGGTTCCATGCGTTTGCAATACCCTCACAACATTAAAATCATACGGGTGCCCTGCACTGGCAAGGTAGATATCCTGCATGTATTGCGGGCGTTTGAAAAGGGAGCCGACGGTGTGTATGCCGTTGGTTGTATGGAGGGCGACTGCCATTACAACAGCGGCAACTTCCGCGCCCGCAAGCGCATCGAACAAGCCCAGAGCCTCTTAGAAGCGATCGGCATTGGGGGCGAACGGGCGCAGATGTTTAACCTGGCATCCAGTGAAGGGCCGCGCTTTGCTGAGATTGCGGTTGAAATGGTGGATAAAATTCGTGGACTGGGTCCCAATCCGATTAAAAAGGCCAGCTCCAAAGCACACGCCGCGGCGGCCTGATTGAAGTAAATGATAGAGCCGTTGGCTGTTGCAAACAAGCAGCGCCCAGACGGCAACGTTTTAAAATAGCCATTGTTAACAGTATAAGAAAGAGAGGTCATCACCCATGATTGTGGCCGATAAGAAACCAATTGAAGAAATCATTGAAACTGTTAAATCTTACAACAGTATCCTAGTTCTGGGATGTAATGAATGTGTCACGGTCTGTGAGGCCGGGGGCAAAAAAGAAGTGGGCATTCTGGCATCGGCACTGCGGATGTATTTTCTCAAGGAAGGCCAAGATGTGCGCGTGGACGAAGAAACCCTGGAACGGCAATGTGATCATGAGTACCTGGAAGAAATTCGCGATTCAGTTGACCAATATGACGCGATCATCTCGATTGCCTGCGGTGTTGGGGTTCAGTTTACGGCTGAGAAGTATAAGGCCAAGCCGGTGTATCCTGGTGTTAACACCTGTTTTATGGGTGCCACGGAAGAACGCGGCCTGTGGACCGAACGCTGCCAGGGATGCGGAACCTGTATTCTTGCCACAACCGGCGGCATCTGCCCGGTTTCACGCTGTTGCAAGCGCTTGTTTAATGGTCCCTGCGGCGGCTCTTCCCAAGGAAAATGTGAGATCAATAAAGAACTGGACTGCGCCTGGCAGTTGATTATTGATCGCATGAAGGAACTCGGTTGTTTGGATGATTATGAAAAGATTGCACCCATCAAAGATTGGTCCACTGATAGAGCGGGCGGACCACGCAAGGTTGTCAGGGAGGATGTAAAGCTATGACCAACAATACCGATAGTAAACTGGCAAAGATTTTGGCCGCCGGTCATTTGGCGGTAACCTCCGAATGCGGCCCCCCTCGTGGCAGCGATGCAGAGGTAATCACCCACAAAGCTGAGCTTATCAAGGACCACGTGGATGCTATCAATATCACCGACAATCAAACATCGGTCACGCGGCTGTGCAGTTTGGCATCGTGCATTCGGCTCAAGCTCATGGGACTGGAACCGGTACTTCAAATGGTTACCCGTGATCGCAACCGCATTGCTCTGCAAAGCGATATATTAGGGGCGGCCTCATTTGACATCGACAATATCCTGTGTCTTTCCGGTGACCATCAGAGTTTCGGAGACTGTGCCCAAGGACAAAATGTGCACGATTTGGATTCGGTTCAGTTGCTACAAACCGTGCGACACATGCGTGATGAAGGTAAATTTCTAGGCGGCGATGAGATCAAGCGCCCCCCCAAAATGTTCATCGGCGCTGCGGCTAATCCATTTGCCGATCCGTACGAAATTCGGGTGCCGCGATTGGCCAAAAAGGTAGCTGCGGGTGCCGAATTTATCCAAACCCAGTGCATCTATAATCTGGATAAATTTGAGCAATGGATGCATGAAGCCCATGAGCGCGGACTTACTGAAAAAGTCGCGATTCTGGCAGGCCTAACACCCTTTAAGTCGGCAGGCATGGCACGCTACATGAAAAAT
>JASJAZ010000276.1 GCA_030066785.1 Desulfobacterales bacterium | reverse complement strand
AATTATGCGGCGAATGAACAAAATTAATTATCGGTGTTGACTTTTCAAAACCAATGCAGGATCTTTTTTTCGAGGCTGAAGTTCGCTCCTGTGACAAATTAATGTTAATTTTATAGTATTGATTTCAAAGCAAATAAATTATGGTTGCAATTTATAACAGGTATGGTAATGAAAACGGTTACTTTTTACATTTCGCGACGCCAACGACTCGCGGTACCGGAAAATGAAACCGGCTTTTAACTATAAGAAAAACCGTGCCTGGGCCGAGCATCTCTCAATTGTGATGCAACTGGGCCTCACTATGGCAGGTTGCATCTGCTTTTGTTTTTTCATCGGGCTTTATCTTGACAGATGGTTGGGCACGAAAGGTATATTGATAGCAATATTTACCGTTTTAGGCGTTATTGGTGGCGGGATTGTCGCTTATCGTCAAATCCTTGAGGTCACCTCAGGCGATAATAAAGAAGAAAATAAAATAAATCATGGAAGCGATTAGACAAACCCAGAAGAAATATTGTTCCAGAGCCATAGTCACAGCCATTGCACTGGGAGGTTTTTTGATTCTGATCGGTCATCAGCCCCTCGGCAAGGGATTCATTCTGGGTTCCATTTTCAGTGTTATAAATTTTATTTTAATCGGCGAGACGCTGCCCCCCAGACTCGGTAAAACCAGGAGCAAAACGGTTTTGATTGCCCTGGGTTCAATTTTTCTCAGATTTGGGCTAATGGCGGTACCGCTGATACTGGCTGTTAAGTTCGATCAATTTAATCTGTTCGCCGTAATCTTCGGAATCTTTACGGTCCAGATGATGATCATTGCCGATCAATATTTAAGCAGGATGGGGTCAACTGAGCGATAACGGATTTAGGGCGGTTCAGGCATGCAAGAGTTGGGCAAAATACATCAGTTGATCATTTCTTTTATGGGACATGAAATGGCCTTTAATCTTGAGGTCATCGCCATGACGTGGATTGTGATTGTCCTGTTGATCGTATTCGGCCTTTTTACCCGCCGTAAAAAAGGGATACGCCCCCGGCCGCTGCAGGTGGTGGGCGAGATGTATCTATCAGCCTTTTACCAGCTGACCGAGGATGCTCTGGGCAGTGAATTGGCCAAGACTTATGCGCCCTTGATAAGCGCTCTGTTCATGTTCCTGTTACTATCGAACTGGCTGGGTATCATTCCTCACCTCCAGGAACCCACAAGGGATCTGAACACCCCCCTGAGTCTCGGACTCATGGGATTTGTTATCGCCCATTATGCCGGAATAAAATCCAAAGGTTGGAAGGTTTACCTTAAGGCATACTTGGAGCCGATTTTTTTCATGATGCCGCTGAATGTGATCGGTGAACTTTCCAAGGTGGTTTCAATTTCCTTTCGACTATTCGGCAATATCATGGGAGGGTCGATCATCATCCTGGTCGTATCCCATCTGACATATAGTATGGTGTTTCCGCCCTTGCTGAATGCGTTTTTCGGGCTATTCGTGGGTACCATTCAGGCGTTTGTATTTACAATGCTTACGTTGGTTTATATTTCAGTGCAGATAAAATAAATGATGACCATTGACATTCCAACCTGGGTAAATCTGGCGGCTTTGTTCGGCGGGGGTCTGGCCATGGGCCTCGGTGCTATAGGCGCCGCAATTGGTGAAGGATATACGGCCGCCCATGCCGACATGGCGCTGTCGCAAAATCCTGAATCTTCCGGTGATATTATAAAAACAATGCTAGTGGGGCAGGCCGTGGCGGAATCCGCCGCTATCTTTGCCCTGGTGGTTGCGATCCTGCTGCTTTTTTTAAATGTCCCTAATCCCAGCCTGGCCAAGGCGGCCGCCCTTGTCGGGGCCAGCCTGAGCATGGGGCTGGGGGCCATCGGATCAGGCATAGGATCCGGAATGCCCGGCGGTAAGGCCTGCATGGGGATTGCCGCGAAACCCGAGTTGAGTGGCCGCCTGACAATGAATATGCTCATCGGATCCGCCGTATGCCAAACCCCTGCGATTTTAGCGATGATTATCGCATTGATGCTGATGTTTATCGATTTTGGCAGCGATCCTCTGAAAATCGCGGCCCTTGGCAGCGCAGGCCTTGCTATGGGCTTGGGAGCAATCGGTTCGGGTATCGGCTCTGGCTATCCAGGCGGCGAGGCCTGTGTGGGTATCGCCAGGCAACCGAGAATGTCGGTGGGATTAACCACCAACATGCTTATCGGATCGGCCGTATGTCAGACACCGGCCATATTTGCCATGGTCGTCGCCCTGATCCTGGTGTTCATGGATTTTAGCGGTGCGCCGCTTTATCCCAAATGGGCAGCCTTCTTGGGTGCCGGCATCAGTACCGGATTTGCGGCGATCGGTTCGGGAATCGGGGGAGGGATGACTGCGGGGGGCAGCTGCGAGGGCATCGCCAGACAACCGGAAACCGTAGGCACCGTGACCACTACCATGCTGGTGGGTCAGGCGGTATCCCAGACGCCGGCCATCTTCGGACTGTTGGTCAGCTTTATCCTGATGTTCAAGACCTTTCCGGAGTCTACTGCTTTAAGTGCCTCTATGGCGCTGGTGGGCGCCGGCGTCAGTATGGGCTTTGGAGGTATCGGCCCGGGGATTGGCAACGGCATGGTCGCTCAAAGTGCCGTGCGATGGGTGGCACGCAACGTGGAACACGCTGGCGACATGGTGCGGACCATGCTGGTGGCGCAGGCTGTTTCCCAATCCACGGCTATTTATGCCATGGTGGTGAGCCTGGTGCTTATCTTTGTGGTTTAAATTTGACCATGAATACGATTTTTTACGAATTCATTAATAGAAAGGAGACAAAATGGCGATTGAAGGTGTAGATATCGTGAAAGCGGCGGCATTTCTCGGCGCAGGTTTGGCCATGGGGCTGGGCGCCATCGGCCCGGGCGTCGGCGAAGGCATGGTTGGCGCAAAGGCATGCGAAGCGATCGGCCGCAATCCTAAAGAAGCAGGCTTGCTGACCAGAACAATGCTTGTGGGGCAGGCGGTTTCAGAGTCCACCGGGATATATTCGCTGGTTATCGCGTTATTGCTTTTATTCGTAGTTTGAGAACTTGCGTTAGACCTTTACCCGGATCGGCCGTTGGCGGGAGACCCAAAGGGGGCAATTGAGTAATGTTGCGCCTGCGGGAATGTTCAAGGATTTCAAGCCATCCTCTGATATTGAATCGTAGCTATCGACAAGCGCATGTATTCTGTCCATTTTAAAATATAAAAACCCTAATGGAAGACAGCCCATGCAGATTATCAGCAACATAGCGCTTTTAAGCATAAATGAGACGCTGATTGTTCAGCTGCTCTCTTTTTTAATCTTTTTGTTCATCATCAATCGCGTGATGTTTCGACCCCTGCGAAGCACAATGGATGAGAGAGAGGATTATCTCAAAAAGATAAACAATGAGATCGTGGATGCCAAAGATGAGCTGGAAACAATAGCCCGGCGGATCGAGGCCCATGAGTCGGCAGTGAAACTTGAGGCATTCGGGCTAAAAGACAAACTCGAGGAGTCAGGAAACCAGGAGGCTGCCGAAATAATCGCTTCTGCCCGGGAAGAGATTACCGGCTTGAAACAAAACGCTGCCAGCCAAATCGATCTTCAGATATCTGATGCAAGAGACCATCTAAAAAGAGAATCGGAAGCCCTTTCAATGAATATCATGGAAAAGATACTTGATCGGAGGCCGACTCAATGAAAAGGGCTTGTCAAATAGTTTGGCAATTGTGGCCGGCGACTGCATGTGCTCTGGGCTTTATTCTAACGGCAACAGACGTATTTGCAGCGGAAAATGCAAACAACTGGCGTCCCACTTTCGATCTGGTTATGATGTGGGTAAATTTTGGGATTTTTGCTTTTATCATCGTTAAGTATTCCCGCAAGCCCCTTATTAATTTCTTAAAAGGGCAAAAAGAAAAAGTTGACCTGAACATAAATCGTATCGAAGAAAAAAAAGAAAAAATATCGGCTGAAGTCAGGGTTGCCAACGATAAGATTGATGAAAACAAAATGCGCATGCAAAAACTGAAAGAACGCATCATCCTCCAGGGAGAAAGACGAAAACAGGAGATTATTGATAACGCGCTTGCAGAAAGCCGGATCATGTTGCAGGAGGCCAAATGGAGGATCGATGACCAAATTCTCAAAGCCCGTAAAACCTTGCAGGCAGAACTGGTGGATATGGCGGTTTCTATGGCTGCTAAAAGGCTTCCCGCAGAAATAACGAGCGCAGACAACCAAAAATTTGTTGATCAATTCCTGACCGGCATCCTGCCAAAATAAACGGCCTACTTGCCCCACCGAGATATTTTCGTTTTAAAAAATTGAATACGCCTGTTCTGACAAAAGTACTATGCTATTGCTACCTCAATAAGTGTGAAATGTGTAGGTGACCCTTTTGCTTTCTATTATACCCGGGGCTGATCTTTTATCTCTTCAAAGGGTAGATAAATCGTAAATGTTGTTCCTTTGCCCAGTTTAGAGTTTACGGCAATGGTTCCACCATTTTCTTTTACGATTTTTTCCGTCACCAGCAATCCGAGGCCGGTGCCGCTTTGTCCCTTTGTACTAAAAAAAGAAGAGAAAATCTGATCTGCTGTTTCTTGGGTCATGCCGCTTCCGTTATCGGATACTTCTAGCTTCATCCGATGACCTTCCTCCCGAACAGTGCTTACTTTAATCCACCACTTTTCTTTTACATCCGGATCAAAAATGCACGCATCCAAGGCATTGGTAATGAGGTTCAGTGTGGGATGGTGAATCGCCTGGGGATCCATATAAACCTCGTCCAGCAAGGGATCAAGTACGGTCGTGATTTCGATATCGTGTTCGCCGGCCTTGGCAGTCATAAGTGTGCACACCTCTTCGACTATTTGGTTGGGAAAGCAATTTTTCGGTTCTGGTTCACGCTCTTTGGTATAGGTAAGCAGATCCATAACAAGGACCGAAATTCGACCGATATTGCGTTCAATCATTTCCCATCCGCTTTTCATTTTATCGTTATCCTGTCTACCCAAGGCCTTATTGAGGACATAGGCGCCCC
>JASJAZ010000275.1 GCA_030066785.1 Desulfobacterales bacterium | reverse complement strand
TAAGGTATTTAAGATAATCTTTCATCGAAAACACTTTTTTGTCTTCCTGAAATAAAACGGACCATGATCGTAAATCAATAGCACCATAGATGTGAGGCTCATGCAGCGCCATAATCGCTGAGGAGATACCAATGCCAATCCAGGGCACACTTAGAAGTACATGCATTTTTATTTTGGTGTTCATCTCGCTATCAGGATGGTCGACTTTGCAGTAACAATGTGTAATTGTTTTAACCAATGAATCAGGACTGAAAGTTCTTATCTTCTCAATTCGTGATTCGTGCTTGTGAAGTTTCCAATCCAGTATTTTGTTATAAGTAGATATCGATAAAGATTCATTATCATTAAAATCTCTTTGAACCTCTAATCGTAAATTGCGTATTTTTTGCCATTCTGGATTCGAAGGCAAAATGAGACGTTTTCTTTGCGCTTTGATTTCGTTAATATTCATTTTTAATTGCCTGATATATGTAATGTGCAAAATATCGTTAGCAGCCGATTCAAGACAATATCAGCATCTCAGACGATTCTATTAATTTAGCGAAGTTCCCCCTGCTGGTCAATTGGAAGGACTGTAAATCTTTGTAATAAATACAGCTTAAACACCATAAAGCAAATTTTCATATAGGCCCGCATTTTCGCCAGCCTCTAAATATCATTTTTTTTGCATTTTAGCTTTTACCCCATTTGAGCGAAAGTTGAAGGTCCATCATATTCTCCCGCAACCGGGATCTCCGCTGCGCTTCGTAAGGCGTCCAAGGCTGAAACCGTAGTGTACTAATGCTAAGCCTTGGCAACGTAGGTCGAAGATCCCGCGGAGCAGAGAGGTTCCGTAGCAGCGGCTTTCCCAGCGGGTAAACAAAATGGAGGCTATTTTTCAAAGTTTATACCTCTTGTATTAACAACCTATAAAATGCATGGCCTCGTCGTATAATATACTGCCATTGTAGCCTTTTATTATCCATCTTCATTTTGTTTACGATCGAAATGAATTCGGATCCATCCTTGATATTTCAGAACAAAGCGTAACAATATGTTCAGATTATACAACTTATGGTTATTTTTTATTCGTAGTTTGACAATCTTAAGTATCTGAAATCGTCAATATCGCCAATGAGTTAACGGCCAATAATTATAATCGCTTGCCAAACCAGAGAGAGCGTGCCTATACCAAACACATTTAAGGCGGGCCGGTCTAATAAAATACCGGCGGGACGGTGGTGGGTAAACAAGGGGGGATTCGTATGGATTCAGGTGCATTCGCTGGTGATTCACTGTTAGTGTTAATTGCCATTGGATCGGCGTTTTGCGCCATCATGTTGATATTAGCCATAATGCTGTCAATTTTTGTCCTTAGAATCAGGCGTGAAACGATCGAAATTAGCAAAAAACTGGACATGGTGATTCAGCTTCTGAAAGTAAGGCGCAAAAAAACCGCAGCAAAAGCTTTAAAGGCTAAAGCAAGACACGCGGAATTGGATAGACAGGCGGAAGAGCGGTTTACATTTTAAGGGAATTTAGCGTATAGCGAAATATCAGATTTAGCTCTATTTCAACATCCATTGATGAACAAATGCGGCTGCCACCCACACACCAAAACTTGATAGAAGAACAAGTGGAAGCGATAGCTCTTTCTTGAAACAGACAAATGCCACGAGAAAGAAAAGAATACTCGGCAAAATCCCCCACAGGGCACCTTTGGTAAACTCTTGCATAACAGCCGAATTGCCATTGTTCTCCAGATACATCCAGACAAGAACAAGTGCGCCGGTAAGCGGCATAACGCCAATCAGACCGGCAGTGGAAGGTAACTTCTTGCCGATTGAGGTGGCTGCCAGAATTATCGCCACACTGAGAGCAATCTTTATCAGAAGCTGCATCTCAATCTCCTAGTGCAGATGTTTGGGGTTGATGGGGATAATACGTGGGCTAAACCTCGCTAAAAAAGGCGGACGCCATTCGGCACATCGCTGTCAGGCGTCGCTAAAACCACTGCGCCGTCTTCGCGTGGAAAGCCGGTAACTAAGCATTCAGACATCACCGGACCGATTTGCTTGGGCGGAAAATTAACGACGGCCATGACCTGTTTGCCTAAAAGACTTTCTTTGGTGTAAAGCTCGGTGATTTGAGCACTCGATTTTTTTATCCCGATTTTTTCGCCAAAATCAATTTTCAGTTTAAAGGCTGGTTTGTGTGCTTCCGGAAAGTCCTCTACTTCTGTAATCGTGCCGATTCTCAGTTCAACTTTCTGAAAATCACTCCATTCAATTTGACTCATCTTAGCTACCTTCAGCGTCTCTGTTAGTTTTTTTGCTGTTCGTTTAACGAACATGCTCGCCAAGATAAACGCATCTACTGCGGTGCTATATTAACTGCTTACATCCATCCATTCCAGCGGCTCCGTCTTATAATGACGCTCCGCATGCTTCGGAGCGTCTTCAACGGAAGCATACAAGAGGTCGCCGGCCACATTCCATTCTTTATCGCATGCAAACAAATACGTTTTCTGTGAGTTTGTATATTGAGCAATGACCAAAGCTGCAATTGCAACGGAGCCACCTTTGATAGTGCCTGCTACCCCGAAATCCGTTTCAGTCTTTGTGACGCTTAGAACTTTCGCGCCGTCTAACGTTTTTGGGACATCAATTCGTTTCATTCTTTCCAATTATTTTTGCTAGCGGTTTTGAAGTATAAATTCAGCCGAACGTTAGGTCATAAATGCCAAATTTATCTCTCACTTCTCTTTTGATCCATCGCACTGCCTCAATTCGGTTTCGAAACACCATGGTTTTCCAGCTAGATTGATAAATGAATAGGGCATACAATCGCGAGATCCTTTTAATCAAATCGACATTAGCGCCGATGGTAACATTCGTCACCATGGCAACAATGGGATCTGGATTGGCCTGCGAGACGTCGGCACATATTCCGGCAATTAAATCAACCGTTTCATCGGAAATATTAACCTGCGTTAATGCGGTGTGATCGATCAGGATATATTTGTATTTTTTAAATTTTTCTTTGTCAGATGTAAGATGGTTTAGCAAAGAATTAACAAGATCATGATCCGTAATAGTACCTCGGCTTTCAATGATATCGCCCCTGCCTTCGTCGCAATCTTTTATCTCAATAGGCATCATCGATTCTTCGTATAATATTCTATTATACGTGTGGAACTTGCTGATTGACCGGTAACGGGGACTTCTTGCTGCAGGGCATGCCCACCTGGCATTTGGCGCAGACATTCGTAGTGTCCGGCAGACCGTCCGGCTCCATGAAAAGATGATAGTTTTCCCGTAAACGGGCATAACAGACGGATCGGTCCAAACCGTTTTCAGATAGGGCCTCGACGGGACAGGCCTTGATACACTTACCACATTTTTTACCGGATTTAATCAAACATAGTTCGTCAACGGTAACCAGGGGATGATCGCCCAAGTCCATATCCGTGACCAGGCTGCCCATGCGGCCGCTGCAGCCGTCTGGGGTGATAAACTGGCAGTTGGTACCGTATCGACCCAATCCAATCAAGTGTCCCAGGTGTTTGTGAGACCATCGACTAACCAGCCGCTGCTTGTCAAAATTGTGAGTGGCCGGTGTAAGCGCCACCTTTCCCCCCGCATCTTCGATCATCTCCTTCAGCGCATCGCCGATACGAGTGATCATGTCATTAGTGGATAGATAGGCACGGCCCCAGCTTAAGGCGGGGCGTTCGCCACCGGTGTTGTCCATCTGGATGTGAAACTTGAAGGGAATAAACCAAACCACCACGGTCTTGGCATCTGGCAAAAGGTCTTGTGGAAGGGCATGGTCCGGTACAGTGATTTCCTTTAAACGCTGAAACCGTCCATCGGCCGGTGCACAAGACACGATGGGCTCGCGCCAGATGGCAATTTGGTTATGTTTCTCTGGATAGTTGGCCACATATTCAACGAGCCATTGGGCAAGATCCTTTAAGTTCATGTCTGAAGTCCCAAAGTTTTGCAAGCATTCTATCGCGTTACGAAAATGGCGCCGATCGCCACCAATACAATCCCAAATAAACGCGGAAGTGATGCCGTTATACGCGGCGATGCAAAAAGGCCAAAATGATCAATCATGAGAGCAATTAATAATTGGCCCATGACAATAGCCACCAGAGTGGAGGTTGTTCCTATATACGGGACAAGAAGAATGGGGGCTGCCAAGATCAATACACCTAAAGCTCCGCCCGTATATAAATACCATTCTGACAATCCTGGCAATGCACCAAACCGGGCTGTTTGGGGAAACACGCAGATAATCGGTATGAGGATGGCAACGCTTACAAGCGTAACCACCAGAACAGAACCGAAATTTCCAATTCGCTCACCTAAGGTGGCATTTAGCACACTTTGCACGGCAATCATTCCACCCGCAATAATCCCAAAAACAAACAGCAAATATGAATGTAAACCTTTCAATTTTCAATCTCCAGTCTTCACAAGTTACAGATGGTGCGTCAGCATCTCGTATCAGCAGAAATAGTCAACAAGTTTCCAAGATCATTGCAAAAAGTCTTGTTGATCGGCTTACTCAAATAGCTAATATATAATAATATGGATTGTGAGGTGATTTTTCAGATATGAAGTGGATATCACAAGGTCTTTGGGTGAATCAATATTGCTGATTGGTTGCAATCCAAAAAGTTGATAACGCCACACATAAGCGGCCGCGTTAGCGGTCTGACATGATGTGCTTGTTATACTTTTGGTTTACTTTCTTTTATAAAATCAATGTTCCACGTTGCAAACGAGTCTGATTTAGGATCATACCCTAAAAGCCTCTTTGTTTCTGACAAGTCCAACCTTTTGAATCTATTATTGGAAATGCCATGGGCTATGATGAATGGATCGTCAGTCAGATCAACGTCTATGCTTTTGACGATTAAGGAGCAAAGATCATTTGGCTCGGTCCAGGCACTTAAATCCCGTGAGTTTAGTTGAGCCCATTCATGTTGGTATTCAAATGCACCAATTCGAATGGCAACAGCCTCAATGTTTTTTTGATACGCATAGTATGCAGCCATGGCTTCGCCGAAAGCTTTACTTACTCCATATAGGTTTTTAGGCCGGACAGGCATATC
>JASJAZ010000274.1 GCA_030066785.1 Desulfobacterales bacterium | reverse complement strand
ACTGCCACTCTAAAATAGACATCTGACCGATAGGTTAAGCAGCTTTCCCCGAGCCGAAATGCATACTTCCACTGCAAGCAGCGGTAAAGCGTTTCATGATTGAAAATCTGAATAAGTTTGACGCAGATTTACATCATCGTACCATGTTATTATAGTCCTGCACTCGCCACTGCAACGCTATATTAAATGGTTTGCCGGTAATTAAAGGGTCCAGCCTAAAGCCCTTATATTCCCAGGGTTGTAATTGCCGTTGGCCCGAATTTCACCGGTATTAAAGACACCATCATCATATTTGGAATCAATCTCCAAACAAACTTCCGAAGGAATATTGGTTAAATAGATATAGTTGTTGTTGCCGCTAACGCCTATCCAATCGACTCGCATGGTGCCGCCGAAGGAATGATTAACCAATGTCGTGCCTGTGCCCGGTAAGAGACCGGCTAAGCGCAAATCTTCCAGTTCTCGGCCATCTTGTTCATCAAACCGGCCATTATTGGCATTTCCGCCACCAGCATTGAATGTGTCGCCCGGAGGGGTGTTGGGATCGTTTTCATCGCCGGGCAGCATGCCGTATTTGTCTTGATACGTGAGCACTGCTGCACGCATTTTATCTACATCACTGACCAGGCGTTTGACCTTGGCATTTTGAATCATGGCCTTACCTTTCAGAACACCACCAATCAGCAATCCGATAATGATCATTACAATGGCAATTTCCACCAGGGTAAAACCTGCTTGCGATTTTTTTAATTTGTTAAACACTTTCATCTTTTCCTCCTACATTTATTTATTGACCAATTAAGTTAGCGATGCATTATCAGCAGCTCATTTGAATGATATTTTCGCGCCATAACTTTGCCCGGTTTAGCCCACGGTTTTAATGTAGGGTGTCAGCACAATAACCAACTCGCTGCTTTCCAACTCTTCATTCACACGGCCAAAAACACCATCCAAAAATGGTAATTTACGCAGCCACGGCAGACCTTCATGTTCTAAGTTTCTCAGTTGGGTGATTAATCCGGCCAAAACCACCGATTTACCTTCACGCACGCGGACAGTTGTGGTTAATTCCTGGAGATCAATCACCGGGTTTGCAATGGTTTGTTCCTCCGTACCCGTTGTGGGAAACTCCACATCGATGATGCGTTCGATTCGCGTCAAGGTCGGGACGATATTGATCGTAATGGTACCATCTTTCGAAATCTGGGGCGTAATGCCGAATTGTAACCCCAGCACAACCCGTTTGATAGAGGATCGAAACGTAATCACATCCGTATCAAAGTCCTGATCGACGCCCGAGATATCACCAAAGGGGAACTGAAAACCGACCGTGAAAACCGCCGAACGACCATTCAGTACCGAAATATGTGGATTGGAGAGCACCGACACTTCTCCCTGAGTTTCCAAAAAATCAACCACGGCTTCAAAGTTGCTGATATTGGCCAGGGCCACGGTACTGCCGGCATTTACATTGAGTTGAAACTCATCGGGCAAGATGCCAAAATCCTTGGTAAACCTGATGTCGGCTTGGGTCCAATCGATACCGTATTTATGATCGTCATCCAGAAACACTTCCATAATCTTGGCCTCGATGAACACCTGGCGATGCAGCGACTCACTGAGTGAATCTAAAAACCGTGTCATGGTAGCAATTCTTTTAGGCGTATCGGCCATGTAAATAATGCCGGCATTGCGGTTGATGCGCAGCCTCCCGTCCGGCGATTTCAGGGACTCCAAGGCCACTTGGACGTCCTTCCAAATATCGGTTATTTCCGCCGATCGCTTGGCTTTAAATTGAAATTTACCGGTTACCCCGGCATCTTCAATGGCGGTGGCCAGTAAATCTCCGCCGATTTCGATATCGGTTTCACCATTCAAATCCAGATAATCAAAATGATAAATGGTTTCGGCAAATCTTTTAATAAATAAAAAACCACCTTCCAAATCCCAGGCATATCCGGCACCTTTATCGACAACCATATCCAGCGCTTCGGTGAGGGTGACATTTTTCAGATGCACCCGTACTGTGCGGGACAAATCTACGCCTGATTCGACGGTCAGATTATAATCGGCATCTGCCGTAAGCGCGCCCAGAACATCGCCCAAGGGTGCATCGTCAAATAATAGCGTATAAAGGCGTGTATCTTCCTTAACGCCTTTGGCGATCGGGGCTAACTTTTCCTGAAACGGAGGCGGCCCCGGTGGGCGGATCTGTTTTTCTTTTTCGAGGATCTGCTGCGGTTCCATCTTATCAACAACATCCAACTTGACCGGTTTCGGCTCAAACCGTGCACAGGCGACAACCATTAAGCACAAACCAGCCCGCACTGCACATCTCCACCAACTAATTTGCTGTTTCAAACAAGGTTTCATATTTCCCTCCACCCTTCGCGGGTGTAATGTTATTCCATCGATTTTCTATTTTTATCAGACAATTTGGCTGCAAACTGATTAAATCCAAACAACCTCAATTATGATACCGCGAAGATTGAACCCTGGGTGCGGCCACAAACCATCTCCGGCCACCCCGTGCCAGCATAATCCCATCAGCTTTAATTTTTACAATTCTTAAATCGCCCCAGCGATCATTTTCGTAAAAGCGCTTACCATTTATGACGACCACAGACCTTATGTTGCCCTGCAAATCGGAATTTTGCACAATACCTGATATCAAGGGCAAAATGACTTTTTGAGGTGCTGATTTGACTTTTACTGTCGATGCCGATGATTGCAGTTGCAGAGGTTGTTTTGCCGATTTAGCCGCAGTTGCGCGAAAAAGCGCATCATAATCGATATTGTGTTTGGCAATGGCTTGATTGATAGCGACCTGCTGTTTGAATTGCCGCCATTTTTGACTGGCCAATTTCACTTCTTGCGAACGCCCCACCATCGGTGCATCGATCAGTTTCATCAAGTTGATCCCGTTATAGGCAATAAGGACCAGAGCTAATAAAAACCAACCGCCAATGGCCACCCGTGCCTGGCTGCCAGCAACCTGCAATTTATTTGAGCTCAGTTTATGTTGAATGGCCTTAACCATTGGTTGTATAATTTATAGTTCCTTTGCAAAGAAGGTGGATTGATTGTACTATTTTAAGAATGAAGGACATCTGCTTGCCACTGTCAGGCCTCATTGTGTTCATTTGTTAGCCGGTACCGATACTGGACCAAAATAATATATTTTACCTCCGGCAATTTCGGGTTTTTAAGCGCCTGGATGGTCTTGATCTGAATGTGTGGATATTTGGTATTCATACGCTGCAGCCATTGCAGCATGCCGTTAAAGGAGCCCTTGCAGCGGCACATGATTGGCAACTGTCCCGGTTGGCCTAATTCAGCCTGGCTGATGATATCCATTTCCTTGAGTCCATGCTGTTTGGCAGATCGCATTAAATCATTTTCGAGGTTGAGCAGGGCTAACTGCAATGAATCCACAGGCGGATACAATGCCGCGCGCAATTGCATTACTTGAGAAATGTTGGCCTCGTTGCGCTTCCAGAAATCTTCATCATGGGCAAAAATTTCATTTTGCTCCCGGGCCGTGAGAATTTGCTGAATTTCAGAAATATTCATCACATTCAAAATGAACACGGCAGTCCATAATATACCGATGAAAATCCAGCGATTGCGAAATTTCGTTGCCATTATAAAAACAACCGTAATTTAATAGCGTACGTCCGCGTGCCATCCGTTGCCGTACTTTTCAAATCTTCAATGGTAATATCGGGTATTTTCAACAACGGCTGCGGATGGCACTTTTGATTCAGCTGTTCGGCAAATATCGCCAGGGTACTTTTCAAATTCTCCGGGCTCTCTGCCGCAACAATACCTTTAAATGTAAGAGATGGGGCGGATTCAAGTTCCAGAACCAGTTCTTGTGGCTGAATGCGGTCGTTTAGTGTCTGTGCAAATTTATCAAGAACCGCATGCGGCGCTCGTTTTTGGGATTCCTGCAATACCTCATCCAGCGCTTGGTTGTAGTCGCGAATTTGCTGCTGGCGCTCCAATGCGTATGGGCGGCCGGCCGTAGCCAAAGGAATCATGTTTTCCGATGCCAGTCGACTTAAAAACAACGTCTCCAGCCCCAACAACACCAATAAAAATAACGCCACTGCCATGCCGACCCTTTGAACCGGTTTCCAATCCAATTCACGTTTTAAGCTGCGATGCGTTACGCAATGCACTTTGCTTGACACCGATACGTCGCTGGCATCGAGCATTCCCACGGGACCCAGCAATCGGCTGGTTTCCGTTGCAATGCTAAAATCGGTGATTAAATCTGCGCAGCTTCTCACCGGGCGGCCCAACATTTCGGCTAACCGATCGGTCAAGTCATCCTGCGAAGTGAGCAGGAAAAATTCATCGATATCAGCTTTGGCCTTCTGAGAAAAAAGATGCAACGACTGATTGATCTCAAAAGTTACCGATCCAATCTCATCGATGGGGTTATCCTCATTTATCGTCATGGGAAGGCTGCGCGAAAAAATGAAAGCGCCGTCAAAGAAAAAATAGAGAAAACAGCAATGGGGCAGCAGCTGAATAAATCCTTTACCGCCTTGATCAAACTTGTCGATATGCTGCTTCAGCTTCGGTTCCCAAATAAAAGCCGGTGTTGTGATACGATGCGGCTGGAGATTATGTTCAGCTAGAAACCGATAAAGTCGAAAGGCCGTTGGTTCTTGTAGGTAATAGACAAACAATCGTTGTTCATCGTCTTGGGAATGCAAAAAAATATAATCAAAAAAAACGGATATATCGGTTTGGTTTGTATCTTTTTCCTTAAGCTTGCGAATGATAAAGGCTTCGACCAATGGTCGCTTGGTCGATTGAAACTGATAAGAATCGGAATCAAACCAATAATCGGGAACGATTAAAGCGGTGTTGCAGCAACCGCTCAGCATGTTTGTAGCTGACGCATCAATAGTTTGGTCATCTGCCACAATCTGGGCCATATCAAAGGATGCCAATATAAAAGCATCATCTTGGGCCTTCGGATCTATAAAGTAGACCATGCCTTCATTGACAACCGTCACTATTTTCTTTTGGGATGTCAGCATATTTTCACTGAAAATGGATTAATTGCGCTATCGCGCACCGTGTTTGCTGCGGCAATGG
>JASJAZ010000273.1 GCA_030066785.1 Desulfobacterales bacterium | reverse complement strand
ACAGGTGATGTTGTCTTGCATGGTTTAGACCTTTCAAAAACGATTGCGTTTGTTGCGTTTTTAACGCACTCAAAACTGGTAATATAGTAACTTCGCTTTTTTATTTTCATTTATCAGCCGTGGCCAAGCGTTGAATGTGTAATATGTCTTCTTCCGTCAGATCCGGCGCTTTTATATAGGCTTCGGCAGCCGTGGCGCCTGCGCGCATTTTCTGTCGCAGGTCTTCTGACAGCTCGCTGATGATGCCTGCCAGTTCTACTTGCAAGGCCTCATCGCTGGCGATTCTTTTAGCCACTAGAGCCGCTTGTTTGTAATCCTTGCGGATTTTGGCAGCATGAAACGCCGTATCCCGGTATTCGCCAAACTTTGCTGTCACGAGCCGATGCACAAAAAAAGCCGGCATGGAGGGCACGGTGATGGCTTTGTGAATTCCCCGGACCGGCACAGTGACCGGGTGATCAATGAGAATCTGAAGGAAAGAAACCGCAGCCGGTCTGATGGATAAATCGCGCTTCAATGTGTCGACTTGCGCCGGGGTGGCTTTTCCCCGGTCGATAAACACTTCGACAACACCGACGCCGGGCAGCACATAGTCGATCTTGTCGTGGCCTGGGTCGATTTTCGCTGAAAAGCCAAGTTCGCGCAACAGTTGATCGACATTGGTTTTGTCACCGGTAAAGGGAATGCGCAGACCGAAGTCAAAATCCATGGTTCGAAGGGGAAAAAACGCTACCCCCAAAACCTGCACATACACATTAAAGCACCATGACCCGATGAGCATTAAGCCCTCATCCCACAGCCCGACCCTGCCAAAAGCATCGGCCAAAGCCGCAAACATTCGATGATAGCCTTTTTCCTGAAACTCCACGCGTGTCACCCCCAAGGCTTTAAGCGCCTGTTTGACAGTGTTGCGTTCATCTATTCGCTTTTTGCGTTCGCGAACAAATTGAACCAGCGCCTCGGCCGATCGATCGCCCACCGGACCGATGTAGACGTCCTCATAGCCTTTGCTGCGCAAATGCCGTCTTAAATACCAATAGCTTGTGCCACCAACTTGGCGGCTGCGTAATGATCCTCTGGGAATTTGAATCAGACGGCCGATCAACTCGTCGTACTGGCCCTGGTAAAGATCGCGGCTCTCTGCGAGTATTTCTTCGATGACCATGAGTTGTCCCATATATTAGTGATTATTTGTTATTATGGGACAATTTACCCCCTAAATAATGTTAAGTCAACAAAATATGGGGTAAATTTGGGCTTGTTCTTACAGATATGATTGGTACCTCCTTTTAAGGAGCATTTTTCCAAACCCATGCAACAATACAATATAGCGGTTTAATGGATCAACCTGATTATCAGAATGGTCGATCATAACGAATTTTCAAAGTCTGTTTATGTCATCTATAGGCTGGAAACATTTGAAAAATGGACCTGAATTATATTCGGTACTGGTTTGTAAATGGGGGCTACTATATTAAGGACAAAGTGGGGAAATTTATGACGTTGGCGAAACCTGTCAAATGGATAGACTTATAACTTGTCGGGCATAAATTCACAGCGGCTTAGATGGTGAGATTCTTTTCGGTTTCAATATCAAAAATATGCGCGCGGCGCATATCAAAGCACAGGTTAATGGTGTCGCCTTCCCGGGCCGTGGAACGTAAATCGAGGCGGGCTTTCAGGGTTTGATGGCCCAGTTTAAGATTCAATTCGCGGTCATAGCCCAGGGGCTCGATGATATCGATGTGCACATTTGGCAGGGTGGTAAGCGCTTCGCCGGCGCTGATAAGCTGTTCATCCTGGAAAAAATCGGGTCGGATGCCAAATTTGACTTTTTGCCCGTCTGACGGTACCGATGTTTTGACCAGGTTAGTGGCCAGGGGCAGCTTTTGGCCTTCGAGCTCGATATATTCCGGGTACAGGGTGGCATCCAGGATGTTCATGGACGGAGCGCCGATAAAAGTGGCCACAAAGATATTTTTGGGCTGCAGATACAGCTCCATGGGTGTGCCGACCTGTTCGATATAGCCATCCTTCATAACCACGACCCGGTCGCCCAGGGTCATGGCCTCCACCTGATCATGGGTCACATAGACACTGGTGGTCTGATATTCGCGATGGATGCGACGAATTTCATAACGCATTTGATTGCGCAGTTTGGCATCCAGGTTGCTGAGCGGTTCGTCGAACAGAAAAACATCGGCATCTCTGACAATGGCCCGGCCCATGGCCACCCGCTGGCGCTGGCCGCCGGAAAGCTGGGCAGGTTTGCGCTGCAGAAACTCCTGCAGCTGTAGCATCTTGGAGGCTTTATCCAGCCGCGATTCGATGAGATCCCTGGAGGCCTTGGCGCGTTTGAGACCAAAGATGATGTTTTCCTGGACGTTTTTATGGGGATAAAGCGCATAGTTTTGAAACACCATGGCGATATTGCGGTGCTGGGGCTCCAGCAAATTGACAATCTTATCATTAATGTAAATATCGCCGGCCGAGATATCTTCCAGACCGGCCAGCAGGCGCAGGGTGGTGCTTTTGCCGCAGCCCGAGGGGCCCACCAGGACCACAAATTCGCTTTCCTTGATATCCAGGTTGATGTCATGCAGGACTTGGGTCTTGCCAAACCATTTATCGACGTTTTTAAATCTGACGCTGGCCATGGTTATTCTTTTACGCCTCCTTCCGCCAAACCTCCGCTGAGATTACGCATGGCAAACATGAAACAGACAATTACCGGAATCAGTGTGAGCATGGATGCGGCCATGATGCGATCCCAGATGGCGTTTTTGGAAACAAACAGCGACTGCAAAGCCAGAGGCAGGGTGTGAAACATATGATACTGCTTCAGAAACACAGAGGCGAACAGAAACTCGTTCCACGCGATGATAAAACAGTACACAAAGACGGTGACCAGCATGGGCACCGAAAGCGGGATGATGATGACAAATATGGACTGAAGACGCGAACAGCCGTCGGTGGTAGCGGCCTCTTCGATGGAATAGGGAATGGTGCGAAAGTAGTTTCCCAGCATATACAGCGAGACCGGCAGGGTTTGAATGATATAGATCAGAAGCAGACTGAGCAGCGAGCCCCACACGGTTCGGGCCAGCCCCACCTTCACGCTCATCTGATACAGGGGCACCATCAGCAAGACACCCCCGACCATATAGACAAACAGGATGCTGCGCTGGATGATCGTGCGGCCGCCAAAACGCAGCCGGCTGAAGGCATAGGCGCCCAATACCGCCAGCGCCAGGGAAACACTGGCCGCAGAGGCTGAGAGTAGAAATGTATTTAAGAAAAAACGGGGAAAGGGAAATACATCGCTGGTGGACCGGTATTTGGCCAGGATTTTTTCGCGCTGTTCCGGGGTGATCAGCGGATTTTCCAGCAGTTTTTTGACGGTTGCCGGTATCTGCTCCTCGGTGGCTTGAACAAATCCGAGCAGCTCCTTGTAGGCATTCAGGTTAATTTTTACCGGGATCAGGGACGGATTGCCCCAGTCAAACTGATGCTTCAGTGACGTGGAAAGAATTTGAACAAAGGGAAACAGGCAGAAGAACAACACGGCCACAATGGCCAGGGTCAGCAACATATTTTGAAGTAAACTGCGTTTGCGATTCATGGGTGTGTGTCCGTTAATAGCGGTTTGGCACAGCGTGCCGTCATGGGGTCACCATTTTAAAACCTTTTTGACATAAAAGTAGATCAGAAATGCCAGCAGCGCGAACTGGACCACGGAGATCGAGGCCGCAAAGCCCTGGTCAATGATGCCGGTAAAGGCCGTGTAGTAGGTAAAAATAGGAAGTGTCTGCACGTTGGGCGCCAGCAGATAGACATCTTCGAATTTGTTGAGGTTCCAGATCAATCGCAGAATCACCAGGGTGCCCAATACAAAATAAAGCTCCGGCAGGGTGACATGAATAAAGCGGCCGAAGGGCCCGTATCCGTCGATGGCCGCGGCCTCGTACTGATCTTTGTTGATGGATTGCAGCTTGGATACGATTAACAGATAGGAGATGGGAAAATGCTTCCAGATATCAAAAACGATTACCACGAACAGCGCTGTTTTGGGCTGACCGATGAGGTTGTGGCGTTCGGCGGCCAGGCCCAAGACTTCCACCATAACATGGTTGTAGATTCCGTTGACCGGATCGAAAATAAACTGCCAGCCAAACACCACCGATATCACCGGTGCAAAGTAGGGCAGCAGAATCAGCGTGCGCACCAGACTGCGCAGGGGAAACTCGATATTCATGAGCAAGGCCACCAGCAGGGCCACCAGGGTGGTGCCCACAACCGTGCCGATCAGATAGATAATGGTGGTCAGAACCGACCCGTAAAAGGCGGCATCCTTGAGCAGCCTTTCATAATTGGCCAGGCCGATGAAGATTTTATCGCCGGTCAGTTTGACATCAAAAAAGCTTAAGTAGATATTGTACAATATGGGATAGATAATCAGCAGCCCGATCACACCCAGGCAGGGCGCGATCAACTGCCAGCCGAGTCTGGACTCCCGCTGCTCGGGGGTCAGTTCCATGCTAACCAATTTTTCTATCCCTCCAACTTGTGTAAACGATTGGTTCTCAATGCGCGCTTACTCGCTAATCACATTCTGCATTTGACCCTCGGCCCACTTGATGGCCTCGGCGGGGGCCATGCCCTCGATGGTCACCGAGTATACCATGCGGGGAATGATCTGTTTGGCATAGATCTTACCGGCGGCGGGAAAGGTGCGACCCTCGACGATGGTAAAGGAGCCGATATTGTCCAGGCCGGATATGATTTCTTCAATTTTGTCGCGGCCGTAGCGTTTAAATACGCCTTTGGGATCATTTAAATATTCGGGCTTGCCGGCGATATCGCGCAGCATAGGGTTCATGCCGCCGGGGGCCATGTGTAAAAAGGTGATATAGCTGGCCGGTTCGAACATAAACTCCACCAGTTTGCGGGCCGCGGCGTTTTTCGGTTTTGATTTTTGGTCAACCAGGCCCAACCCGACGATGGCGCCGTACGCGCCCGGTTTGGTTTTGGTGATGGTGCCCACGAAGCGGGTGTTGTCCACCAATTGGGGGTCAAAGGCCGTTTGGCTCAGTTGCGGGAAATTGGCATCGGTCAGTG
>JASJAZ010000066.1 GCA_030066785.1 Desulfobacterales bacterium | reverse complement strand
GGCAGGGACCACACGAAGCCGAAGACATCCTCCACGGAAAGAATCGCCGGTATTATCGGCTTGACAGAGACTTCCGTGCGTTGCCAACCCTTGTTCCCGCCGAAAAAACGTCCGTAGGCCAGCGTTTTCATGGCCAACACGCCAATGCCCGCCTTCACGCACCTAGGTACCACGTGGGTGACGAAGCTCTCGAAGTGGGGGTCGGCGGGGTTCACCGGCATCTGCGAGGCGGTCATCTTCACACCCTGCTTTTTGATCTCCTCCAACATCTTGAGGTGGGCCTTGTAAGAACTATGGCCAGTGAAGCCGATGTGCCTGACCTTGCCCTTTTTCCTGGCCTCGAGAAAGGCGTCGAGCACACCGTTTCGAACGCGCTGTTCAGCATCATTTGGGCTAGTAAGGGCATGCACTTGCCATAAGTCTACGTAGTCGGTCTTCATGCGGGTGAGGGAACCGTCGAGATCCTTCAGGGCATCCTTCTTGTTTGTAGCCAAGGTTTTGGTCATGATAAAGGAAACGTCCCTGTACTTGGGAGCGAGGAACTTTCCATAACGCTCCTCAGATTTTCCACTGCTGTAAAAGGGGGCATTGTCAAAGAAGCGCACCCCCTCCTCCAATGCCTTTTCGATGATAGCCTGCGCATCCTTTTCCGAGGCACTCCCCACATGATCTCCGCCCACGCCCAAGTTGGTCACAACCGGACCAGAAGAACCTAGCTTGCGCAGGGGCAGGAGTTTGCCCAGCCGGTCGGAGCGGGAGGCAGTGGCCGCGGCAATCTTTTCCTCGCCAGGAAAAAGGCCAGACACCATCAGACTGGCGGTGCAACCCGCCAGCATGGCCATGAACTCCCTGCGTTTAAGTCCCGTGTGCAGTTTGGCGGTGTTTTCATTCTCATTTTTCATATAATCCTCCATTAATGGACATAAGCTTTTTTAGATGCATTACAAAGAGGACAACTTAACAGTAAAAATTTCCCATTTAATGGTAATAAATTAAAATTTGCTTCCTGCTAAGCTTTACGATTGTTACTTAGCATTGGACATGGATAGTTAATAATAGTAATGCGTCAATTAACTAAAAAAATAGATCTGTCGCAGGTTTGAATCTTTCTGAGCATAACATAGCATCATAGGGTTACAACACATTGCTGGAGCCCTAATTTTTTTACGACATGCAGATTGCGCTTTCAAATCCAGAAAAAATTGAACTACGAAATTATGAGTTTTTTACAAATCTAAAACGCTCGGCCGTTGTGGGTTTCCTATGGCTAATCTACCTATAGGGAAAAGCTTGCATTTCGTGCCCAAAGACTGAATCAATTTTGTTGGTGTATATCATAAGCCAGTCTAAAATCTGTAAATTACCTTGTCCGATTGTTTCACCTAAAAAATAACTTATAAATGACTGGCATGGTCAGAATAATAAAGACCACCCGAAAAAAATGAAAGCAGGTGATAACCATGGCATCTTTCCCGCTGTCCAAGGCGACAGTGATCAGAGCGCTCATAGCCCCGGGACTGGTTCCCAAATAGGCGGTGCCCATATCTAAAATGCCAAATCGGGCAAATACCATCGACAGTAAAAGCCCCGTGCCCATCAAAA
Organism: Desulfobacterales bacterium; assembly: GCA_030066785.1. Lineage (GTDB taxonomy): Bacteria > Desulfobacterota > Desulfobacteria > Desulfobacterales > JASJAZ01 > JASJAZ01. Next base: position 12,404 of record JASJAZ010000066.1, on the reverse strand, counting down.
AAATGGTGGAAGTGATAACCGGTAACATCACCTTGCCCATAACCTTGAGCATTTCCGGTTGGAAAGAGGCGCCCACCATAATTCCGACAAAAACCTGGATCGCAAAAGTAAACACTTTGGGAATATCCCAATCCACCCGGGCCACTAGTTTGAAGCAAACGACGGCCAGCAATGATCCGATTAAAGCGCCTGCCGGTATTTTGCACTTCATCCCTATAAAACCGCCTGTGGTACCGATCAAAAGAAAAATAGGTAGGCTAAGGAAATAGTTCATAAATTTTTTCTCCTTTTGGTATTAAAAGCTTGGTCTTTTTTTATCCTTAACAGCTGCTATAGAATTTTACGGCTATAAAAAAGCACCATTTTGGCGAATCAACGGTCCCTGCCGCTGGGAATGGCTGCTTTTCATATTTATAGCAGATCCGATATTGTGCTTTCGCCAGCCGGAATAGAAGAGAAAACTCTGCTGCTATATTCTTTTATCGCAACATTTAATTTTCAATCACCATCCCGGGCTTCGCGCACCGCTGCTTCGGCTAAAATTTGCAACGGGTTAAAATAAGGAACCGGCAGATCTTCAGCCCTTAGTTCCAGGGGTGTCTCCGTGCACCCGGCAATAATTCCTTGGGCGCCTACTTTGATCATGTTTTGCGACACTCGAATCAGATCTGCTTTGCACTGTCGCCGCACATCAGGTTGCTGGGTGGCTTTAATATAATAAATAGCAGCCATGACGGCTTTTTGATCGTTATCATTCGGCACCACCGTGGCGATTGAGTTTTGCAATAATCTCTGAGCAAACTTGCCTCCCTGGATCGTCCCAGTGGTAGAAATTAACCCGACAGTTTTGACATTTGAAAATTCTTGACTGATTTTGTCGGCCACCGCATCAGGCGCCGACAAAATTGGCACCTTGAGGCCTTGCTGCAATTCGCTCAGAAAAAAGTGGGCCGATATACATGGTATGATAATAAAATCTACACCGGCACTTTCCAGCGTCTTACCGCTTGCCAGCATGGCAGGCACAGGATTTTCAGCATTTGCGATAATGGCCGGGGTTCGATCCGGGATCTTGGGATTGCTGTCGATGATCACGCGCAGATGATCCTGGTCTTTAGCTGCCGGAGTGGTTTGAATGATTTTCCCATATAAACCCAAGGTGGCCTCGGGGCCCATGCCGCCCAGGATACCAATAGTTTTTGTTTTCAAATAATCCTCCTTTGTTAGACTAATCACCTATGTGGGCCACCTACTTGAAGTCTTCGAATAAAAACAATATGATTACTTCTTGTTTGTATTTTTTCTTCTCAATCTGGGAATGAACATCGGTGTCTGCTTGCGGTATTGGATATAATCCTCGCCAAGCCGTTTCGTCAGTTCAGGTTCCTCAATGGTTTTTAGTTCCCAGACATTAAAAAGAATAAAAAGGGGTGTAAAAATAAACAACACGGTTACCGAACCCATTAAGATACCCAGGCCAAAGAGAACGCCAAACAAACCGGTAAGCATCGGGTTGCGGGTATATGTATAAGGTCCGGTGGTGACCAGCCTGGGTGGCGGATTAAAGGGAACCGGTGTGCCTTTGGTTTTCAGAAAATGTGCCACGGACCAGCCGACTAAAAACAGGGCTGCGGCAAATACCGGCAGGGATAGCAAAATATTCAACGGTGGGGAAAAAAGCACCGGCAGTTTTAGCCAATGATCCAGTTGCACGGCAAGGTAAACAAACAGCAGCGTAAATCCGATAAAAAAGGTTGCGCCAATGGGTGTTAGAAGATTGCGAACCCTCTTGCTGCCGGTGGCAACCCGATAGAGCAGGTTGATCCCTCTGTTTCTCACATCCATATTTCAGATCTGAATAACGTTATTGTTTTACTGCTAATCTTTCTGGAAGTGCCAGGATTGAATGGTACAATTTGCTAGCCGGTTTCCCAATCCAGTCGGTTGATGAGCCAGCGCCCGTTTTCTTTGACCATGGATATATAATGTCTTTGCCGCCATCCTTTATTAAGATAGGTCACCGTGACATCGGCGGCGTCATGATGCATCACGATTTGCGGATTGACAATCCGAAACCCAACAAAGTAATTACCACTGATATTTTCGCGACACATCGGGAAAAAGAGCCGATCGCCTTTTTGCAGCTGGACCCAGAAACGGGGAAGCAATTCATGCAGATCCTGTTTTGAAACCATCACGCTACTGGCATAATGATAGAAGCCCCGATCGTGTAAACAGTCCAAGTATTTCTCCAGCTCGAAATTGTTGCGGGCGTCCTGGTATTGTCTTAATACCGATATGATAGCGGCCTCATCCTGGTTTTTAGAAGCGTATTCCTGCAAAGAGATCTCAGAACAGGCACCGATGAAAAGAAGGGCAACAAAAATAGCCAGAATGTGTATATCCGAATATTTGGTACGTAACATCTACCGACCGCCATACATAGTGTAAATGGGCGTCTGAGTTAGAACGTTTTTTGCGCTTGTTTCAGCGCCAATCATCCATCACAAATACGCCTGACCGATTAAACCCCGGATCGTTTGGCCGGTGCATGGCGATTCCGGTGCGCACCATTTGAAAACCAGCCAACAACATTTCTTCATAGGCTTCCCGGCGCGCCGCATTGACACCGGCAACCAGTTGACTGGCACCGGACGCCCAGGCCAACACCTCACACGCCTTTAAAAGATCGCTAAAAAAAATTCGAGTTTCAGGTCCAGGAGCAGCGGCGGCAAATTTCACATAACAAATGCCGCTGCCGGCCTCGCTGCCCGGTCCGATATGACAGGCCGCAAAGCTTTTAAGCCCATATACATCCCTCACCAGAACGGTGTCGCCCAGCGCCTGTTGGTATATTGATTCGATTTCAAACCCAACATCCAGACCGTCATATATGGCCTCTGTGAGCTGCCGACAGGCCACCAATGCTTCCCGCCGTGCATGTTGGTCCAATTTGGAAAAAACAGAAAATGAAGCGCTTTGAAAATCATTCGGCCTGATGTTTTTTTCAAGAATCAGCGTTAATGCACGGGGCCGAAAACCAAATTTCTGATACAGCCCGATGTGCTTCACGCTGTGGGCAAACGTAAACAAACCGGCCAGCCTGACCTTCCAACTCTTAAATAATTCCATCACGGGCGCAATTAGATCGCTTGCAAATCCGCGATCCCAAAAGGCGGGATCGATGGAAAGGGGTCCAAAAAAGCCAAAACGGCCCCAGCGCGTCGCGAAGTTTGACCCTACCAGCCTGCCATCTGATTCGGCGGCAAAGGCCGCTTGGGGATTGGCGCGCCAGCGGGTGTGCACAAAACGACGATCGCCCATAAAGCTCTCTGGATTGGGCGCCGCGTTGAAGGTCCCAAATGCCAGCTGCAAGATTCGATCGGCCTCATCCAAATCCCTCTCGCAAAGTGGACGAACGTAGATTTGACCCTTAGAGTGCGTGGTTTTCATGAGGGCGATATAATGTTAAGGATTAATATCCGCGCGAATAATCGATAACGTTGAGCATCTCTCTGTCTTTTTGGACATAGGCTTTTAAATTATGCCGTATGATCAGCATGGCTTTGTCCTCGTAAAATTTGGAATTGCCGGCGATGTGCGGTGTAATGATTACATTTGACATGGACCAGAGCGGACTTTCCGGCGGCAGCGGTTCTTTCGCAAATACATCGCTCACCATGCCCTTGATCTTTTGCGCCTGCAACGCCTGGATCAGATCGTCCTGATTAACCGTAGCACCGCGGCCCATATTAATAAAAGCAGCATCGGGCTTCATCAGATCAAAACAGCTTTTATTAATCACCCCAACTGTATCCGCCGTTCGGGGCAGCAGGTTGATGATATAGTCGCACTTTTGAAAAATTTTTTGGATCTGAGACAAATCATAAACCGCCTCGGCATCGACCACCGGCTCCGGCTGGCGTTTGACGCCTAGCACATGCATACCAAATAGCTTGGCTTTGCGGGCGATCTCGCGGCCAATGTCGCCCAAGCCCAGAATACCCAGCCAGGCACCGTATATTTCATTTTGGGTAACGTTGCGATCCCAGCGACGATTAACCTGGTTGTGAAACATCTGTAGGCAATTGCGCGCCAGATTAATCATGGCGGCAATGGCGTATTCGGCCATCTGGATACGGTGGATACCGCGGGTGCTGGTAAGAATGATGTTTTTTTGATGTAATTGCGCCAGGGGCAGGTTATCGACCCCGGTGCTGAAAGATTGCACCCATTTCAAACGTGGTGCGTTTTGCAGCATATCCTGATCCATCTTGAATGTAACCAGCACCTCGGCCGCTGGAAGATGATCGTACAACGACTGGCGCTGGGTGCAAATAATCACCTTATGCTTGGGACAGATCTTTTCAATTTCCGAGCGATGGGATTCCGGAATTTGATGAAAGATGAGGATGGTGGACATAGCAAAGCCCTCATAAGTGTTTAGTTTAGAAATCATATCTAACAGAGGATGAACCTGTTTTCAAATTTAAGATCGAATATTGTGTGATATCCGAATAGCGCACCCGTTATAACATCGAACAACCAAGGAAGATCGCAATGGAACTACGCACACTAGGACAATCTGACATCAAAATTTCACCGGTTATTATGGGCACCTGGCAAGCCGGTAAGGACATGTGGACCGGCATCGAAGATACGCAAACCATTGAGGCCTTGCGCGCTGCATTTGAGGCCGGCATAACCACCTTTGATACCGCCGAAGCTTATGGCAAGGGTCACTCGGAGCAAATTGTCGGTAAAGCGCTGTGTGAGGTACGCGATCAGGTTGTTTACTTAACCAAAGTGTTTGCCAACAAACTTTCCCACGACAAGCTCATCAAGGCCTGTGAAAGATCGCTGGGCAACTTGAAAACTGATTACATCGATCTTTATCAGATTCATTGGCCGGCAGGATCCTTTGGCTGCGCAATCGTTCCAATTGAAGAAACTTTGGGAGCCATGGAAAAACTTCAGCAAGAGGGAAAAATCCGCGCCATCGGCGTTTCCAATTTCTCTGCCAAACAATTGCAAGAAGCTTCTCGCTATGCCCGCATCGACAGCCTCCAACCACCCTACTCGCTTTTCTGGCGTCATGTAGAAAAGGATGCGATGCCGTTCTGTGTTGAAAACAATATTACGGTTTTGGCCTATTCGCCCATGGCCCAAGGATTGTTGACCGGAAAATTCGGTCCGGATCACCAATTTGCCAAGGGGGATCATCGCTCAAAAAATCGCCTGTTTCAGCCCAATAATTACCGCCGTGTGCAGGCGGCCTTAGATCAGCTGCGTCCCATTGCTACAAGACTTCAAATAGCGCTGGGACAATTGGCGTTGGCCTGGGTCATGGCCCAACCACAATGCTGTGCCATTGCCGGAGCCCGCAATGCGCAACAAGCCACCCAAAATGCCGCGGCCGCTAAGGTTGTATTATCCCTCGCAGATCTGCAGGAAATGGATCGTATCGGCCGCAGTGTAGCCGATCGCCTGGATGATAATCCGGTTATGTGGTCTTTTTAGTCTCATACAAAGCCGTTGCAGGTGACTGCTGTCAACAGGCCGGATTCGATGAAACATAAAATCGTAGGCACCACTTGCGACACCGATGGTATACCCACACCCAAGCCCCGTAAAGCATTATAACCTTACTGAATTTTACCCAGCATGGGCATAAAAATATTCACTGGCTTCTTCGACGCTGTTAAACAGCAGCCAATCATGCAAAACCGTCTCGCCATCCTGTTTGCGTGTCAGTTCGATCATGGTGTTGCCGTGATACTCCAGGATTTCCTCACAGTCTTGATCTAAAAATTCGCTGGTCATGGCTTTCCTCCTTATTAAGGAACCTATGATGCTTCCAAATAGCCCTAAGTTCATTTTCTGACCAACGTATATAACACGCACCTGTGACAGATCCGGTCACAACCCCAAAAATTTTTTAAACTTTTTTTAATGAATTGGTATTGACCAATGATGCCGATCCTAAAGGCATTTAAGATGAGAGCGCTCGCCCAGCATTTCAGCGCCAGGAGAGATGTCCGGGGCGGTTTGGCAAGAGGTGTGATTTATCGCACGAAATGTGATTTTTCGTAACGTTGCATGGTTTGGTGCAGGCGTTGTTTAAATCTATCCTTTAGCAATTTGGACTTCATGTTGATGACTTTGCAGCCATAATTGATATTTTTTTCGACCAAATCCGGGTAGGTTTTGATGTTGGCCAACTTGACGCTGCTGGATCCAAATTTGCTGAAAAGATGCGATTCTTTGCCAATGACCTTGTTTTGCTTGGATTTGATCGCATCTAAAAAAGTGCGGCGATCCCGCTTACATTCGGCATAGGTCACCACTTTGCCCATTTGGTGCAAGGAGTGGCCATCGCTTCCGCCGGTAACGGCTTTGTCCAGGTTGAAACCAAGCAGCGCGCACTTCAAGTTCCACTTGTTAATATTTTCAGCGTTGATCACCTCAACGCCATCAACCTGTTTGAGCAGCCGGCTCAAACGCTGGGGTGAAAAGTTATAGTTGGCAATACCGGTATAAACACCGCAATATGGATGGGGAAAAATCACCACGGTTTCATAGGCTCGCGCTCGGGTGATGATGTCTTCCATTTCCAGTGACGTGGAACTCATGACATCATGGCCCAGAAACGGTTCTATATCATATTTGAAATATCGCCTTAAACAGCGGATATCATAAAAATAGACCAACACATGGGTGCCTTCCTTGGACGTCACTTCGATGCCCGGGATGGATAAAATCGATTTATCCCGGTTGATTTCCAAAGCGCCCCGGATATCATTATGATCTGTAATCGCGACGCCGATTTTCAGAGCCCGTGCCTTTTGCGCTATTTTGGCGACCGTATTTAACCCGTCGGTGTAACGGGTATGAAAATGAAGATCGACGACGGTGTAGTTGCGGGTAAGAGATGGTAGGTCCGGTTTTTCAAAACAAATTTTTTCCATGGGAGTCCAATCTTAAGCTTAAGCCCGAATGAGAATTAAATCGCAATGTCCGTTCAAAATCAGCGATCGACCAATACCGTTTCGACAAAACGCTAATGAGAAGCAAAATCAGGGCCACATACCACTAACATTGTGTTGAAATAAAACCGAATGAATTACCTTCCTTCGTTGCGCGGTGGGATAAATCGGTTTCAATATATCATATCGAACCAACCAGCCAAAAATTTAGCAACAAGTGGCCTGGTGAGCTAAAAAAGGAGCATTATCAAAAACTTGTCGCTTAAAAAATGTAAAACTGCGGCCGGCAGACGCGGGAGGGCAAAAATTATGAGCCATCAATGCATCTTGTCGTCATTTTAAACAATCAGAATCAATTTTGCAAATTAGAAAATAATTAATTTTAGGGCCGTGACAGTCCCTGAAAATAATATTTGAATACTTTCAGGATACTTGGCGTTTACAGAAGTATACGAAACCGATTTCATCTAATTGGAACAAAAATAGCCGGTATTTGAGCAGCTAATATGAACGCGAACGATCCCGAAGCCCTCACACCGGCAGCCTAATGATCCATCGCCTTTTTGTAAAAATCCGTTTGATTTCCCAAGATGGCGGGAAGATCTGGATCGGACAAATTTTCTTCAATCAATTTTTCAAAAGCGCTGCCGATCACCACGCCGTCGGCAACCGTCGCCACGGCACGCACATGCTCGGCTGTGGATATGCCAAAACCCACACAAATCGGCAGCTGCGTGACGTTTCGCAGCATTTTGACATGATGGCCCACTTCGCCGGTATCCAATCCAGCGCTACCTGTGACACCTGTTTTGGAAACCAAATACAAAAAACCCGAAGCCTGTTTGGCAATGGCCGTCATCCGTTTGGCAGGTGTGGTGGGCGCGATCAGCCGAATAATGGACAAGTCATTGCCCGGCCATTGGGCGGTCATATCTTCGGATTCCTCCGGTGGCAGATCCACCACCAAAACCCCATCAGCGCCGGCATCGGTGGCGTCGCGGTAAAAAGCATCGGTTCCGTAGGCCAAAATCGGATTATAATAGCTGAATAATATGATGGGGATATCAACCGTTGCTCTAACCCGACGCGTCATATCGATAACCTTGGCAAGCGTGACGCCCTGCTGGAGCGCGCGGGCCGACGCGCGCTGAATCACAGGTCCGTCGGATGTGGGATCGGAAAAGGGCACACCCAGCTCCAAAACATCCAGTCCGGAACGGGCCATGGCAATCACTAACTGCTCTGATATTTCCAGATTGGGATCGCCGGCGGTAACAAATCCCACCAACGCTTTGCTCTTTCCATGTTTAAGTTTGTCGAACAAAATTTCAATGCGGTTCATGTTTTTTCCATCTCCTATCTAGTTGCCCATCAAGTCCTTGCCATTGCGGCAATCCTTAAAATCAATCCGGCATATCGATATGCTCAACTGCAATTGCCAGATCTTTGTCGCCACGACCGGAAAGGTTAACGATCATGATATCGTCGGTTGACCGACGGGGGGCCTCCTGAATGGCAAAGGCCAGGGCATGCGCGCTTTCCAATGCCGGTATGATGCCTTCCAGAGAACACAGTAAGCGGAAGGCCTCCAGGGCTTCATCATCATTGATTGAGACGTAACGGGCCCGATTATTTGCTTTCAAATGGGCGTGCTCGGGACCAACACCGGGATAATCAAGCCCGGCTGAGATTGAATGGGCTTCTTTAATCTGACCGTTGTCGTCCTGCAGCACATAGGATTTGGACCCATGCAGCACGCCGACACCGCCCGCACCGAGAGTTGCCGCGTGTTTGCCAGTTTTAACACCACTGCCGCCGGCCTCAACCCCGATCATTTCCACAGCATCGTCCAGAAATGGATAAAAAAGACCCATGGCGTTGCTGCCCCCGCCCACGCAGGCAACCAATACATCAGGCAATCGATCAGCGGCTTTAAGTATTTGACGGCGGGCCTCTTGGCCTATTATTTTTTGAAAATCCCTGACCATGGCCGGGTAAGGATGGGGACCGGCCACCGACCCGATGACATAAAAGGTATCCTGCACCGCTGCCGACCAAAAACGCATGGCTTCGTTCATGGCATCTTTAAGCGTGCCGGTACCCGAATCCACAGCAACGACCTCCGCCCCCAGCAATTGCATGCGCTGAACATTGGGTGCCTGGCGTTGGATATCCTCAACACCCATAAAAATTTTGCATTCCATTCCAAATAAAGCGGCGGTGGTGGCGGTGGCCACACCATGTTGGCCGGCGCCGGTTTCAGCGATCAATTTATGCTTCTGCATCCACCGGGCCAAAAGACCCTGTCCGATGGTGTTATTGATTTTATGCGCACCCGTGTGAGTTAAATCTTCCCGTTTCAGATAAATAGCTGCCCCCTTCAAGTGTTTACTTAATCGTTGCGCATGGTAAAGCGGTGTGGGGCGTCCGGCATAATCGTTTAATAGCCGGTTCAGTTCATTTTGGAAGTCTTTTTGAGGTACAAATTCATGATACGCTTCCTCCAGTTCCAGCAACGCCGGCATTAAAGTCTCGCCAACAAAGCGCCCGCCAAAATGACCGAAATGGCCGCCCGCATCCGGCAATGGTGTTGCTTGCCCTTGCAAATTCTTGGTCTGATGATGAGTCGTCATTATAAAAAAACCCTCCTTGCTGGTTTGGTATATTGAATGCTGCCAACCGCTTCTAAAAATTGCTTGACGCGCACTGTATCTTTTTCACCAGGGCGCAGTTCGACACCGGAGCTAACGTCCACCGCATCGGCATCACCGGCAAGGGCCGCCGCGACCACGTTGTTGGCGGCTAATCCCCCGGCAAGTATTAGAGGACGGTTGTCGGAGACTTCCCGTGCGGCGTCCCAGCGCCACGCCATGGCGTTACCGCCCGGCAGCGGTCCCTGGCCGCATTCCACTAAAAAGGCTGAGGCTGGATAATCAGCCGCCGTCGCAAACTCCGGTTCACGCGTTTGAAACAAAGTCTTGATGACCATTAAGCCCGCGTCAGTAAGCGCCGCCACTGCCGCGGGGCCTTCCTGTCCATGCAGCTGCACCGACTGAAGTCCGCACCGTGCAGCCGTTTGTTTGATATGATCAACCGTTTCATTCACAAATACGCCCACTGTCTTGATTTGCGGCGGCAGTGCGTCGGTAATGGACCGAGCCTGGTCCGTTGAAACATACCGCGGGCTTTTCGAATAAAACACCAGCCCGATGGCATCGGCACCCAATTCGGCGCAAGCCAGGGCTTGATCGATGCGTGTCAGGCCGCAAATTTTGACCTGGGGTTTAAATTGGGGTGTTTCCTTATTATCGGTTGCTTCCATTTCTAATGCTTACAAATAAAGATGATCGGCTTCAAATCAGAGATCTCACAAAGGTTTCCGGATTGGCAGCTCTGGCAATGCTTTCCCCGATTAAAAAATTGTAAATGCCGGCATTTAAATTCCGATCGATATCCCGGCGGCTTTGAATACCGCTGGCAGCGACCGGAATTTGCCCCTCTTCTAATCGGCCCACCATGGATACGGCAGTACCGACATCGGTTTCAAAGGTCTTTAAATTGCGGTTATTGATGCCGATCAGGCGCGCACCAGCAGTCGATGCGGTTTCAAGATCTTGCTCCGTGTGCACCTCCACCAGCGCATCCAAACCCAATTCGCCGCACAACCCCAGATAGTCAACCAATTGCTGCTGTGACAAAATCCTAACGATCAACAGCACCGCATCAGCACCGGCAACCGCCGATTCGTAAATTTGGTAGGCTGAAATCAAAAAATCTTTGCGCAATACCGGCAGGTGGATGGACTGGCGCGCACTGGTCAAATCATCCAAAGATCCCTGGAAAAAAGAATGATCGGTCAACACCGACAGGGCCACGGCGCCACCCCTTTCACAAGCAGCCGCATAATCTGCCGGATTCAGGTGTGCGTTGATCGTTCCTTTGGACGGCGAGGCCCGTTTGACCTCGGCAATGACGCCGATCTGATCGGGACCGTTATTTGCCAGGGCTTGCATAAATCCGCGTTTGGCCTTCAACTGCATCGCCAGATCGCAAAGGTCCTGCTCCCCTAATCGTTTACGGGCGGTTTCCACCTCACGTTTTTTCTGCGCCACAATGGTTTGCAAAATATCGTTGGCCAATGCTTAACGCCTCCCCAGGATCACGGTAATGACAGCGAACTCCCAACCGCTATCCGTTTGCCTGCGTAAATTGAATCAGTTGCTCTAATTTCTCGGTGGCAGCCCCGCTGTCGATGCAAGATTTCGCTTGCTCAATACCCGCGGCCAGCGTCTCGGCTTTTCCTGCAGCCAGTAGCGCACCGGCCGCATTTAAAAGGACAACATCGCGCTGGGGGCCTTTGGCACCCTCCAAAACACTGCGGGTGATGGCGGCGTTGGCCACCGGATCGCCGCCAACCAGATCATTGGCATCGGCGATATCGTCAAAAAACTGTTCGGGCTCAATGTCATAGGTTCGAATCATATCGTCATTAAGCTCGGAAATCCGGGTTTGGGCACAGACAGACATTTCATCCAGACCGTCATGTCCATGCACCACCAATGCACGCTTGACCCCCAACAGCCGCAGAGCCTGGGCAAACATTTCCGTTAGTTCCGGGGCATAGACGCCTAATAGCTGACAGTTAGCCGCGGCCGGATTGGTCAAAGGGCCCAGCATGTTAAAGATCGATCGCAGCCCGATCTCCTTGCGGGCATTGGCCGCAAACCGCATGGCACTGTGATACAGGGGGGCATACAAAAAACCGATGCCAATTTCCTGGACCCCCTGCTCCACGATTTCTGGATCCACATCCAAATTCACACCCAACGATTCCAGCAAATCCGCACTGCCACATTGGCTGGAGACCGACCGGTTGCCATGTTTGGCCACCGTAATGTCACAACCGGCCACCACAAAGGCCGTGGTGGTGGAAATGTTAAATGTATTGGCACCATCACCACCCGTGCCGCATGTGTCCACCACCACTGAACTGGCGGTTTGAATCCGCGTGGCTTTGCGGCGCATGGCTTTCGCGGCACCCGCCAATTCCTCAAATGTTTCCCCTTTGGTGGCCAAAGCCCCCATAAAGGCCCCGATTTGCGCATCAGTGATATCACCGGAAAAAATCGCCGTTATCATTTGAGCCATCTGCTCTTCGGTTAAATTCAATCCCTCTATAATTGTCGCCAAACCATCTTTAAACATCGGTGCAACCTCCTCTGTATCGATTCAATTTAGGCCGCCAGGCGTGTTTGATTCTCAATCATCTTTAAAAAATTGCGCAGCAAGCGCTTACCCACAGTGGTCATGATCGATTCGGGATGAAATTGAATACCCTCGGTGAGATGTTCCCGGTGACGGATGCCCATAATATCACCATCCTCGGCCTCGGCGGTAATTTCCAATTCATCCGGCAAG
>JASJAZ010000272.1 GCA_030066785.1 Desulfobacterales bacterium | reverse complement strand
TGTAAAACGAATTACCGATCCGGTCGTATGCGCCTAGGCAGGATCTTGGCTGTCCGCTGCGGTCGTGCCGAACCGCTTTTTCGTTTGACAGACCTATTCATTTTTTCTATTTTTCCAAAATTGTGAACCAAATTTTTTCCCTGCCCCATAAACCTTGACGATTATATTGCCGTGCAATCGAGGATCGCAGGCAGCTGAGTTTCAATGACAACCGTATGCCATTTCGTCATCACCAAAAAGGAGGAAATATGAAAAAGCTAATCATTTTATTTTGCATGGTTGCACTGGTATGTGCGGCCGGAACTGTTCAGGCCAAAGATTGGAAAAAGGTGCGCATCGGCGTGGAAGGGGCCTACCCGCCCTTCAGTTCAACCACCGCGGATGGCAAGCTGGTGGGATTTGACATCGACATCGCCCTGGCCCTGTGTGAGGCCATGGGCGCTGAGTGCAAGCTGGTGGCCCAGGACTGGGATGGGATCATACCGGCATTGCTGGCGCGCAAATACGATGCCATCATTGCCTCCATGTCCATTACCGAAGAGCGCAAGAAAAAAGTCGCTTTCACCAAAAAATATTACCAGACCCCGGCCAAGTTTGTGGCCAAAAAAGGCACTGTGAAAGACTTTGACCGTGCAGGTGTGGCGGCGGCCACCGCCGGCAAGAAAATTGGTGTCCAACGTGCCACCATCCATGACAATTTTATCACCGACAATGGCGGCAAAGGTGTCGTTATCAAACGCTATGCCACCCAGGATGAGGCTTATATGGACCTGAGGGCCGGGCGCGTCGATATGCTGTTGGCCGACAGTGTGGCGACTAACGAGGGCTTTCTCAAAAAGCCCGAGGGTAAGGACTATGAGTACGTCGGGCCCAACCTTGACGAACCGAAATATTTTGGCAACGGTGCTGGGATTGCCATCCGCAAGAAAGATACGGATCTGGTGGCAAAGTTCAATCAAGCCATCGATAAGATTCGAGCCGACGGCACCTATAAAAAAATCCAGGATAAATACTTTGATTTTGACGTGTACGGCAAATAAGCCGTTACGCCAATTCGATATTTATTTGTAATGGGGGAGTGTTGCTCCCCCATTACTTTTTTACTGGAATCGCTGTCTTTGACGACAAAGGCGACGTTGCATTAATTTACGAGCAACATTCAGGTAAGAAAACAAACACAGTACGAAAGTAAAGGCGTCATGGGCACCAAGACCATTAAACAGATCAATTTGCCGGCAAGCAGTCTGGGAAATGCACGTACATTAAAGGTGATCCTTTACGGTGATCCGAAGGCTGACTGCAAAGCTTATATCCAGGCTGGACTGCACGCCGATGAAGCGCCCGGTTTTGTTGTGATGCATCATCTGATCAATCTGTTCGATCAGGCCGATACTGAAAACAAGATTGACGGGCACATTGTGCTGGTTCCGGTGGCCAATCCCATCGGGGTTAGCCAATGGCGCGATGAAACCCTGCATGGCCGCTTCGATTTTTTCAATAACATCAATTTCAATCGCCAATATGCGGACATCAGCGCGCAGGTCGCGGAGCAGATCAAAGACCGTCTGGGAAGTGCACCGGAGGATAATGTGGCCCTGATCCGCCAAGCCGCAGGCGAGATACTGGATAGCATTGCCCCGCCGGATGAAGCCGCGGCTCTGAAACATCAGCTGCTGCTGCTGTCATTTGATGCCGACATTGTGCTGGACCTGCATTGCGACTGCGAATCCCTCATGCATGTTTACCTGGGCACCCCGTTGTGGCCCGCCGCCAAGGACCTGTCTGCCCAAATGGGTGCCGAAGTGACGCTGCTGGCCGACGATTCGGGGGTCACGGCCTATGACGAAGCCTGCAGCCGATTCTGGTGGCAACTGGCGGAAAAATTCCCCAATCATCCCATACCGCCGGCCTGCCTAGCCGCCACCGTGGAGCTGCGCGGCCTGGCTGATGTGACCCATGCACATGCCCAGCAGGATGCGCAGAATATCTTCTGGTTTTTGCAAAGGAGAGGTTTTATTAAAGATGCGGCACCGGATATCCCGCCATTGATAAATGATGCCACACCATTGCGGGGTGTGGCGCACTTGAAAGCCCCGGCGCCGGGTGTGGTGGTTTTTTTGAAATCGCCGGGCGACCGCATCGCAAAGCATGAGGTGATTGCTGAAATCGTCAATCCCCTGGCAGAAGGACCGGAAAATCGGATCACCCCCGTGAGAAGCGGCATCAGCGGCATTCTGTTTTCCATCAACACCGATCGTCATGCCCGGCCCGGCCGCATTTTAGCTAAAATTGCAGGCAAGGTCCCCCTTAAAGACAAAGGCGAAAATTTGCTGACGTCCTAAACCGTTTTAAGCGGGATCAAATCTATCGAGAAAAGGTTAACTCTCGCGCGGGCGTAAATAGGCATGCCAGCGATGTTCGGCCCTTTTAAATCCCCAGACAATCAGAAATGTGATGATAAGGTAAAACAATCCGGCGGTGATAAACGATTCAAATGGTACGAAATTGCGGGCGTTGACGATTTTGGCCGCACCGAATAAATCGACAATGGTGATCAGACCGGCCAGCGAGCTGCCATGCAGCATAAAGATGACTTCGTTTCCATAGGCCGGTAGCGCCCGTCTGAAGGTGCTGGGCAATATGATGCGCCGGTAAATTAGGGGTTTAGACATACCCACCGATTTGGCCGCTTCGACCTCTCCATAAGGGGTCTGTTCAATGGTGCCCCGCAGGATCTCACCCGTATAGCCGGCGGTATTGAGGGCAAAGGCCACCAGGGCACAGGCCCAGGCCTCCTGAAAAACGGCCCACAAAAAACTTTCGCGCACCACCTCAAACTGCCCCATGCCGTGGTAAATCATAAACATTTGAACCAGCAGCGGGGTGCCCCGGAAAAAATAAATGTAGGCCTTGGGCGGCGCGCTCAACCATTTGCGCTTGGATGTTGCCAGCAGGGCAATCGGTATCGCCAGGCACAAGCCCACGGCCAGCGATGCGAAAACCAGCACGACGGTGGTTTGCAGCCCTTTAAAATACAGCGGCAAATTTTCTATGATGACCTGAAAATCCATAGTACACGCTACGCTTTGCGTACACCGACACTGTAACGTTTATCCAGCCATCGCAAGCCGACGTCGGAAACGCCCGTAATGACGAGAAACAAAAAGGCAACCACGCAATAAAATGTAAACGGCTTGCGGGTGGAGCCGCCGGCCAGACCGGCGTTGTAAACCATATCCTGCAAGCCGATGACCGAAACCAGTGCAGTGGTCTTCACCATCACCAACCAGTTATTGCCGAATCCCGGCAGCGCGTGCCGGACCATGGCGGGCAGCGTAATTCGGAAAAAAACCTGTTGCGGTTTCATCCCAAAAGCATAACCGGCCTCAATTTCGCCACGCGATACGGCCAGGATACCGCCGCGAAAAGACTCCGCAAAATAGGCACCAAAAATAAACCCGATGGTGAGCACCCCCGCGATAAAGGGGTTCACATCGATATAGTCCCAACCCAGTTTTTCACCGATATCGTTGACCAGGATCTGGCCGCCAAAAAAGATAAGGGTCATCAGAACCAGGTCGGGTATTCCTCGGATGACCGTCGTATAGGTGCCGGCGATGCTTTTGGCAATGCGCGATTTGGAAAGCTTGGCCAATGCGCCGATCATACCGAGTAGAATCGCAATCAGCAGCGATAATACGGCTACTTCAACCGTCAGCAGCATTCCTTTCATGATCAGCGGGAAATAGGCAATAACTTCAGACATGCACTATACCAGTCGTTCGCTAAATAAACTGATTCGGTTAATCTGCTCCAACCACAACTTCTAAGGCGGCGCCGAAGCGTCAAACGTAAACCACTTGATGGCTAATTTTTTAAGGGTTCCGTCATGAATCGCCGCTTCGATGGCCTGCGAAAACAAATCGGCCAGTTCCTGATCCTTTTTCCGAACAGCCACACCGATACCCTTGCCAAAGGGCCCGCCGGTCATCTGGGGGCCGATGATTTTATACTCCTTGCCCTGCTCGGATTGAATTAATGGCACCCAATAAGCCATACCCCCGAGCAGCGCATCCAGGCGACCCTGGTAAAGCTCGAGGTCAACGGTGTGCTGAAAGTCGTATATACGAATTTCAGCATGCTCACCCAAATAGGCATCGGCAAATTTTTGATTGATGGTTGCGACCTGAACCCCGATAACTTTGCCCTTAAATGCATTGATGAGGGCATCCAGCGCGGCCTTTTCCGTAGGACTGATATCATCCAAGGTCAAATGCGCAAGCTCGGATTGGAAGTTGGCGATGGGATTGTCTTTGCGCACCACAAATATATTGGGCGTATCGGCATAACTGCGCGAGAATGTAACCAACTTTTTGCGCGGCGCGGTGATCGACATGGCCGCCATGATGGCATCATATTGTCCCTGATTCAGGGCCTTGATGATGCCCCGCCACTTGTGCGTCACGAATTTGCACTCAACGTTCATGCGCCGGCACAGATCATCGGCCAGCTCGATTTCAAATCCGACCAGTTGGCCGGATTTATCAAAATAATTCCAGGGTGGGTAGGCGCCTTCGGTACCAATTGTAATTTGCTGCCAATCAGCGGCGGCCGCCTGTGAAATAAATGCGCATGCGATGCAGATGAGCACGGCTATCAACCGCGCGCGCGCTGCGCGTATCTGTTGCAAGGTGTCGCTACAATAGTATCGGATCGATGTTGCGTGTGCCATTTTTCCAGAGAAACGGTTATTATAATCGGTATAATTACCGGACCATTAAAAAGCACCGACTAAAAATTCCCGGAAGCGGGCAGATTTCGGATGATTGAAAACCTGCTGCGGTTTTCCATCTTCCTCGACCAGGCCTGAATCTAAAAAAATTACCCGACTGGAAACGTCCCGCGCAAATCCCATTTCATGCGTGACAACCAGCATCGTACGCCCCTCTTCCGCTAAATCCTGCATTACTTTCAGCACTTCGCCCACCAGCTCCGGATCAAGGGCCGATGTCGGCTCATCAAAAAGCAGCATATCCGGTTCCATGGCCAGGGCCCGCGCGATGGCCGCCCGCTGCATCTGGCCCCCCGACATGTGGGCTGGATAATAGTGACGATGCGCATACAGACCGACCCGCTGCAATAATGCTTCAGCCCTTTCCTTAGCCGCTGCTTTGGAAACCTTTAATACATTTACC
>JASJAZ010000271.1 GCA_030066785.1 Desulfobacterales bacterium | reverse complement strand
ATTACCACTGTGGTTCGGCCCGGTGATGAAGTGATCGTTTTTGAACCGGCATATGACATGTATGTTCCGGTCATTCAACTCAATGGCGGTCGCCCCGTTTATGTTAAATTGCACCATCCGGATTATCGCATTGATTGGCAGGAAGTAAGCGATGCGATTTCGCCTCAAACCCGCTTGATTATCATTAATTCACCGCACAACCCCTCCGGGATGATATTTTCCAGCAATGACATGCATGCATTAGCCGACATCGTTGCGAATTCGGAAGCAATGGTTCTAAGCGATGAGGCCTATGAGCATATTGTTTTTGACGGCGCTAGCCATGAAAGTGTTAGCCGCTTTCCTCAATTAGCGGCACGAAGCTTTGTGATCGGCTCTTTTGCCAAAACATATCATTCAACCGGCTGGAAGGTGGGCTATTGTTTGGCGCCAGATGTTTTAACCCGCGAACTGCGTCGCATCCATCAATTTGTTACCTTTGCGGTCAATACCCCAATTCAGTATGCATTTGCAGATTTTTTAAACCGCAAAGACCTCTATACCCGACTGCCGGGTTTTTACCAACAAAAACGTGATCATTTTCTTGCTTTAATCAATGGATCGCGGTTCAAACCGATTCCCAGCCAGGGAACCTATTATCAATTACTGGATTATTCGGCCATCTCAAACGAGCCGGACATTGAAATGGCCAAACGCCTTACGATTGATTATGGTGTTGCATCCATTCCCACCTCGGTTTTTTATCATCAAAATGATGACCATCACGTGCTTCGATTCTGTTTCGCAAAAAAAGAGGAAACCCTTAAGTGCGCAGCGGAAAAATTATGTCAGATTTAAACGTCACTCTGTTTCAAACTGAGCTTGTATGGGAGGATGTTGAAGCCAATTTGACTGCGTTTCAGGCCAAGATTGACAGCATCTCAAATTCCACCGATCTACTTGTACTGCCGGAAATGTTTAGCACCGGTTTTACGATGAATGCGGAAGCCTTGGCCCAGAAGATGGATGGTCGTGCTGTGCAATGGATGAAACAGATAGCTGCCGATGGGGCCGTACATATTATTGGCAGTCTTATCATAGGATCAAAAGATCGGTTTTACAACCGCTTAATCTGGACCCAACCTGATGGCCAAATTTACACTTATGACAAGCGGCACCTATTTCGCATGATGGGCGAAGAAAAAGTATATTCACCCGGCAATCAACGGATTACGGTCGATTTGAAAGGTTGGAAAATCCGCCCCTTTGTCTGTTACGACCTTCGGTTTCCAGTCTGGACCCGAAATACCAATTCGGATTACGATGTGGCCATTTTTATTGCCAATTGGCCCGCCAAACGTGCCCTGCATTGGACCTCACTGCTGCGCGCGCGTGCGATTGAAAATCTTAGTTATGTCATTGGTGTCAATCGTGTTGGAACCGATGGAAACGGTATTTACTTCAAAGGGGATTCGGCTGTTTTTGATCCCATGGGAAACTATATTTTTCAAAAAAGTGAGGCGGCTTGGATTGAGACCGTTGAGTTGTCATACGATTTAATGGCGGAATATCGCCAGGAATTTCCCGCCTGGAAAGATGCCGACCATTTCCAAATCAACCCTTAAGTTGACTGCATTCAAAAACAGTAATGTTAAACTATATAAAAGAATGCATTATACCTGTGTTACACTTTTGCGAGGCTTGGCTATGAAATCTCTTTCGAATACGGCGCAAATTATCTGGCACATTTTTATTGCGACTGTTATCACGGCAATCGGGTGTGTCGGCGCGCATCAAAACCTGACGCCGCCCCGAGTGGCGCTGGCCGATCTTCGGATAAAAGAAATTAAAGTTTTCGAATCGGTATTTGAAATTGAGGTACGTGTATTTAACACCAACGACATAGCGTTTGAGGTCAAAGGCATTGATTGCGAACTGGTAATAAATGATCAGAGGTTTGCCACCGGGGTTTCCAAAACCCAGAGCTCTATCCCCGCGCTTGCAAGTGTAACCATTCCGGTGACCGTCTATTCTTCAATGCTCGATATAATCAGAGGCCTTCACGACAGCCACAACGCAGAAAATCTAAACTATACGATTAAGGGCCGGTTGCATCTTCAAGGACTGGGCGCCACGACAAGGACGGTGCCATTCAAATCCAGCGGAGAGCTATCTCTAAAGGGTATTGATAATTTGGATGAAACCGAAATGTAATCCCTGTTTCATAGCAATAGAGACTCACCGGAAATTATAACAATTTGATTACTTCCTCAACTGATTCAATCGCAACACTCGAGAGGGCTGAAGCAAATCTCAGACGATTATACCTCGTTCGCTGATTTAAGAATGCAGTGCAAGAGGACATTGCCCCCAGCTTCGCAGTCCTGCCAGGTAGTATTTTCTACTTCTACATGACTACGACCGCCGATACTTGGTACAAATATCATCGCAGTGGGGGCCACTTGATTTATGTAACTGGCGTCGTGTCCAGCGCCGCTAACCATATGAAGATTTGAATAGCCAAGCCGTTCCGCCGTGTTTAATACACGCTGCACAAGCTTTTCATCGAATGGTGAATGTTCCACTCGCCATGTTTCTTCCATGCCTAGGGGGCATCCCCGCCGGTCTGCAATTGCCTGAAAATCTTGTTTAACATCTTCCCAAGCCCTTAAGGCCAGATCATCATCCCAGGAACGAATATCCACGGTGAAGTGCACCTTATCGGGGATAATATTACGTGAATTCGGATAATTCTGGATTTCACCTACAGTGGCAACCATGTTACCACCCATTTTTTCCGGAAGAAGATTTACTTTCAGAATCATCTCAGCGGCTGCACACAAGGCATCATGGCGGCCTTCCATGGGTGTCGGCCCGACTTGATTGGCTTCACCTTCCAAATAAATATCGTACCAGTGCAAGCATAAGATGCCTTTCGGTGCCCCAATGGTTTTGCCCTCGCGTTCCAGAATGGGACCTTGCTCAATATGATATTCGTAATAGCAATGGACCGGAAATTTATTGCATGCCGTATTACCCTTGTAGCCGATCCGCTCGAGCTCTTCGCCCAGTTTTTTATTACGGATATCCGTGCGATTATAAGCCCATTTCAGGTCTAAGGCACCCGCCCAAACGCCGGAAGCGACCATGGCCGGCGCAAACCGAGATCCTTCTTCATTGGTCCAATTAACAATCACAATGGGTCGTTTGGTCTCAATATTATTGGCATGTAACGTTCGCAAAACCTCCAAGGGACCCATCACACCCAGGATTCCGTCAAACCGACCACCCTTGGGTTGCGAGTCGATGTGGGAGCCACTCATAACAGGGGGCAGGTCGTTGTTTTGACCCGGACGTTTTCCAAAAATATTGCCCATCGCATCGACGGTGATTGCCAGATCCAATTCCTTTAACCAACTTATGAAAAGATCTCGCGCTTGTTTATCTTCGTCTGTAAGCGTTAAGCGCTGAACGCCTCCCCCCGGAGTTGCGCCGATGCGCGCCATTTCCTCTAAAGAGTCCCGTAAGCGATTGCCATCGATTTTTAAATCTAAAGGAACCATACCTCCCCCTTATTGCGGTTAATCGTTTGCGATGTCTAAATCAACATACTTAGATATTCAAATGTAAATGTATGTTTTGCTATAATCAACCGTAAATAGCACCATCTATTGTGGCGGCAAAAAACTTGTATCTCAAAAAAACGATCCATGAATGATTACATCTATATTATGTGGCGGTTATTTGATA
Organism: Desulfobacterales bacterium; assembly: GCA_030066785.1. Lineage (GTDB taxonomy): Bacteria > Desulfobacterota > Desulfobacteria > Desulfobacterales > JASJAZ01 > JASJAZ01. The sequence goes on along the minus strand of JASJAZ010000271.1, from coordinate 1,469 downwards.
CATTTCCATACTAGGGCGAAAATGAATAGCAAGACCGATTTTCACCTGGTTTGCGATTTTTAATCATGTTTTGCGGCTGAATATATGTTAATGACTGCTTGTGATAGAACAGATGGATAACGAATATGAAAAAACATCTGGTTATGGTTGGAGCGGGTCACGCGCATCTGACAATTTTGAAAAATTTAGAACACATCGTTAAGAACGGGGACACTGTAACGGTTATTAGTCCCGGCAACTATCAATATTATTCAGGCATGGGACCCGGCATGTTAGCCGGTCGTTATCGGCCCCAAGACGTGCGTTTCGATGTAAAAAAAATGACCGTTGATCGCGGCGGGACTTTTATCAAATCTCGCGTTGTTAAAATCAAACCAAGCCAAAAACTATTAATGCTATCCTCCGATCAAACCATCCCATATGATGTGGCCTCGTTTAACACGGGCAGCATGGTTGCGTTAAATTCTAAACAATTTATGGGACCGAATGTATTTAGTGCTAAACCAATTGAAAACTTGCTTGCGGCACGCAAACAAATCCTTGAGCACAGAGCAGACCTGCCAGTTTCGGTAACCGTTGTCGGAGGGGGGCCCACTGGGCTGGAATTAGCTGCCAATGTGAGACAACTAATCGTCGGTCATAAGAAAACAGCGGACATTCATCTCATCGCGGGTAAAAAATTACTTGGCAATTTTCCGCTAAAAGCCCGCAAACTGGCCCTAAGATTTTTGGCTGCCAAAAAAATTACAGTTATTGAAAACGCGATGGCCGAGTCCTTTGATTCGCAATATGTGACCCTTAGTGACGGCAGGCGTATTCTTAGCGAGCTTGTATTGCTCGCTACGGGTGTTCGACCGTCATCTATCTATAGAGATTCCGGCCTGCAAACAGACAATTATGATGGGCTGCTAGTAAACGATTATTTACAGGCGATTGATTACCCTAATATCTTTGGAGGCGGAGATTGTATTGGATTGCGCTCGCAACAGCTGGCAAAAGTCGGTGTTTACGCCGTTCGCCAGAATCCGATTTTATGGCATAACGTGATGGCCAAAATGAAGGGAGGACCATTGGCTAAATTCGTGCCGCAAAAAGCAGTTATGCTTATTTTCAACCTCGGCGATGGAACCGGTCTTTTTTGTCGTAAATCGGTCGTCTGGCGGGGACGGCTTGCTTTCAAGTTAAAAAATACCATTGACACCAAATTTATGCGCCGCTTTCAACTATCCGGTGAGCGCAAGGAGCCCTGAATACTCAAAAAAAATCATCCCAAGACAATCAATTACGTGTAGCCCAGGATCCCAATGCCGTAATATGAAAATCTCGAAAACCTGAAGTTGCCACAGACTGTTTTTTCTTTATGATAAAAACCTGATTTTCTATATATTACATGGCCTTAGTATTCTAAAGTTAAATTTTTGAAGAACATTTATTTTCTAAAAACGAAAAATTTCTTATAAAGAAACTTG
>JASJAZ010000270.1 GCA_030066785.1 Desulfobacterales bacterium | reverse complement strand
TCGTTTAAACCCACCATTTAACTTATGGAAGATCGGCGGCAATTTCTGCATATTTGGCATGAATCCGCTTTACCAGACCCGCTTCGTTTTCCGGGCCCAACAATTGACCCGAATCCCACCAGCCCAGTTCATTAAAATGATCCGCATCCTCGATGACGCCTTTAAAGTACGATTCTTGCCACTTGGCCGACTGCACCGATACCAGGCCGTCGTTATCACCTTCCTTTTTTTCAATGATATAAAATGATAGCTTCAGGGGACCAAACACCCTCCAAAAATTTTGCCGGCCGGCATAGGTTTGAAACTTGATGGTGGCGGCACAATCATTTTCAAAATCGATCACCGTTTGCATTTGATTAAAGCGGGTACATTCTTTCACAGTCAAATTTTTAAACGCCTCCAGGTCCAACCCGATTTTGCCGGCAATCGGAATCACATAGGAAAGATTGTGAATGCCCCAATCCGCAAAAGGCGATCCCCAGTGGGGCGTGGAAATGGTGGTTAGGGACGCGATCCGTTTATGAATCTGGCCTTGCCGGCGATCATTAAAAAGCATGTGGCGGGTATCCAGCCCCCCCATACTGTGGGCGATGATGTTCAATTTTTTTGCACCGGTCTTCTGTAAAATGGCCTGTAAATTGACACGCAAATCTTCAGCTCGTTGATCAACGCCGGCGGCCCAGGAAACTTTGGAATGAAATACTTGATGGCCCTTTTTCAAAAGCATGGTGCGGATGCCTTTGAAATAATGCCACCGATCTTTATTCTCATCGTCACAATTATCCAAATCCAGGGCTTTGTTCCAAACCTGGTCAAAACGACACACTCCGTGGGCTAAAACAATCGGAAACGTCATGAAATGATTTCCTCATTTCGAACAATGTTATCTTGCTATCAAGACACATCTGGTTACTTTGGCGCCTTAAACCGCCACCGTTTTCCAGATGCCATCGTGATGCCAGACTCTGGAAAATGGACTGCCGACCGGCAGAATTCTTTTCTCGAGATCTTTTAGATCAATCTGAATTTCTGTATTATATTCCGGATCCCAGGGCTCGATAAAAATCGGACCACGGGGAGTTCGTATCAATTTGGGTAAGATCGGTTTGCCCCACGGTCGTTGGCGGCTTTCATCACGAAGATGGTTTAAATCTGTATATTGTAAAAGTTGGTGCAACGTCACCAATGTTGGTGGGCTCAAGGGTATCTCACCGGCAAGGTTGGCTCCCAGTGCTTTCTGGGGAGAAATCCAAAGCCCGTCCGTTGCCTCACGATTATCCGGTGCTGCCATTTGATCGGGGGCTGCAAAGACTATATAAAACCGGGTATCAAAGCGTTTGGGCAATTTTGCGGGTGTGATCCAATGCGCCCATGATCTTAGTTTGGAAAATGCCAATGACACATTGTATCCGCGAACCAATTCCAGCAGCCAATCTTTAGAAAGCTTTTGCTGTTGCCGTTTCGCGTTTATCGCTGCAATTTTTTTGATTGCCGCGGAATCTCCATCCCCCACAAAAACCCCCGCCTCTTCAAAGGTTTCACGTATGGCGGCAATAGCAAAAGACACCGTGGCGGTTGTCGAATTGTCGATTCCGATACGATTCATCATATCTTGCATCGGCACATCGCCGTGACCTTGCCATTGATCAAGATCTTTATCGAGTGTATCCAGAATTCCGCCTGGGAAAACATAATTGCCCGCCATAAAACTGGATTCGGTGCTGCGTTTCATAAGAAATAATTGAAATTGATTTGTGCCTGGGCGCACCAGAATAGTCGTGGCCGCGGGAAGCGGCTGGGATGTTGTTCGGGCTGGTTTTTTTCTCATACGAAATTGGTATCAGCCAAAAATATCTTACGGCGCTCAATACCGGCTGTTCGCGGGCGAATCGGGCACCAGCGTCGATCTGAGCTTTGTTGCCGACGGCTATGGGTGTGCCTGCGATCCCAGACACCTTCCAGCCGCTGCCGTTTACGGCGTCTCAATCCTGATCGGCGGCCACCATTATCGCCCAGGTAGACCGGTGTATCACGCATCTGCTGAAGCTTTTTCAACAAATTTACTTCAATACCAAGCTTATCAAATATGTCATTTGATTCAGAGCCCATCGGTCCTTGAGATATTACTAAACAAAGGTAAAACGTCAAAATTTTAGTGCCATGATCTCTATCCTTCTGTCTGCTATCCATACTAAATAGCAGTCATTGTGCCAATTCCAGACAAAAACTTTGACGATATGTGGATATTCTATAGTTTATTAATATTATTGTATATTATATCCAGACGACCGCTTTAAATCGATTTTAATCCATTTATAACATTGGCTCGGCTATAAAGAAAATTTACAAATTGAATCGAGAAGTGTAAAGCCGGTAGACACGTCATTCAAAACAAGCTGTTTTTTTCTTCAGAACTTCATAAAAGTCTTGCATGGTTTCAAAAACTATGCTTTAGTGCCGGACTTGAAGCCGCAGCTAGAATTCTATCTCGGATACTGATATAATCTGCTTCTGCTTTTAATTTGATTGGGCTTCATAGGAGGGTCATGGTTAAATACCCATGACCCTCTTTTCATTTATAGGAGCCGATACTCCCTTATCCAACACCGGCGCATTTTTCTTCCCAACCACAAAAACAGCCATTCTATTTTGTCTGATTATGGCCGGCAACCGTTCGATTCACCAAATAAATCCCCAAACCCACCAAAAGAAGTGATATCAATAAGGCCCCTGTAATCGACTCTTTTAACAGCAAGCCGCCAGCAAGGACACCAAAGAGGGGCGTGAGAAAAGTGAAAGAAGACAGGCGCGATGGCGAATAATTACGAATAAGCCAAAACCAGACGAGGTAGGTAACAAATGCCACCCACACGGTTTGGTAGAAAAGACAGAGCAAGATCAACGGGGTCATTGTGATGATGCCGGGTTCGCCCTTGACCACAGATCCCAGCGGCAAAATAAGCGCGGAAACGGCCAGTTGATACAAAAGGGTTTTGCTGGGTTTAATTTTTCTAAGTGGACTGGCTTTGACCAGGACGGTTGTAGCGCCCCAAAAAACGGCAGCTGCGATGAGCATGCTGTCCCCAATCAACATTCGATAAGTAGGCAGGCTAAAGGATTCACTGAATGCGATGATAATACCGGTGAAAGCACAGCAAAGCCCGACAACTTGATACAACCGCAAGTTTTCACCGGGAATAAATAGTTGCGATCCCAGCGCGACGACAAAGGGGGACATGTAAAGGAAAATGGCCGATCGGGATGCATTGGTAAATTCAAGACCCCAGTAGACTAACAAGAACTCTCCCGCAAAAAGAGTGCCCGCTGCAAAACCCCACCAGAGGGTGCCATCGCGATTGAGCACCGGCTCGCGACGAAGGGCCATCCAGGCTAAGATTAGGATGGCAGCACCGGCGGATCGGATGCCGGCCTGCAGCAGAGGCGAGATACCCTGGTTCGCATATTTGATGGTTATCTGCTGGAGCCCCCAACTCGCACACAGTACAACCAAAATCATCATGGCCGTGATATCTAACGCCTGATTCCTGTGTGTCACGCCCGGCGCCGCTTATAGATTAAGGTTGGAAATAACAAAGGGAATTTGGTTCATGTTTTGGCCTTTCGATCGCTGTTAAAAAATAGCGATAAATTTAACTTGCTGTGGATGTTTGACGCTTGTGTTAATCGGCTGCGCGGCGCCCCTCTCTGCCAGCCGTACAAAAGCATTTCAGCTTTCCTGTTTATTTTCCCATTTTACCGCCAGAAGCGTAATATCATCATGTTGCTCGGCACTGCCTATGTGTCGTTTCAGCTCATCAGCAATGCGCTCAACCAACTCAGCCGCCGAGGCTACCGGCGTTTCCACCAGGTTCAAAAGTCGACCCTTGGTAAAAAACTGCCCATCCTCTGCCCGGGCTTCAGGAATACCGTCAGTGTAACCTAGCATGATATCGCCTTTGTCCAGTTGCGCTTGACGAATTTCGAAGTTTACTTCGGTCTGAACCCCCACCACCGGGCTAGTGGGGCCCAAAGATTGTTTTAGACTAGCGCTTGAATCAATAATATAGACAGGGTCGTGTCCGGCATTGATATACGTAAAGTCACCAGCATCCACATTCAGCACGCCAAAAAACAGCGTGGCAAACATACCCAGATCGCCGTGATTTTGAGCAATATAGTCGTTGGTCAGTTGCACCGCTTTGAGAGCATCCAGGTGCGCGGGATTTAATTTGGCAATATCCGGCTTGGGCGCTCCTGGATTGGCAAGTGGTTCACTTAACATACAGGCCAATCCATTTAAGGCTGTTTGCCCCGAGAAGATGCGGATCAAGCTGCGAAAAAGCGCCATGAATAACGCCGCACCGACACCCTTATCACATACATCAGCAATGACTAAGCCAATGTTATTATCGGGCAGTTCAAAAATATCGTAAAAATCACCCGATACTTGACGTGCCGGTCTAAAAAAAGCCACCATTTCCCACCCCGGCTTATTAAAAAGTTCGGCCGGCAAAAAATTGTTTTGCATCTGGCGGCCCTTTTCCAATTCACGATTCATCGCCTTGGAATACGCCTCCACCTCATTGAGGCTGTATTGCAGCGCTTCTTCAGCCTGCTTACGTTCGGCAATGGCTTCTGAAATCTTTCGATACATTTGGTTAAAGGCGCCGATAACCTCTCCCAATTCGTCCTGGCGTTTCAGCGTGGCGGTATTAAAATGTGGTGTTTCCCGATTTTGGATAACGGCTTCGCCTGCATTGATCAAATCCTTGCGCAGATCAAGAATCGGGCGCACAACAATCGGCCGCAGTGCTATCCAGGCACCGGCGGTAACAAAAAAAGAGATGATAATCACCAAGCCACCAATTCGGAAGATAAAAGCGTGCAACTCCTGGCGCACAACTTCCGCATTTTGCCGTAAGATGAGCATATAGTCTTTTTTTAATTCATTGGTTGTCCAGGCCGAATCGTAACGCAAGCCATCGTTGCTTTTGCGGTTGACCATACCGGATTCGAGAATTTCGGTCAGCGTAAGCTCGGGTACTTCTCCATAACTGCCAACTGTTTCACCGCTGGTGCGCAGCAGCAACACCCCCTCGATGGTAATACAATCCATCAATTGCTTTAGTTTTTCAAAAAGCAACTCGCCCGAAGCGTCGGATGGGGTGAGACCCAAAAAAACTTCGAGTTTGGCATTCGAAATCATGCGCAGATTTGCCAGCAACTCTTTTTCGCGCCGCATATAAGAGGGTATCAGGATAATGG
>JASJAZ010000067.1 GCA_030066785.1 Desulfobacterales bacterium | reverse complement strand
GTGCCAAAAATCAGCCCGCTGATGGTGGCCATTACTACCACAAGGCTGACAAAGACCATCGTTTTCGGGGTGCCCAGCACGCTTCGAATTACCAACATGTTGGGCAGACTTACAGCAGGGCCAGCAAGCAGCAGAGCCAGTGCCGGTCCTTTGCCCATACCGGCACCAATCAACCCCTGCAAAATGGGCACTTCCGTTAGGGTGGCAAAATACATGCACGCACCGAAGATGGCAGCACAAAGGTTGGCCGACAGAGAGTTTCCACCGACCAGGCTACTCACCCAACTGGAGGGTATTAATCCCTGAGAACCGGGACGTCCCAGCAGCAAACCGGCCACCAGAACACCGACCAACAACAACGGCATGATCTGTTTGGCAAAATCCCATGAGGCCAGAAACCACGACTCGGTCTCGCCGCGGGTAGTGGTCGTGAGAACCGCCAGCGAAATGATACCGGCTGAAAAAGCCACCAGCGGCGTATGCGGAAAAACGAGTGCCAAGGCCAAAACAGCTGTAGCGGCCAGAATGACCTTATAAACTTTGACGCCGAACCATTTGACCAGGAGAGCGCCGAGAAGCATCGCAAAAAAGCCGGTCAGCAACCATTTAAGCTGGTAGACCAAATTTAAAAGATTGGCAGAACTTTCCGGTTCGCTCCATGTCGCAAACACCAGAATTCCCACCATGACACCAAAATAGGCGCCATTCTGCCATAAGGGACGGTCTACCTCGGGTTCGGGCAAGTGCATGGCGGCTTCGATTTTGGCCTGCTCCTCTTTGCGGTAAAGCCAATGCATACAAAAACCGATGACGATGCTAAATAAAATCGCTCCCAAGGCCCGCGCCAATCCAATCTCAACACCCAGAATACGCGCTGTCATTACAATGGCCAAAACGTTAATAGCCGGACCGGAATACAAAAATGCGATGGCCGGCCCCAGGCCGGCACCCCGCTTCCAGATTCCGGCAAATAATGGCAGAACAGTACAGGAGCACACCGCTAAAATAGTACCGGAAACCGAGGCCACACCGTAGGACATGATCTTTTTAGCGCCGGCGCCCAGATATTTAATAACTGCGGCCTGGGAAACAAAAACGGAAATCGCACCGGCAATAAAAAAAGCCGGAACCAGGCATAAGAGCACGTGCTCCTGGGCGTACCACTTGGCCAATGCCAAAGATTCAATCACGGCTCCACCGAAACGACTGTTTTCGATCGGAAGCCAGTAAAAAAGCACAAAAACGCCAATAATCGCAATCAGGGGTTTCCAGATGGTTTTCCAGTCAATCCGGCTGGCCGGTAAAGGTGTCTTTTTTGAAGTGGTGGATTCGTTCAAAGATGAATCCTCTGCTTGCACCACCGTTGTGGTTGCCATTTAATTAATCTCCTGAAAAGAATGAAATCAAATTACTGTATCGCCATATAGCAATATAATCTGGTAAAAAATATATCATTTACGACACAACGTTTCACGGTCCAGAAACGGAATCTTGTTGGTTAATTCAAGCACCTCGGGATCATCATTGAGCCAATGCTTCAAATTGCCGATCAGATTGGCCACATAGGGACTGCCGCTGCCATCGGCTAGATAATAATTAACCCAAAGACCGTCTTTAATGGATTCAACGACCCCAGCTTCTTCCAATATTTTTAGGTGCTTGGAAACTGTTGGTTGGGCAACGCCTAAGGCCCCCTGCAGCTCACACACACACATGGTCTTGTGCTGCAGGAGCTTTATGATTTTAACCCGATTCGGATCGGAACAGGCTTTCATGAGGCGGATAAATGATCGCATATATATATATTCCTGGTTGGCAATATACTGTCGATGAAACGCAAAGTCAAGTCCATCTTTGCTTGTTGCTCATCAAAAATGAAACTCTATCAGCCTATGGTTTTTGCGGTTCTTCGGCTTTCGCACTCGCCTGGTCTGCCGCTATGGCTGCCGCGGCGGCGGCGCGTTCCATCACCGTTCGATCGGGGGTAGGGGTTGTCTCAGTTTTTCCATCAGGTGTGTCTTCAGACGCTTCGTCAGATGGATCCGGTGGCATATAAACGGTCACGTTGCGGTGGGCGAACTCGATGCCTGCTTCTTGAAAAGCTTCCTGCATTAACCGGTAAACTTCTTTACGAATGATAAATTGTTGGCCCGGGATGGTTTTAAATTTAACCCGCATGATCATGGCGGAGTCATCCATTTCCCGGACACCCTGGGATTTTATCTTGTCAAGCAGTTTGGGCCCCATCTCTTCATTGGCCATAATCGGCATATAGACCTTCTTTTTTATAATTTTGCGGACCTGTTCCACATCGGTATCATAGCGTACCCGAAAATCGAGCTTGGTAATGATATAGTCGCGGCTCATGTTGGTGACGATGCCGATATCACCAAATGGAATTGTGTTAACCATGCCCCGCGGGTGCCGCAATCTTAGCGATCGCAACGAAATTTGCTCCACCATCCCCTTGGTGCCGCCGGCTTCGATGTAATCTCCCACGCGAAATGCATCATCTACTAGAAAGAACACCCCGGCGATAATATCCTTGACCAGTGTCTGGGCGCCAAAACCGATGGCCAAACCCACCACACCGGCACCGGCAATCAACGGACCGATGTCAACTCCAATGGAGGAAAGCATGATCAGAGTTACCATCACAGAGATCACGGCAAACAAAAACTTGCGCAGCAATAATAACAACGTGCCCATACGCGATCCCCCGGCACCGCCCTCTTCCATATCTTCATCGGTCTCGGGCATTTCCTCTTCCAATCGACGTTGAATGGCGGCACTGATAATCTCCCAGGTGACATAGCAAATCAATAGGACAATCAGCAGACTAAGGGCTGTGCGGATGACCGCAATGCCGAATTGGATTTCAATTCCCCATATTTTCAGAAGATAAAAAAATGCAAAGGCCGCCAATGCCAATCGCAGGCCACCGCCTACGATTCGGTTCAGACGATGAACATCCAGATATTTTTTCACGGGTGGTTCGGGTTCTTCTTCATCGGCCGGCTCTTCTTCGTGGGTTGCGGTCGCCGGCAGTGGACTTGTCTGTGAGGCCAGCTTGGGTTCAACTGCATCTGCTTCGTCTGGAAGGTCTTCCTGATCCACCGACACCCAGGGGGCGCGCATATTCTCGGGCCTTTTGGCGATGCCGAACAAGACCCGCAAAATTTGCCTCAAAACCCAGTCAAACAGGAAATACAAAGGGATGATGATTAACGTCTGGACACCTGGAAGCCCTGGCCGAATACCGAAAAGAAACAGGTTAAATGTCGAGACCACCAGCAGCATCAAAGCGGCAACAATTGCCAGGAGGTGCCAGTTGCCCGCCAGATGATACAGCAATTTGGTATCCGGGAGATCTTTGATCAAAGTCTGCTTCACCTGCTGGCGTTTTTGCAAAATCATCGTAATGATCATACCGATGACGACCATTTTTAAAACCGCGATCATTAACAGATGATTGGCCTCGCTGCTACCCGCCAGCCGGAAAATGCCACAGGTCAAAAAACCAAAGCTGATAACCACTGCGATGGCTACAATCCAGCGGTAAAGATACTTGGCCGTATGATCTTCCAGCGGCAAAAACCGCAGCACCGGTTTCTTAGGGACCAGAAAAAATCGCAACACGACCTGAACGCCCATGACAATCAAAAAGGCAGCCACATAGGTGGCCACAAGTACACTCTGGGGGCCGGTGCGTTGCATGAAAAGAAAAAAGATAACCAGCGCCGCAATGGCAAATACCAGCATACACAGAGAATCCAATAGGGCACGCAACAGCAATCCCCCGACCTTTGTTTTTCCGCTGGGATCGGTCACGCCCTCAATGCGTCCGTACGCAGCCGCCAAATATCGCCGAAACAATCCATAAATAATCAGGCTACCAGCCAATAGCCCGATAACACTCATGATGGTCTTAAACGCATCTGGTTTGGTCTGACTTTCATCTTTGCGAAGCAGGTGAAATAGACGCGGCATTTCATCAGGGTCCATGCCGCTATCGTTTTTCAGCGTGTAGATGCGCCACTGGATTTCATTGGCCAGAAATCGAATCTTTCCAATCAAACCGGCCAGGCCGCCGACTTCTTCCGGGGATGCGGTTTCATCCGCCGATACAGACTGTTTGCGCAACTCATCGATTAACATACGCCGAACCTGCTCATCGCTGAGTTCCGCTACGATTCCTTCCGCCGACTTGCTGCCGATAGAATCTTGGGATGTGTCAGTATCATTGCCGGTATCCTTGCCACTACTGACCATTAGCGCCTGGGGATTGGCCGCCGCAAACTGGGGTGCCAGCAACAGTCCGACAAACAAAAGCAAACAGATCAAAGCGTTATGAATGAAAAATCGACGCATCATCCGCGGCCTCCTTTGGTTGGCATCAATCGTTTCAAATTGAGCGTGCCTCTATCGCCTTTTCCGATTTGCACATTCATATCAAATTAAGCTATTAACGAGCTTTTCTTTTGTCGCTTTATTGATATCGTAAGCAATAATTCTGAGAAGCATCCATAGCCAGAAGTTAATTTGGTAGAAATAGAAATTCATCCGTTTGCTTCTTTTTTCTGTCTCCTGACTTCTCACTTCTTTATCAAAATGAGTTTACTCGATGAAGCTAAAGAAATCTTACGGATCAATCAACGTATTCAAAGCCCACCGATACTACCCCAATTCAATCCTCACCCCAGGTTTGGTTACTGCGGGCGATCTTTTTTTGTACGGTTGACCATGTCTTGGTCTTTAGAAAAGAACCATCAAATCGATTCAGCATGTCGGCAAACATCTGGTAGGGTACGGTGAAGGAAAGCTCGTCGGTCTTAAAAAACTTGCGGGCCGAAGGGTCCCAACCGCCAATGACAGCTTTGTGTTGGTTTACGGAAAGATAATGCAACGGCCACACCACCAAGTTTCCGCAAGCCGCACCCCAGGGTGATGCCACCACCTCGGGATCATTGGTAACAAATGCCGCCAGCTGGTGCAACCCTGCCAAGGCTTCCGGCCTTGTAAAAAAGGCAACCAGTTCCGGAATCTCGGTTTCTGCAAATTGGCTTACCGGTTTGACGACACAATATTTGTGGGGGGCCGGTCGGGGATCAACATACTCAAAAATACGGCGCAGCTCATCCGGTGAGTCACAGTAAAATTCACCTTCGGTCCAATTGGGGATTCCGGTGGAAACATAATTAATAATTGTTTCGGCCTGGGGTTTGTTAAACCCCAGCCAGAAAGCGCCACCCGGGCAACCGAATTGTTCGGCGGAGAAATAGGCCGCCGTCTTTTTTTTGCGTGCACGCCAAATATGGCCCATCGCACATGAAAAATTTCCAAATATAGCCTGCCAATCGATTGCATTTTTCTGTTCCTTTTCACGCGTCGGCAAATCGTTGGGTTTAGGTGCAAAACCATCCGCCGGTTTCGTATCGGTATAAAAAATGCCCATGGGTTCTTCTTTAAGCCCTAATATATCTAAAAATTGGGGCAGTGCATCCAGCGCTTGCATGTGAACCTCCTTATCAAGATCAATATGAGTAACTTAAAAAGGAATGAACCATTCAGAAGTTGGCAACATTTATTTCAAAAAGATCGACCGCCAATACTGTAATAAACTTTACTATTGGTTTTTATCGTTTCCGAAGCGCATTAGCAAGTATCTAAAATAAGCGTCAGTTTGTGCCATTTTCAGCTGAGCCGGTCCTTGAAATTGAACACAAGTTTAAAACCAACAGTCCCGATAACACAGCTCTTCCCCTGGAAACAACCTGTACGGCAAGACAATAAAATCTTGCAAGATCGGTAGGAGACGGCTATAGATTATTTAAATTTAAAATTATTCTTTTATCATTATTATCTATAACCGTGAATCGTTGCAGATAATTTTCCCCAGGCCATTTATCACCAAAAGCACCGCATTTTAGCTATCTGTAACGTAAAACGTTCGCCCTGCCATCCATCATATGAAACTATTTCGTGCCATATTGATGCCTGTCCTGGCGGTTGTCATTACTTGCGGTGTATTATGGTTTGAAAATCGTCAGACAGAAACCCCCAGTGCCACCTGGGATGATGTTTTACGGGAAGCCCAAAACGGCGGCTATCATATTATCAACACCGATCAGTTTTGGGATTTATACCAGCAACCATCAAAAAATGCAGTTATCGTTGATACCCGCCAGGAATGGGAGTTTCGTACAGGTCATATAAAGGATGCGATCAATTTTCCAATCGAACCAACCTGGTTAGACCGCTGGCGCAAACGGGCAGCCCTCAAAGAAATCCTGGGCCCAGATAAACAGCGCCCCACTGTTTTTTACTGAGCCGGCCTAGCGTGAGTCCGTAGCGACTCGGCGGCTCGGGTAGCCGTTCAACTTGGCTACACAAAGGTTTACCGGCATCCCCACGGCTATCCGGAATGGCTTGAACAAGGTCTACCGGTCTCTAAAAGCCAACCACCAGTATCCAGATCGTCTTTCCCAACCTCTTCCAGCAGACCATTGCACGGTTGGGCGCTGCTTTGGACGCTTTTAGGAATCTTTGCCGGCGGACTGGCATTAAACCTGACCCCCTGTATTTATCCGTTGATTCCCATCACGGTTTCCTACTTTGGCGGCCGCAGTGGCCGCGGCAAAGGCGATGTCGTCAGACATGGCGTCTGCTATATCGGTGGACTGGTGTTAACCAACTCCCTGCTGGGGGTGTTTGCTGCGCTGACCGGCAACCTGATGGGCGCCATGCTGCAAAATCCGTTGGTGCTGGCGGGAATAGCCGGCGTATTAATTATTTTTGCATCCAGCCTCTTTGGCATCTGGGAAATAAAACTACCCTTTTGGCTGACCCAGGCAGCTTCGAAATCCTACACCGGTTTTTTCGGATCATTTTTCATGGGCATTACCCTTGGGGTTGTGGCCGCACCCTGTATCGGGCCTTTTATCATCGGATTGCTGACGTGGGTGGCGTCACTGGGTGATCCCCTGATCGGTTTCGGTGTGTTTTTTACGCTCAGCCTCGGTTTGGGTTTTCCGCTTTTCCTACTGGCCTTATTTTCAGGCCAATTAAACAAGTTGCCATCTTCCGGCGAATGGATGCTCTGGGTCCGGCGATTAATGAGCTGGATTCTGTTGGGCATGGCGGCCTATTTTATTCGATCGCTGCTAGCGCCCGGTTTCCAGAATTACCTGCTAGCCGCCATTGCGATTGGCGCCGGCCTACACCTGGGGTGGTTTGACCGCACCCAAGCGTTGTTTCGTGCCTTCACCTGGATTAAAGTAATGGTGGGGGTTGTCTGGCTTGTGTTGGGCATCTATTGGGGCGGCTCTGAGCTGTTGAAAGGACCGGGCGTCAAGTGGCACCCTTATTCAGAAACTGTGATGATGGCGGCCGCAAACCACAAAAAACCGGTGATTATTGATTTTTATGCTAATTGGTGTGCACCGTGTCGCAAATTGGATGAGGTGACATTTCATCATCCTGATATTGTGAAACTTTCCCAAAAAGATTTCATGATGGTCAAGGTGGATCTGACCCAAAAAAGCGATCGCAGCTATGATGAACTGCTCCATCAATTTAATGTCAAAGGTGTGCCCACAGTGGTTTTTTTAGATCCAAACGGACAGGAAAAAAAGGAACTGCGTGTGATCGATTACATCAAACCTGATGATTTCTTGAACCTTATGGCAACTCTAAGATAATCTACTATGATAAAATTTTTTAGAATGGAGGCTTAGCATGTTAAAAATACGCTTTTTCCTCAACGAACCCAATGGCAAGCCGTGAAAGCATTTTAAAAAAATGATCCCCGTGTTGGGACAACGGTACGAAGTAGAAATCGAAACCATGTCAAAGCCCAAAGCAGATTACATCACCGATGAATATTTCGAATTGGATCTTCCCGTTGCACCGGCGGTCATGGTAGGCGATGAGGTGGTGGTGGAGGGATCCGATGTTAGTCAATTCAAAGTGGAAGAAGAAGTCTGCCGTCAACTGGGGCTACCGCCACCGAAACCTGAAAAAAAAGGTTTGCTGAAACGACTGTTTTAGAATCAAACTTTGCTTGTACTTGCGAAAGGAACGCTAATGGCAGTAATTGAAAAATTCTTAGGGCAGCGTGTTAATATTCCGGATGATCGACGATATGCGGTTAAACAAGGCGTTTGGGCCAAATTAGAAGACAACGCGATTGTGTGCGGCTTATCTGAACCAGCGCTGGTATTGTCCGCCGGCATCAAAGGTGTTGATTGGTTGGTCGCCGATGGCGTGGCAATTCAAGCCGGCGACTCTGTGATATTCGCCATTACCGGCAAAATATCTTATCTCGATGCGCCCGTTAGCGGTAGCATATCTTTCAACGGCCGTGTTAAAGAAAACCCGTTTTTGATAGGCCGAGATCCATACGGTCAAGGATGGCTGTTTAAAATTGAACCTGAATCGGAAACTGATGCGGCCATGGGTAACCTCGCTGATGCCGGCGGGTATCTGAAGGTTTTAAGAGGTTCAGAGGGTTTGAAAAACCCCGAAGGTATAAAGGGCGGTGTCTCGGGTATGTGCAAGGCGGTGTACAGTGGCATCGGTGAACAAAAAATTTAACGGCGATCATAATCAAACTATAGCGAAAGCAACTGGGCGGGCGCCCTCAAATGGTCCTGTCAATCAGAAACACGTAGACTGAACACTTTTAGCTAAGTGAGCCAGGCTAAGATCAGGTGGAAATCGTTCCTTAGCCTAATTCCGAACGAAAACCCAGAAACCGCTATGTGAAAGCAGGGCCGGGGCCCTGCTTTGCGTTGCAATTTAATGTATTGAGACCTCTAGTGGCTTTCATAGGCCACCAGGCGCACACAGAGTTTCTTTTCAAGTTTTCGTATTTTTTTCATCTGCTCGGGGGTTAAATCAGCTGCCACCGGCGGGGTCGGATATGCCAGAATAAGCTTGCCGGTTTCTTTTTCTAAAGCCTGGATGGATTTTACACCATCTTTTTTAACATAATCAGCGTAGGTATTTTCCCAATCCATTTTAGCACCTCCAATCGTTTAGAAATGTAAAATTACAAAATTGTTAAATCAATAGTAAGATGTCTTTTCTAAAAGACAATAGTAAGAATTTCTAAAGGCGTCAATTATCATTCGGTTGGATATGCACTTTGAAATTGCTTGACACGGTGGGGATGAATCGGTATGTGTTGCGTGTGTGTAAATACTGATCTAAACAATTAAATTTATTATAAATAATTTTTACCACAGTCGCCTTGTAGGCCTTTAAGGATCCAAATATAACGAATTAGGAATTAAAGCATTGGTCGCACCAGATCCCCAAACAACAGCGGAAAATCCCAAAAAGAGGTTTCAAACCAAGATCTTAAAGCGCCGCTGGTTATCTGAAAAAACATTTGAATTGGAATGCGAACGTCCAGTAGGTTTCGATTTTCAGGCCGGACAAAATATTTGTATTCTTTATCAGAATACGGAGCGGTATTATTCGCCAGTATCAGCCCCCAGCGATACCGGTATTGCATTGTGCATCCGTTATATCAAAAAGGGTCTGCTAACGCCATTTCTGGCCGATACCGACATTGGCACCCCATTAACACTCACCGGCCCCCACGGATATTTTACCTATAAGCCCTCACAAAAAACCGCGGTTTTTGTGGCCACGGGCACCGGCATTGCACCCTTTGTTGCCATGGGACGTTCGGGGATCAAAGATTTTATTCTGTTGCACGGCATTCGCACAGCCGTTGATCTGTATTACCAATCGTTTTTGCAGCCCATTGCTGCCCAGCATGTGCCCTGCATTTCCGGCGCAACCAAGACGGACCCATTGCCAAAGGGGGCTTTCAAAGGCAAAGTATTTGACTACATCAAAACAAAACTGCCCCCCCAACCGTATGATTTTTATCTGTGCGGGCGCCAGGATATGATTCGGGATGTCACCCTGATCGTGGATGCCCAATTCCCTGAATCAAGGGTGTTCACGGAAGTCTTTTACTAACCTGCCTTTTTCAACGGATTTCCGCTTTGATTTCAAGCCTTAAATCTGGCACTCCCGGATACGGTGTGTTATAAATCGGCTATGCAACGTTTCTGGATCATTGGCGTCGGTCAATTTGGATTGATTGCCGTCAAAAGACTATCCGCAAAGTTTCCCGGCGCCGCATTTGTGTGTGTCGATCCGGATAAAGCAAACCTTGCCAAAGCCGAGGGGCCGAACCGGACGCTGGCACATATCGATGGCGTGGCCTTTGTGAACCAACATCTTCAGCCGCAAGCTGCACCCGATTGGATCATACCGGCACTGCCGGTCCATCTGGCCGCGGAATGGTGTCTTGAACAACTGGCTGCAAACGGCCTGAACCGCATCGATCTTCCTGAGAATTTGGCGGCGATGGTACCACACCCCCTCAAGGGCGAAGATAAAGACCTGTATGTCAGCCATGCCGATTTTACCTGTCCCGATAATTGTGACGAGCCCAATGAAGTCTGTACTATCACCGGCCAGTCCAGGCAACGTAACATGTTTGAGGTACTCCAACAGGTCAAAATGCCGGAATATACATCACTGGTGATTCGCAGCCACCAATTGGCACCCGGTGTCGGGGGATATCGCCCCCAACAGCTTTTCAATCTGCGCCAACAGGTCACTAATATATCCGGTAACATGTTAGTGAGCACTGCCTGCCGATGCCACGGCGTTATGACCGCATTAACAAGCTCTCGACATAAGCAATCGGCGAACAACGGTGTCGGTTAACCGCCAAGGATTATAATTTTAGATGAAGACCTCAGCATGAACAGTTAAGTATCATCTAATTTCGAATATTTCCGAGGACAAATACAAATGAGTGTTTTAGGTATTCTAACCTGTGAAATTCTGGAACTTGAATTTGCCTATCTATTAGGCAAAGACAAAGATATAAAGCGCATCACCGTGGTTGATGATCAACGTTCTGATCGCCTCATCCAAAAGCTGCAGGAGAGCGATGGTTTGGCATTGGACCGTGTATCGGAAATGAATGCATTTCAATCGGATGACGTGCCTCAAATTGAGGTTGTGCTGCAGGTGCTTGAATTGGCACTTCACAACCGCAAGCGCACGCTGCAGGAAGGATTGCAGCAGGCCGCCCATGCCATGGGACCATATGTGGATGCATTGCTGCTGGGCTATGGTTTGTGTGGCAATGCGCTCGAAGATCCTGAGAAACTGCTGGCCGATGCCGGCGTGCCGATATTTATTCCCATGGATGAAGATCATCCGGTGGACGACTGTGTGGGATTATTTATCGGCGGTCGCAAACGGTATTATGGCGAACAATGCAAGGTGGCCGGCACCTTTTTTATGATCCCCGGTTGGACTTACCATTGGCAGCGAATGTTTGAGCAAGAATTTGGCAGCATCACGGTCGATGTGGCCAAACAATTGTTTAAAAACTATGAACGTTCTTTACTCGTTTCCTCACCGGTAATGTCTGAAACCCGGATGAAGGCCAATATTGAAGAATTTAACAACATGTTTGGCCTGCGCACCGAAGCATGTGAAGGCAGTTTTGCGATATTGCTTGATACCTGGAATGCTGCCAAGAATTTTTTACACAAGCAAACGTAGCTTTTCAACCAATCGATCTGGCCCCGATGAATCAGCCGATTACCATTGCTAAAAGGCTGAAAACCAACTCTTGCCTGACCAAAAATCAACTATCGGACGATTTCCACAAATAGACCGGTTGTGTATGAATTGTATTTCGATGAATTCGGATTATATTTGAATACTATGAGCAACAACGATTCAAGCCAGCGGTTTATCTATACCACCCAAGGCGTTTGTCCTCCGGAAATACATTTCAAAATCAACAAGGATATTATTGAAGAGATTCGTTTCGTGGGAGGTGGCTGCCCCGGCAATGCCCAACTGGTTAGCCGATTGTTAAAAGGGCGGTCCATCAAAGACGTATTAGACCAATTGGACGGCATTGATTGCCGCAATCAAACATCCTGCCCGGATCAACTGGCCCGGGCCATTATTGCCTCAGCAAACGGCCGTTTAAAACCAGCCGATTCATTCCGGGTACATCAGGATAAGGGTGATTACACCAAAGTAGGTTTAATCGGCGAATTGGTCGGCAATCATCAAACGTTGGCAAAGGTGCTGGCCCACCTTAAAGATGAGCGAGTACAAGCGGTTTACTGCCTGGGTAATTTAACCGGCCGATCGGCCGACAATGCCGAACTGCTAAAGTTTATCAGAAAACAGAAGCTGACCGCCATTCAAGGTGCGCTTGACTGGCAACTGGCTCAGACGGAAGGCACCCATAACTTGCCCAACCTGAGCCCTAAAAACCGTGATTGGCTGTTACAGCTGCCCCATGTACTTGACTTTCAAATACAGCGCAAAAAAGCGATCGCCTTTTTTGGGGATTATCTGCAACAACTTCCTGGCTTTTCAGATTTCGAACCGTTTGCCCTGGAAATGAACATGGTCTGCGGCCTCACCAATTTCATGCAGGATGAGACCGTTTTTCCAGCCCTGGAAGCAATGATTCCTCAATTTCAAGCCGATATCATCATTTTCAGCCAAGCTCGACGTTGGGGCCACTGGCAAGTGGGCGGCAAAGATTTTATCAGCGTGGGACCGGCTCAAAAAAAAGAATGCTTGAATTGGGGGCTTTTAAACGTCGAGGCCGATGCGATCCATTTTGAAACCAAAGAAATAGCAGCCTGAGGAGTTTTTAATGACAAAACCGGTGTTGGTGGATGTACTGCTGACTGATTTTAACCAGTGAGTGGCCTGCGTCTACATGGCGGAGTCGGTAAAGGTTTTACCGGATGAGATTCAAGCCATCATCGAAGTGCATGAGTGGGATTTGCGCACCCGCGAGGGGGTGGAGCGATTTCGGGAACTAAAGGCCAAATCGTTGCCCAGCGTGGCACTGGACGAAGAACTGATGTATGAGTCGCTGATTCCACCCCAGGAAGAGTTGATTGCGGAAATCCAACGTCGATTCAAGGAAAAAAACCAGGGTGATTGATATGTATTTGGAAGATGTCAATATCGAGGGTTTCAAATCGTTTTCGGAAAAAACCAACATGAGTTTTCAGCCCGGTATCGGGGTCATCATCGGAAACAACGGGGTGGGCAAGTCCAATATTCTGGATGCCATCGTCTGGGCATTGGGCGAAGACGATTTGGAACGTGTGCGTTGCTATGATCAGGAAGAACTCTTTTTCTCCGGCAGTAAAAAGTACCCCCCGGCTTCCAATATCCGCATTGATCTCAATCTCAAGGAAAATCAGGGCAAAGACGCACCGAGCATGCAATTAAAACGTGAAATGGCCAAAAACGGTCGAAACCGTTTCTGGATTGGCGATGACCTGGTGGATGCCGAAACCTATCTGGCCAAGTTGGAAAAATTGCAATTAAGGCAGTCGTTGAAAACCATCATTCGGCAAGAGCAGATTAACGATATCCTCCAGCAAAATCCCGTTCAGCGGTTTCAATCGATTCAATCGTTGTTGGAAAACAAATCGACTGAAGAGGTTCTAGACTGTTTGAATCAAAAGGTCGCCCCACTGTTACAGCGTTACATGAACTATTTGATGCCCTTGGGCGAAGTTCAAGTGGAGACGCTCTCTCAAAATGGACAAACCGATTTTGAAATCATCGTAACCCTGCCCGGCAACCGGGTGCGCCGGGTGCATCAATTATCGGGAGGTGAAAAATCGGTTACCAGCTTGGCTTTCAAACTGGCACTATTCAGTCAAATGGAAAGTCCTTTTTATCTGATGGATGAGGTGGAGCCGTCTTTGGATTACACCAACCACAAATCCATGCAGGCTTTCCTAAAAGATGTCGCCACCGACAAGCAATTGATCATGATCACCCATTTAAGAAGCACCATTGAGCTGGCGGACACCTTACACGGCGTACGCACGCGTTTCGACGGTTCGTCCTTCATGAAATTTTATTTTGTCATGCACGAAAGCTTGCTCAGAATGTATAAGTGCTGTTGATCCATTTCGTCCAGGCACCGAATTCGGTTTGTGGCTGTCAAGCCGATTTTGCCGGTTGCTTTGCCGATACGTATTTCAGATTGACCGTCAATCTCAATTTGTATGCATCGAAGCGCATCTCTTACCAACCATTAATTGTTTAAGGCCTACCATGATTTCACCCACTGAGTTGCAAGCAGCTGTTCAGAAAGCGCAACCGATCTTTGAAAAAATCCAGCGCTTTTACCAAAAACTGCCGTCAACCGCATGTAACTGCGAAAAACCGGGGAGCTGTTGTGCATTTCTGCCTGAGATGACGCTAATGGAGGCTTTGCAGTGGTTTCAAGTAATGCATCAAACACCGGAAACGGAACGCGTAAAACTGCTTCGCAAATTTGTTGAATTCTATCTCACCAATCCGATCCGGCATATGGGCTGTCCTTTTTTATCCAAGGGGCATTGCGGTATCTATGAATTTCGCACTTTTGCCTGTCGAGCCTACGGTTTGTGGAGTGACAAAATGGGGCAAGCACGCACCCAGGAGAGCCGCGACGGCAAGCAGATACTCGTTGAGATGTGGCAGCGCTATGGCATCGATATGAAGCCGGACAAGATTGTCGCTGAAATGGATTACTGTGATCAAGTCACCTGTCAATCGGGCGCCAACATAACCGACGAGCAACTTATGGTCATCCTGGAAGAGATTTATCTTCTCGATCAGGCCTTGGCCGATCTTCAAACCAAGTTTGAAAATGAATATTATTCTGATTTTAGCTATCTGATGGCTTCTTTGGCGTTAGGCACCAAAAAGGCTGTCTTGGGAAAATTTGCTGTGATCAAACAACTGTGCCAGGAGGGGACCGACAGCCGTCTAAGTAATCTCCTGGCGCAAATAAAGTTGGATCGAATTTTTCCAGCGGATTAATGTCACCCGGCTAAAGTTAAATAGCGATTGCATATTCAAACTCTTGATGTCGCCGATTACTTTTTGAAAGCAAGATTGCAATATCCTTGTTTGTGATATCTTTTCTGGCACTATGGCGCGATGTGCTTGGCCTCAGGCATATCGAACTTATTCGGCACCGATTGATTTACGCCAGCTTTGACCGAAGTCTGCAAAGGGCCGGATTTCATCAATTTCGAATTGCACATAGGCATGAATCATTTTATTGGCAGTCATTTCGCCAATTTTCTTGGCAATCTGGGCTCTAAGTTCATCAAGTTTACGCCCTGACTCATGGTACTCGGTCATTTTTAGATAGACGCGCACGCCCTTCCAGGACGGTGGATCTTCACCCGGTTGCATAATCATAAATACGGCATTAGGATTTTCGCGAAGATTGGCATACGTCCGGTTGTGCCCCAAACCGACGATGACGCTATTTTCATCTGGCATGTGGGCAGAACCGAAATAGGCGACATCCACCTGGCCCTCATTATTGGCAGTGCTGAGAGTTCCCAATCGGGGTTGCTTGTTAAAATATTCCATTAGTTCTTTTGACATATCGACCTCCTTTTCTTTTTTTGTGGGTTGGAACAAGAATTGGTTTTGGAAATGATCAGGTTTTGACCTATATGCGATGATAAGCCTTTTCCGTTTTTTTTCAAGCCGCATAGTTTCATGCTGGGAAATAAAAATCTTGCCAGATAGTATTTGATGGCACAAAATGGGGGCGCATTGCTTCGGAGCGCATACCTGCTTTTACTGATAATGCAGACACAGCCCGACAGACAACTGACAAACATGCCCAAAGAATATACGCTAACCTTCGATTCTTTTGAAAAACTACTGCACTCGCTGTTAAATGATATTGGCGACGGCGTTTTTTTTATTTCCTATGATATGCGAATTATGGAGGTCAATGATCGCGCCTGTGAGATATTTGAAAATTCCCGCAAAAATATGATTGGAATGGACTGCCGCGATTTGATTGCCTCGGGGCATAAGCGCTTTTTGAATCAGGCGTTTCGGGATCTGAATGACTTTGAAAGCTGGGTCGGTGAGATGTCCGCTCGGCGTACTGATGATGATACGTTTCCCATCGATATCACTGTTAAAAAATTTTCTTTGGTCAATCAAACCCTTTTCTGTCTGGTCATCAGGGACATGTCCGAATATCAAACTTTAAGAGAACTGTTACGCCAGGAAAAATCACATCGCCGTGAAATGTATGTCACCTTGAAAAACTTGATGCGGGCCTTTGAGCGGGAACGCAGTGGCATTGAAACCGGCATCTCACATCGGATTAAAACCTTGTTGCTGCCCACCATTGAAAAAATCAAACGGGAGTCGTCGGTGGATGTGCGCAACGCCTACCTGAATGTCATGCGCGATCAGCTCATCAACTTGACCGCCGGCTTCTCCAAAGAACTCGATGGACGGTTTCTGCGGTTAACACGCACTGAAATGAAGATTTGCAAATTAATCCAGACTGGTCTAGCGAGCAAGGAAATCGCTCAACAAATGCAAATTTCATTTGAAACGGTTCAGGCGCACCGGCGCAATATTCGTAAAAAGTTGGGGCTGCGCGGTCGCAAAATTAATCTACATGCCCTATTGGCATCAAAATCATTTTTTCGACATATTTAATCTGGCAATAGAATATCAAAATCCATTTAGTTCAATGAATCCATCAATTGAAAACAGCAACATCCAAGATTACTATTGCTAATGCCCTATGGACACGAATCAGGACCAATCCACTATTTCCGATCCAGCGGAACTGGCTGAACTCACAGATCATTTTATTGAGCAATTTTGCAGCCAAATAGCCTTTCCATCCTCGCTGACTATTTTGGTGGAACGACACGCCCGCGATGGCAATGAGCACCTGCCTCAAGCCGGTCCCGTTTATGCCAAACTTGAACATCAAAAATTGACCATTCATTTATTTGAAAAGGCTTTGGTGGGTATATCACCGCCAGCGCTGCAGGGTTGTCTGGATATGGCCTTAGCCTATCAGCAGCTAGCGCTTGAACCGAAACTGTATCGATTTAATTTCCAAAAACAATTTCGCCCCCTTTTTTATATATCAGGATCCGGCCTTCACATGGTGCGGCAGATGGTAGCACATTTGGAAACCGGATTAAAAAATTTGATTGCGGCCCAAATGCTCATTGATATCGGCCACGGAAAGCCGTTATTTTATTACTACTACCATAAAATCAACCCTTCGGTTGGTGACGCCGAAAATTATCAGCGGCTTGTAGCCCATCAATGGATACGCGCTATCTTTCTATGCAATATTAATAAAGACTTTGCACCGGTGGCGTTATTAAAACAGACAGGCATCGCCCCCGAACTGGAATCTTATTGGTGGCGCTGCCATACGTATTTGTCGCCGGAAGACAAGGGCATTTTGAAAGCGCTTTTTAAACAATCCAATCAAAATCCAGTGATACACTTTGCTGAAATCTTGGTGGGATTGTTTAAAATCATCAATTCACAATTATTGACCCAATAGCATGGATTGACGGATCAACCCACGGGTCGCCCAACATCATCTACCGTTATTGAAAAGCCCATTTCCTAACCAATACCCGATGCTCAAAGATACTCAAAAAACGACATTTTAACGCCATCTAATAATTTGATTATCAAATCTTAACTCGGTTTATGGAATCGCCAAATCGGCTTAAAAAAAGGTATATAAATATACCCATTTTTTACCTGAATTTACTCCTTTACCAACCCCCTTCAACTATGCGAGTTTAATTGACCATCACAAATCATCGCGCAAATCGATCCTAACCACATGTTCGGCCCAATGAGGGGGATGCATGAAAATTACGCAAATTGCCGGATTTTTAGGGTGCGGGAAAACTACACTCCTGCTCAAACTTTCAAAACAACTCGCCGATGATGGTGAACGCAAAGTTGCCCTGGTTGTCAATGAAATCGGTGAAATTCCTGTAGATGGCAAAGTCATGGAAGAAAGCGGCATGCAGGTTAAAGACATCGGCGGGGGCTGTATTTGCTGTGAAGTGGCGTCGACGTTCGCTAAAACCATTTACCGGCTATACAAAGATTTCAAGCCAGACCATGTTTTGGTGGAGCCCACCGGCGTCGCCGTCCCCCATCAGGTAAAATTGGCGGCCCGAATGGGCGGCCGTGATGCTAAAATTTCCATTGGCCCGGCCATTGTGCTGTTTGATGCCACGCGTCCGGCGGAACTTTTAGATATGGACATGCTGGGCCAATTGGTCACGACTCAGATCAAGGATGCCGATGTCATTGCCATCAGCAAAGTGGATGCCGTAGACGATACGGCGGTTTCAGAATCGGCTGAAAAAGTTCGCGACTATAATGCCAAAGCAAACATATTCAATTTATCTTCCTTTACCGGTATCGGTCTGGATCAATTGGCAGATACGATCTTAGCATGGGAGGCTTAAAAGTGGCGGATTCAACAACAGTCAACGAAAGCGGCTGTTATACCGAACATGGCGTCAGCGGTTACGGTGTGGCGGCTAAATTGAGTCGTAAAGAATTGATGAACGAAAGCTTTGTAAAAAATATGGCCGAATTGATGATGGTATCAATTGCCGAAAAATGCATGGAACTGGGTGCGCGCTGCATCGGGCATATCAAATCGCACATTCGCACCGATGCCGGCACCATCAAGGCCGACACCATCGGTGCTTCCCATGGTTCCTATTCCAAAGGTCATCTCACGAAACCGGTAACAGATGTGTTTATCGCCATTAACAGCATCGTACAGGGAATACCCGAAGATGCCGTAAAGGCGGCGACCTTGGAAGGTATGCACGAGATTTCCGAACAGCGCGGTCTATCCGTGGTGAAAGAAAAAGAACATACCTATTTTGACGAATTCGACTTTGTCGCTTCCAAACAAGACTACATCAAACAGCTTGAAGAACAGTTGCAGCAAGACGATGACGAAACTACCACGAGCGGAGATGGATAATTGCGGCTGATCTGTGTATCGGGCATTAAAGGCAGCGGCAAGACGACTTTGATCAAAGCCCTGATTCGCAAGGCTGCTGAGCTTGACAAACCATCGGCCGTGATTGTCAACGAGAGCGGCGAGGAGGCCTATGATGACGCGTTTATCAACGATCTGAAGCTGCCGGTTGAATATCTGCGGGGTGGCTGAGTGGGCTGCAGCCTGGCAACCAGTCTGGTTGATCGAATAAAAAAAATCAAACGCAAGCATCACCCGGAACTCCTGTTTGTTGAACCGTCCGAGATGGTCGTTACCCAGGAACTGCAGAATGTGGCGGCCATGGGACACCGGGATATACGCTATCAGATCGGCCCCCTGATCACCCTTGTGGACGCCGCCCGATTTGATTTTATGTGGGCGGAACGACAGCAGTTGATGCTTGGCCAGATCAAGGGCGCAGACCTGGTGGCCTTGAGCCGCGTTGACCGGCTGGAAGATTCATCACCCGACGATATCCGCCAGATATTGCGACCACACTGCAACGGTATCCACCTGCTGAGTGTCCATGATGATGCCAGTTTAGAAAAAATTGTGAAGAATGTGCCTGAATTAAATACAGTCTGACCCTTATCCTTCACCAGAACCTTAACCGGTGGAACCAACTGCCAGGTTCGATGCAGTTAACGATAGTCGGCAAACCGCTTTCACCAACATAAAAGAAAGGAGACATCCCATGACTGGATTAGAAAGAATCGGAACCGTACTTCAAGGCGGCATTCCGGATCGGGTGCCGGCAGGCCCCCTGGTCTGCGGTGCATCCCGGCGGGTGTACGGCGTCACTTATGAGGAATGGTCACAGGACGGCGAAATCATGGCCAAGTCCCAAATACAGGCCCATGACCTGATCGGCTACGACGGCATTTTGGGATTGGTGGATCTTTCCGTCGAGGCCGCTGATTTGGGCCAGAAGATGATTTATCCCGTCGAGGATACGGCGCATCCGGATTACGACGACCCCTTTATCAAAACCCCGGATGACTATTTCAAAATTGAACCGGTGGATCCCACCAAATCACCGCGCATGAAAGAATCCCTGACATATTATGACATCCTTTGCGATGCCAAAGCCGCCACAACTGCCATAATGGGTTTTGTCTATGCGCCCCTGGGCATCTTGTCCATGATGCGCGGTGCGGAAAACCTTTTCCGGGATTGCTACAAAGCCAAGGAAGCGGTCATCCACGCGGAAGAAGTTATCAACGGCATGCTTGTGGAGTACATCAAAGCCATTGCCAAAACCGGCTGTCACGCCATCGTACTGGACACCCTGTTTGCATCCCAGACGATTATGCGCAAAGACATGTGGTTGGAGATCGAAGGGCCGTTCACGAAAGTGCTAGCCGACGCTGTCCGAGATAGCGGCATGATGGTTATCGTACATAACTGCGGCAACGGCCTCTACTTCGATGCCCAGATTGAAATGATGGATCCCATCGCCATTTCCTGTGCCTATCCACCCGATGATTGCGCCGATTGGGTGGAAACCAAGCAAAAATGGGGCGACAAGGTCACGATCATCGGTTATGCCAGTCCGGCCCAATACGCGTTTTTGGGTACTCCGGAAGAGATGAAAGAAGAGTGCAAAAAAGAAATTGAAGAATTGGCCGCAGACGGCCGGTTCATTTTAGCCACAGGGTGCGAATACCCGCCCAACGGCTCCCTGATGAATGCCATTGCCATGATGGAAGCCGCAGAGCTGTATGGCAAGTACTAAAATCTTACGCCCTGAGGCAAACTGATTGCCTCAGGGCCTCTTTTTTGATGCAAAAATCCATCCACAGGGTGATCGTTTCCGAAAGTTGCCTGTCAAAATCCATACGTGCTTTAGACCAGATCATAGGAAAAAAAGAGAGTCGCGGCTATCATGAAAAATATTCAGCAAACCAATGGCGTCGCCATCGAAAATTACCGCATCGATAGCGAACCCCATTATCTGCCCACCGGCGATGAAATCGAGGTGTTCGAATCCGCCTATGGGCTTAAATTGCCTGTGATGCTCAAAGGACCCACCGGCTGCGGTAAAACACGTTTTCTGGAGTACATGGCCTGGCGGCTCAAGAAACCACTGGTTACCATCGCCTGTCATGAAGATTTAACGGCATCTGATCTGGTGGGCCGTTATTTGCTCAGGGGCGAAGAAACCGCTTGGCAGGACGGTCCCTTGAGCCTGGCGGTCAAACACGGCGCCATTTGTTATTTAGACGAAGTGGTAGAGGCACGTAAAGATACTACGGTCGTTATTCATCCATTGACCGACGATCGCCGGATTCTGCCCCAGGAGAAACGGGGCATTCTCCTGGAGTCCCACCAGGACTTTCATCTGGTGATCTCCTACAATCCGGGCTATCAAAGCGTCATGAAAGACCTCAAACACTCCACCCGCCAGCGCTTCGTGGCGCTGGATTTCACGTATCCATCGGCAACCGATGAACAGGCCATTATTGTAAAGGAGAGCGGCGTTGAACCGGAAATGGCCGAACGCCTTGTCCGGCTGGGGGAAATGGTTCGAAACCTCCGTCAACACGGACTCGAAGAAGGGATCAGTACCCGGCTGCTGGTCTACGCGGCCAAACTGATGGTGGATGGCGTTTCGCCAGCAGCGGCTTGCAACGTGGCTGTGATCCGGTCCATGTCTGACGATTCGGAAATGCAGGAAGCCATTGCCGAAATCGTGGCCGGAATCTTCTAATGGGCGCCATTGAAGATTTCCTTAAAGAAAACCCGGACCTACTGCCCCGATTGAGCCCGGCGGCGCAGACCGTCTATCTGGACATTTGTGCTTCCATGGCGCATTTGCGATCCCGCAAAGCCAAAGACTTTTTCATCCGAACCCTCCTGAACCTGGAAGCCCTGGAAGATAAACCGCTTAAAAAGCGCAAGCAAAAAGGCGTCTTGCGGTTGAGCCGCTTGAACTGGGCCTTGGTGACGCCCTATTTCGATGCCGTTCAATTTTTACCGGCCGATGAAAAAACCGTGCATCGTTGGACTTTGCTGGCTGAGACGTTGGCCCAAAAGGACATCGACGTTGGCCTCGCTTTTTTAGCGCAGACACCCAACGCTATGGAAACGCTTGATCTTGAAGAAATTTGGACATGGGGCCAACAAGCCATGGCGGCATTGAATTCCCCAAACCGGGTCTGGAGGCCTGTCAAAGCATATCTGGAGGAATCAGCCGCCGCTCGGTGTTCGATCCCTTTGGCCCAATGGGCTTTTTACCTTGAACAGGCCGATCGCATCGCCGCTCGGTCCCCATCGGCCGCGCAGACATTCATCCAGCACGGCAATCGCGCCTGCCTGCTGCTCAATGAATCGGAAACCATCCAGTGGATCTCTGACGGACTGGAAGACTGTCGTACTGACGAAGAACTCGAGAGTTTTTTTAGCGGCACTTCCCTGAAGGCCTTGGAAAAAAGGGACGATTTGGTTTCTGGCGTATCGCTGAAAGAGCGTAGCAACACGCTATCTCTGATTTGCGAAGCTGTTATGGGTCGACCTGTAAAAATCCGGTCCAATACCGCCTTGGTTGGACAAAAAGATTTTAGCGGTGGTGCGGCTACCGATGGACGGACCATTTTTTTGCCGGACATGGTCCCCAACTTTAACCTGATGAAACTGATGGCCCTGCACCAGACCATGCTTCTGGAACATGAGCAGTTTTTGGAAACTTCGGGCAAAATTCTCTTTGACCCCTTAGCGCTGCATTTGGATGCCGATCAGCGCATGTTGCAAGGATTGCCGAACCTACGCGGGGATATGACGCAGATTGCCACCGGACTGCCACAAAATTATCCGGAAAAGCTGGCGCGCGAATTCCGCGGCCCGCTGCCATGGTGGGGTGATATCCTGCCGCAGCTTCGCAGTGAAACCGATGCAACGATTCGCACTATTCAGGACAAAGCCGCCGCTTACGGAGATGTCCCACCGGAACTGGTGGAGTCCCTATTGACCTCCATGATGGCCGATGGTCAGCGGGAGGTGGATGCCCTGTGGCAAATGTTTCAGGAAATGCTGGACAACATGGTTTTTGACTCTCCCGATCCTGAAGATCTTGAAGCAAACGTAAAAACCTTTTTCTATAAGGAATGGGACCAGAACCTATCTGATTATAAAATGGAGTGGTGTCTGGTCCGGCAGCGCATGGCCGACGACGAGCCCAATCGATTTGTTGAAGAAGTTCGATCCCGGTTGCATGGCATTATCGGTCTGATTCGACGACAATTCACCCGGCTTAAACCGGAACGGTTTAAAAAGTACCGGGCCCAGCCTACCGGCGACGGGCTGGATATCGACGCCCTGGTGGAGGCCATGGTGGATATGCGTTCGGGATCATTTCTTTCTGAAAATGTTTACATTCGGCGGGACAAACGGATTCGGGATGTGGCGGTGCTGTTTCTGCTGGATCTAAGCGGCTCCACCGAGGAAGAAGTCAACGGCCGGCGGGTCATTGACATTCAGAAAGAGGCCATGGTGCTCATGGCCGAAGCCCTTGATTCCCTCGACGACCCTTATGCCATTTACGGTTTCAGTTCGGAAGGGCGCCACCGCGTTGATCTTTTTGTGATCAAGGATTTTGCCGAGCCCTATAATGATCAGATCCAATACCGGTTGGGCAATCTGGAACCATTAGGATTGACCCGCATGGGCGCGGTACTCCGCCATGGGCGGCACAAACTCGACAGCACCCAGGCGGCTGTAAAACTGATGGTAATTTTGACCGATGGCAGGCCCTATGATTTAGAGTACGGCAATCTCGATTACGCCATCGCCGACACCCGCAAGGCAATCCAGGAGGTGCGCCAGAAGCGGATTCATCCCTTTATCATCACGTCCGATCAGAAAAGCACTGACTACCTGCAACGCATTGCCCCGCAGACCCAGAGCATCATATTACCGAAAGTCGAACTGCTTCCCACCTTATTGCCGGCAATTTACAAACGCTTGACGGTATAGATCGCTCTAGCGTACGCTGTCATCATGGAAGGGAGACAAACGAATGGAAAAAAAATTTGACAATTTGGTAGACAAAGCCATTGAATTGGGTGCCTCCGAAGCCAAAATGGTGGAGACCCAGCAGATTGTGTTTGATCCACGATCCTATTTGAAATGCCGCTTCGGCTGCAATCGCTGGGGGCAGTATTGGACATGTCCGCCCAATCTCTCGATTTCACCGGAAAGCTTTATGGAGGCTTTTGAACGGTATGAAACCGCCATCATCATTAAAACCACCGATCCCAAAGTCGGGCAGACCGTAACCCTTGGGATTGAAAAAGAAGCCATGCTTAGTATGGGTTGCTCATTTGCCTTTGCCATGGTGTTGTGTGTTGAGTGTGAAGAATGCGCCTGCCCTGACCCTTGCCGGTATCCGCATCTAGCGCGCCCCTCCATGGATGCCTACGGCATTGATATCGGTAAAACGGTAGCGCCGCTAGGCTTTAAAGTTGAATTCGATCCCCAAGGCCAGCTGCTGCCCGCCTGGTACAGTATGGTCCTTATCGATTAAAAGGCTGCCAGGATGTCAATCGGAATAATCTGTTGCAAAGTTCTTGAAAAAGAAATCAAACACATCGCCCGCAATCAGCCGGCGGTCACGCATATTGAAGTAATGGAATGGGGCCTTCACACCCAACCCGACCGCCTGGCGCAAACCCTTGAAAACGCTATCGCAAAGCTGCAGACCAA
The DNA here is from genome assembly GCA_030066785.1 of Desulfobacterales bacterium. Taxonomy (GTDB): domain Bacteria; phylum Desulfobacterota; class Desulfobacteria; order Desulfobacterales; family JASJAZ01; genus JASJAZ01. The sequence goes on along the minus strand of JASJAZ010000067.1, from coordinate 14,208 downwards.
CGTGCAGGCCATTGTTTTGGGATACGGCCGTTGCCAGGCATTGGACAAAATACCACCAAATTTCGACATCCCGATTTTTGCGCCCCAGGCGGAAGATTGTATCGGCGTTCTGCTCGGCCAGAAGCGGTATGATGAAGAACTAAAACAAGAGGCGGGTACCTGGTTTTTAACGCCCGGCTGGACTGAAATGGGCATGGAATTCATTTTTCATGAACTGCAGCTGAATCATCTGGCGGAGAAGAATATCGATCCGCTGAAAGTGGCCCACCGTATGTTAAAAGACTACACCCGGGCTTTGTTCATCGACACCCAAGTGGGAGACCCTGCCAGGCTGCGTGCTAAAGCCCATCAGATCGCTGAGGAATTCAATCTTCGATTGGAGACGACCCAAGGATCTTTGAAACCATTGGAAGAGGTATTGCAACGGGCATTGCAATATTTGGATGCCAGTTAGGACATTAGGCCGGCCGCACCACTCGAAACCCGAGATCAACCCCCCGGTAATCTTCTACAAATAACCCCCGATCCGCACACCGCACATCGCGGGCACCATATTGCCAACTGCCGCCGCGCACCACCCGGACACCACTGTTTCCTTGATGAATCGGATTATGCAAGGCATGCTGCCGGTAGGCAAATTTATCATAGGTGTCCTGGCACCATTCCGCAACATTGCCGCACATATCAAAAATGCCGAGACCGTTAGGTGCTTTGGTGCCCACCGGTTGGGCGCAGCCCCCGCTGTTATCAGCATACCAGGCCACCTCAGAAACATCCGTGCCACCGGCATATTTTTCCGGCTTACCGCCACTGCGAGCCGCATATTCCCATTCAGCTTCCGTGGGCAATCGCAATAAATGCTTGGTTGTATCGGATAACCATTTGCTAAAAGCTGCCGCATTACGCCAGGAAACACCGACAATCGGATAATGCATCGCTGTGACCGATTCACCTAAAATGCGGTAACGATCATCATCGCCGGTTTGAATATGGCAGGGATGATCGGTTTGCATCCACTCCGGCGCATGTTCCGGGTTCTGATCGGAAAATTTTAAGTATTGGCCAACCGTGACCGGATGTTTACTGATCCAAAATCCATCAAGCCAGACTTCATGCAGCGGTTTTTCGTCCAACTGGCCCTGGTCATCCCAAGGGCCGCTACCCATATCAAAAAAACTGCCGGGGACCCACACAAAGGCCATGGCGGTCGCGGGTTCAATCCAATCATGTAAATGTGAAGGCGCTGCTTTTGCGGCATTTTGATCCACAACCGATTCAGCCTGATTGGCAGCATCGTCGCAAAGTCGTTTGGCGTCTTGATATTCAAAAAACAACCCCATGGCGATATCCGCAGATGCAAATGTTGACTGCAATTCTGGCAGGGAATATTGGCTAACGTTTTCCTGAATAAATTCCTCGATGTCTCTAGCGGTGGCCTGCTTAACACTATCCGGCTCATCCGCATAAAGCTTTTCACAGATAATGGTTTTGAGCGCTTGTGACAGTTTGTTCAGAAATAGATCTTTGGTTGTGTCCATGTAATCTTTATTCCGGTTGAATTACACACTGTTGCAACTGGGTGAGGATTTGATCACTATCGATATTCCAACCAATAAAGGCCAATTGGGTCTCTTTGGTTTCTTCCCAAGGCAAGGATTCAATTTGGCCGCCCACATAGTTCACCATGATCGTACGGTCTTGAAAGCAGACCGGCCCTTTCATACGAAACACTTCCAGGGGCAGCTTTTTGATGAATTGATTAAATCCGTTCTCATCCAGCTTTGCGGGTTCTTGAAAAACAAAGGTAACAAAATGGCTGGCGGATACGGATTCGGTTGGATGATCATGATCGTGTGGATCCGCGGTGGAATCGTTGTCTGATTCAGGTGTTTCATGCTGCTCACCCCATTGCAAAGGGCGAAATGATCGGATTGATTTCAAGCCGATTCCTTGGGTCTGACTGGGTGCCCAGAGGGTTTCAGGATCGATGCCACATTGAATGGTCGGAACCACCCTGGCATTGGGTATGATTGCATGCAACTCTTTCAAGAATGCCGGGATCTTGTCCTTGTCAACCAAATCAACTTTATTAAACAGAACCAGATGGGCCGACTCCAGTTGATTATAAAAAAGCGGCCCGAACATTTCCCGTCCCTCCCAAAAATCAGCATCCAAAACCGTTATGATTTTATTGAGTTGCATACAATCAGCCAAATCTGAGGTTTGCAGCACCGTAATAATCGATGTGGGATCCGCCACCCCTGAAGATTCGATCAGAATTCGGCGCGGGTGAAAACGGTTCCAAATATTGGTCAGAGATTGTTTTAAATCGGCGCTCAAAGTGCAACAAATGCAACCACTGGTCAGCTCAACCACATCGGAACCGGCGGTTTTTAAAAGGGCTCCATCAATTCCCACCGCCCCAAATTCATTGACAACCACTACCGTGTCGGAAAGATCGGTTTCCCAAGCAAGCACGCGTTTCAGCAGGGTGGTTTTGCCGGCGCCTAAAAAACCAGACAACAAGACCACGCCGGCTTTGGCCGAACCGTCTGAAGTATTCATTCAAACCTCCCGGTGTTTAATGTCCGAAATTAACTTTTTGGATGTTGCAATACAATGTTAGGACTTCAACAAAGTGTTCGATCAAAATTCTTATTTGAAACAGGTTCATCATACCGATTCGTGTATAAACACAATCGGCAAGCATGTCAATTTAAGCATTTATTCGATTTTTTGTTTGACCAAGTTCAGCAGACCGATTACATTACACATCCTTGTTACTGAAATAGCAATAATAATAAGGGATTACAATGACAGCATTTAATTGGCAAAGCGAATTGGCCCGCGATGGCAGCCGGGTCTTTGTGGCCGGTTTACCCGTGGCCATGCATTGTCATCACTACAACATTAATTTACAAAAAACTTTGGAAGATACCCTTGGCGATGAGGGCATTCAGTTGCTATTTCACTCCGCCGAAGAGGCGAATCGTATTGGGTTCACATCTTTTTTCAATGAGTATCGCCAGCTCAAAACCAACAAATCCAAGTTAGAAATGGCCGCGGTTATTTACCAAAATTCCGGTTTTGGCATCATTCACTTGCAAGGGGTTAACCGCCAAGGCGGTACTATTTTAAGCCCTTCCAGCCATCATGTTACTGGTTGGTTGGCCAAGCATGGTTTGCGGGATACGCCCGGATGTCATTTTACCCGCGGTTGGATTGCGGGGGTGCTTGAAGCGGTTTTTGATAAACCGGCCGGGCATTACACCATTGAAGAAACACACTGCAAAATGATGCGCGATAAAGAATGTGTTTTTCAGGTAACGGGGGTTTGAATGGCAATCGATGGCTCCAAAATAGTCCATGCCGTGATGGAAGGCAGCCGCATTCGAGAATCCAAGGGCATCATACCGCTTTTTGGCGTTTATCTTTCAATTGCCTCGGTTCAGTATTATAATACACTATCGTTTGAATTTGAAAACAAGTTAAGGGGGGAGCGTGCCGCCGAAGCCGAGGCCTTGCTGGTGAAAGCCGCGCAGGAGTGTGGTTATGCAACTTTCCAAGGCATTCGCAATTCCTGGGAGTGGGGTGAAATCGTCAAACCAATGATTGAAACCAAAGAAGACCAAATCGAAGGGTTCACCGCTGTATCGGTCGCATTTGGGTGGGGCGATCTGGTTGTGAAAGAACTAATACCCCATGAAAAGCTGGTCATCCGGGTCACCGATTCGTACGAGGCAAGGGGGCACCTGGAGCATTATGGTATGACCGAATCCGGCAAGTGTTACATGTTGCGCGGGGTTGCCGGCGCCTTTATGGATTTACTGTATGGAGATGATTACCCGGATGGGTGTTTTGATTATTCCGCCCAGGAACCGTTTTGCCGGGCCAAGGGAGATCCCTATTGTGAGTTCGTTGCTCGAAAATCATCTGATTAACCTTGCGTTAACACCGCAAGCTAACATTCGGCGCAACCCCTGCTGGAAGCTGTTGAACTGCACCAAGGTGCTATGCCCGATTCACGGCAAAAGCGACATCGATTGCTGGTTGGAGCCCCGCACCCATTGTACCACCCACCTGACGGAAGATTACTTTGAAAAACTGGCCGGTTGTCTGGCATGCTCCTATTTTAGAGCACGTGGAACCAACTTTTTCAAAGGCTGGAACCATTTTGTTTCAGATCAGCTCCATCGCTATAACGTCAAAGCGCTTGAAAGAATCTATCAAAAAGAAGAAAGTTTTATCGAGATTTTAAATCGTATCCCTGACGGGCTTTTCACCACCGACCAGGAGTGGCGCATTACCTATTTCAATCCGGCCGCTGAAAAAATTACCGGTTTTTCAGCCTACGATGCCGTCGGCATGTATTGCAAAGACGTCTTTAAAAATCCCATCTGTGAATATGATTGCGCCTTAAAACGGGCCGTAGCGGAAGGCAAGGACATTCATAATCGCGAATATCTCATCAAAAACATTGCCGGCCAAAAAATACCCATCATTTGCTCTACTTCGGCCTTTTATGACAGCACCGGCAAGATTACCGGGGGATTGGAGATATTTAAAGATACATCAGAATTGAAGCGCTTGCAGGAAGAGGTCATCAAGCGCGAAAGGAAATTCCGACGAATTTTTGAAGGCAGCCACGATATGATCTATTCGACCAACTATCCCGGTAAAATTTTGGATATCAATCCGGCCGGTATCGAATTGCTTGGTTTTCAAAACAAAGACGAACTGCTGGAAGCCTTATCGGCCCAGGATCTCTATTTCAATTCGGATGACCGCAATAGATTTTTGCAAACCATCAATGCCGAGGGTTTTGTAAAGGATTTTGAGGTCGATTTTAAAAATAGAAATGGTTCCCCCTTACATGTGCTCATTTCCAGTCGCCGGTATGAAAATCCCAAAACCGGCGAGGTTGAATATGAGGGAATTATTAAAGACATCACCCGCCGTAAACAGGCGGAAGTTGAGATCAAAGAGCGTAATCGTGAGCTTTCGATTTTAAATACCATCGCAGTGGCCTTAAATCATACGATGGATTTAAAACAAATTCTTCAATTCACCCTGCGCGATGTCTTGAAAATATTGCGGTTAAAAAGTGGGGCGCTTTTTCTCATTGACCGTGAGGAGAAAAAAGCGGTTCTGGCCGTCAAACATAATCTTCCCGATATGGCCGACGATCAAGCAGACCCCATCTCATTCAAAGATGAGATGTTGAAAAAATATCTAATCGAAGAAACGGTTTCGTTTACACCAAAACCGACGTTTCCCGTCTTCCAAATGAGATATACCTCCAAAAAAGGCCAGCAATTACCCTGGCTGGCCTGTTTTTTAATCACCTTTAAAGGACGTGGGGTGGGCTTCTTCGCGCTGCAAAAACCAGCAAGCCAGGATCTGAATCAACGTGAGCTGCATTTGCTCGGATCTCTCGGTAATTTTCTAGGGGGCGCCATTGAAAATACACGCCTGTTGGATACCATCCAACAGCACCGCCAAGAATTGCGCCAATTAACTGAAAAATTATTTCAAAGCCAAGAGGAAGAGCGGCGGCGCATTGCGCGGGAATTGCATGATGAAGCCGGCCAGTCGTTAACCGCCGTAAAATTGAGCTTAGATCATCTGGAAGAAAAAATCGAATCCGCAGACAGCGATCTTAAAACGGATATCAGCGAAATACGCAAAATGGTGAAACGCACATCATCGGAAATCCGACGCCTTTCGTATCATCTACATCCAACCCTTTTGATCGATCTAGGTCTGGAACCTGCCTTGAATCTTTATTTTAATGAAATCGAGAAACATTCTGGACTTAGCATTGAATTTCATATGGTCGGCTTCGACGGCCGCATCAGTCCCGATATCGAAACCGTCCTGTATCGCTTCAGCCAGGAAACGCTTACCAATGTCTTAAAACATGCCGGCGCCGAAACCTTTAGACTCTCCATCATTAAAAGCTATCCCATGATCATTTTTAGTGCCGAGGATGACGGTTTCGGATTTGATGATCAGATCATCGGTAAAGACAAACAAAGCTTGGGGCTGCTCGGCATGCGCGAACGCGCATCGCTGTTGGGAGGAACTTTTAATTTACGCAGCACACCCAAATTCGGGACCAGAATTCGAATCGAAATACCATTTGCAGACGAATCATCCCATGAAACCATCCATTAAGATCTTATTGGCCGATGACCATACCATCGTACGTCAGGGATTAAGTCGCCTTTTAGAGGAACAGCCGGGGATCAAGGTCGTTGGTGAAGCTACCAACGGTCGGATTGCCATCGAGCGCGCCAAAGAATTGAAGCCCGATGTGGTGATTATGGATATTGCCATGCCGCGTATGAATGGTATCGAAGCGGCCAAGCGGATACGCAAACACCTGCCTAAAACTAAAATCCTAATTCTTTCCATGTATTCCCAGGAGCATTACATCCATCAATTACTGGAAGCCGGGGTTTCCGGGTATCTCTTAAAAGATTCCAGTGGCCAGGATATTATCAGGGCGATTCATGCGGCCATGAAAGATGAAACCTTTTTAAGCCCTTCTATTTCCAAAGTGGTGGTCAATTCTTACCTGTCGCCCCAAAAAGCTTCTTCCACCGCAGAACGTTACAGTCAACTTTCCAATCGCGAACGCGAAGTGTTTCAGCTAATTGCGGAGGGCCATTCCACCAAGCAGATCGCTAACATGCTGTGTGTCAGTATCAGTACCATTAAATCGCATCGTGCCAATATCATGGAAAAACTGAGCATTGACACCCCGGTAAAACTGGTGCATTTTGCCATCCAATTGGGATTGGTCGATCCTGATCTTTAGCTATTTTGGCGACCACCGTAAGGGTTTATTGTACATCACCTCCAAGAACCCATTTCCCATCCCGCAAACCGCTTCGTGAAATCAACTGTGATAAATCAAAAAATCGACTTTTGGACGATAAAAATCGTCCTTTAGACGATATTAAAACCTCTCGCGCTTCGCTATTAATGCCTGTTAACAGTCATAAATGCCAACTGGGTAAAATTAGCAAAAATTTTGCCCCAATTTGCCCCAAATAGATAAGGAGGTCAGGATGTTTCAATTAAGCACCGAACAAAAAGTGTGTGAGGTAGGAGGCGTCAAATTTGGCGGCCAGCCGGGCGAATACCCTTGCGTCTGTGTCAGCTCAATTTTTCAGAAAGGCGACAAGGTGTTTACCGGCAAACGCAAAGAGGGTTTTGATGAAAAGCGCGCTGAGGAGCTGCTCAAAACCCAGGAACGGCTGTCCGAAGAAACCGGTGTTCCGGGCATGGCGGACATCGTTGCCAACAATGGCAAAGAATTTAGGCTTTTCATCGATTTTGTTTCCTCGGTTAGTGATATGCCGTTTTGCATCGATGCCTGGGTCATGAAACCCAAACTGGAAGGCGCTGCCTATTGCGCTGAAAAAGGCCTGCTCGATCGGATGTTTTACAACAGCTTGACCGTCTGGGAACAAGACCTTGAAACCGAAATTAAAGAAATCGCCGATATCGGTGTCAAACACGTCTTGCTGGTGGCCTTCGACCAAGAAGACCAAATGCCCAGCGGGCGCGTCACTGGCACCCAAAAATTGTTGGACGCCATTGAAAAAGTGGGTGCCAACTTTGAAAGTATTTTTGTGGATACATCCGTCATGAACGGACCGGCCACCGCCTTTTGCAGCATTGCCAATAAAATGGTGAAAGAAAAATGGGGATATCCCGCCGCCAGCGCTCCCAGCAATGGCTCCTATATGGATTTGAAACGCTTTAAAGATATGTGGGAATTCAAAGGCTGGTCGGCCACCGATGCCGCTCTGGAATCACTTTCAGCTTTCTTTTATCATGACATGATTTTTTCCGGACCCATGGCCGGTGCCACCCGGATATTGCCGGCCGTGGCTGAGGCCGAAGCATTTTTGGCCACCGCGGTCTTTGCTGAAACCAAAAAATTACCGACAGACCCCAATCACCCGCTGTTTAAACTGTTTCCGGATTTTGTCGAGCAATTAAAATCATTAGCTTAATAATTTTAAAATTATTTTAAATTTAGAAAGGAGGTAAACGATGGCAGAACTTACGCCGAAAGAACGTGTTATGCGATTGTTGCGCAAGGAACCAATTGATACCATGCCTTTTTTTAGCGGCATGGGCATGGTGGTGATGCCGGGTATTGAAAAAGCCGGTGTTAATTTCCCTACCATTCACACTGATGCGGAACGCATGGCCATGTCGGCCATCTGGTCCGCCCGTCTGATGGATTTTGACTGCGTGGTAATCCCCTACGACATGACCATGGAGTCCGAAGCGGTGGGCAACACCATCAGTCTGTACGAAGACTCAGAGGATATTTTATATCCGACTATTCCCAACAAAATGTGGTCGACTTTGGAAGAAGTGACGATTCCGGATAACATCTGGGAAAAGGGACGCTTAAAGTTTTTACCCGAAGCCATTCAAATCATAAAAAAAGAGGCTCCGGAACTGCCCATCGGCTGCTGGCAGCTGGGCCCATTTACCCAGGCCGGCCAAATGCTGGAACTGGATTTGATGCTCAAAGGGGTTTTCAAGCAAAAAGAATTGGTTGCCAACGTACTGGATCAATTAACCGACATGATCATCGGAATCGGTAAGTTTTTGCAAGATGCCGGCTGCGACTACATCACCCTGCGTGAACCGGGTGTGGCGGCTGACCTGCTAAGCCCGCGTACTTTCAAAGAATTCATTCAACCGCGCCTGACCCGTATTCTGGCGGCCTGGGAATCACCCAAATTGCTGCATATTTGCGGCCAGACCGAGCCGTTGCTGGCCATGATGAATGAATGTGGCGCCGACGGACTGACGGTGGATATTAAATGCGATGTCAAAAAAGGCCGCGAAATCCTGGGATCCGATGTTCTGTTTATGGGCAACGTGGACACCTATACGATGACCTGTGACCCCAAGACGAAGAAAGAGCAGACCATCGAACATATTAAAGGCATCATCGATGGTGGCATGGATGCCGTGATGCCGGGTTGCGACCTGTGGCCGGCCATCATCGAAGAGAACATGAAAGCGGCGGTGGATACCACTCACGAGTATGGTGCCAAACCGAGTCCGGCGGTGGGAAGACTGTAGTTCAAATGTGCGTAAAAGTGATTATTCTTTAGAAATCGAACCAACAACCCTGCTACCAAATAAATTTTAATTAGGAGGCAATCTCATGGCGACTAAAGAGGAACTGATAGAACAATTGAAAAATGGTGTGATCGAATACCAGGAAGATGAAGTTAAGGAAGCCGCCCAGGCATGGGTGGACGATAAATTGGAAGCGCTGGAGGGCATTATGGACGGCCTGGCGGCTGGAATGGAAGTGGTCGGTGAAATGTATGACCGCAACGAATATTTCGTGCCGGAAGTTCTGATGTGCGCGGATGCGCTTTATGGCGGCCTGGCTATACTGCGGCCACATGTTCCGAAGCAAGAAGGCGGCCTGAATGCCCAGGTGGTCATCGGTTCCATTCAGGGCGACGTGCATGACATTGGCAAAAACCTTGTCAAAATGATGTTTGACGTGGCCGGCTGGGATGTTCACGATCTGGGCCGTGACGTTCCCCTGGAAAACTTCGTGGAAGAACAGCTGCGCACCGATTCGGAAGTGGTGGCCATGTCGGCCATGATGACCACTACCATGTTGGGTATGAAAAAAGTTATTGCCATGATCAAAGAGAAAAATCCCAATGTGGCCATCATGCTCGGCGGCGCCCCGGTCACCAAGGATGTTGCCAATCTTTTTGGCGCCGACGGTTACGCTGAATCCGCCGGCAACGCGGTTTCCGAGGGTATCAAAATGATCGGCCGTTTGCGTGAAATGCAGAAAAAATAAGACCACTGCTAAAAACAAAAACCGGGCGGTTTTGGTAACAGCCAAAACCTGCCCGGCATTGCATTTTTATTCACTATTAGCGTAGTGCCAAGAAATTGCGGTTGGCACGATGGAGGAGGACTTTATCGCATGGATGATGACAAGGCAATGGTGATATTCCAACCTTCCGGACGGAGGGGTGAAGTTCCTAAAGGAGTCACCTTAATTGAAGCCTCAAGACTGTTGGGTGTCGATATTGAAGCCCTTTGCGGTGAAAAGAAGGTCTGCGGTAAATGCATTGTGCGCATTGAGGAAGGTCATTTTGAAAAATATGGCGTTACCTCCAGCAAAGACAATGTAACCGCCTGGCAGGAAGAGGAAGAAAAATTTATTACCGAGGCGCAACGCGAAAAAGGGTTACGCTTGGGCTGTGTGGCGCTGGTAGAAGGCGATCTCCTGGTGTTTGTACCCGAAGAATCGCGTGCCGGCAAGCAGGTGGTCAGCAAGGCCGCCCGTGATATTCATATCGACCATAACCCTGCTATTCGACTGTATTATGTCGAAGTCGACCCACCGACTTTTGAAGAGCCCACCGGGGACTTTGAACGCATTTGCCGGGGCCTGGAACGTGAATATGGTCTGCAGGATTTGACCATCGACATTTTTACGTTGCGCACCCTGCCGGAAGCACTTCGCGAAGGTAAATGGGCCGTGACGGTCAGTGTGTGGAACAATAAAGAAGTGATCAGGGTGCGGCCGGGCAAGGTCGAAAAAGCGTACGGCCTGGCCATCGATGTAGGCACCACCACGGTAGCCGCCTATTTCTGTGATCTGACCACCATGGAAGTCATCGACACCGTATCGATGATGAACCCCCAGTGTAAATACGGCGAAGATGTCATGGCGCGCATCACCTTTCACATGACCACACCGGATGGTTTGCAGCGCATGAGCGATGACATTATTGAAGGGCTGAACGATTTGATCGAAAAAGCCATCGCCAACACCTATCCACCCAAGAAAAAGAAGAAAAAGAAAAAGGGCGAAGAAGGACCGACCGAATATGTGGAGGTGCCCGAAGAGGGTAAAACCTATCTGCGCCTGACCCGTAATGATATCGAAGATATTACCATCGGCTTTAATACGGCCATGCATCACATTTTACTGGGCCTTAATCCTGAGTACGTAGGCCTGGCACCGTTTCCGCCGGTTATTCATCATAGTATGGACATTAAAGCACGCGATTTGGGCGTCCAAATTAATCCGTCCTCTTACATGTTCGTACTGCCCAACGAAGCCGGTTTTGTGGGCGCTGACAATGTGGGTGTGCTAATCGCCGAAGAACCTTATAAGCATGAAGAAAACCAGCTGATCATCGACATCGGCACCAATGGTGAACTGGTGCTTGGCAACCGGCATAAGTTGATATCGTCTTCCTGTGCAACGGGACCGGCCTTGGAAGGTGCTCAGCTTTCCTTTGGCATGCGCGCGGCCCCGGGTGCTATGGAACGTATCGAAATCGATCCTGAGACCAAAGAGGTTAATTACAAGGTCATTGGTCGCGACGCCTGGCGCAAGTACTCCGAGCCTAAAGATATGAAAGCCAAAGGCATCTGCGGTTCGGGCATCCTGGACGTCTTGGCAGAATTATACACCAGTGCCGTGATCACTAAAAGCGGGGTGTTTAATAAAAAGGGCCTTAAGGATCATCCGCGCTTCCGCATTAATCCGGATAACAAACAGCCGGAATTTGTGTTGGCCTGGGCCGAGGAATCGAGTATCGACAAGGACATCGTTATAACCCAGAAGGACGTCCGCCAGATTCAACTGGCCAAGGGCGCCCTCTATGCCGGCTGCAAACTCATGGTCAAGCGCATGGGTCTGGAAAAGGTGGACAAGGTCAAAATTGCCGGTGCCTTCGGCACCCACGTGGACCGCACCAAGGCGCTGATCATGGGGCTGTTTCCCGACTGCGAAATCGAAATGATCCAAAGTGTGGGCAATGCGGCCGGCGACGGCTGCCGCGCAGCATTATTGAACGTAAAGAAACGGATCGAGGCCAATTGGTGCTCGCGCAATGTTGAATACATTGAGTTAACGGTTGAAGAAACCTTCCAGCAGGATTTCATGGAGGCCATGCAACTGCCGCATATGACCGATGAATTTCCGCACCTAAAAGGCATCGTACCGGAAGAAATTCTGAAACAGTGATGCATTAACGCTGGATGGAAGTGGGGGTAATCTGGCGCCCGCAGCGGCCTCAAAAGGTTATAGCTGTGGGCGACCAAGCCTCCATCAGTTTGGTTGAAAGGTACTATGGCGAACAAAACGAATCTTTGCGATATTATAGAAAGTGCCGGGCCCTGTCAGCCAGACGAAACCTGTGTAGCTGTAACACCGGGCATCTGTGGGTTTGAATGCCGGATAATAGTACGCCGCATCGATAAACGTTCAGTCGCACTGGCAATTTCCGATTCGGAGTGCCGCCAGATTCAGCAGTTGGCTGAACAAATCGGGCAAATGTCACTCAAAGAATTGTTTATGCCCTTGACCCGCAACCCGGTCTACATTGCGGCTGAAAAATCAGGCTGCCACCCGTCTTGTGTGATTCCGGCAGCCGTATTGAAAACCGTGGAAGTGGCGCTGGAGATGGCCCTGCCGCGACCCGTCTGCATCCAATTCGTCAACCAAGAGGTGTAACTGTGGTGGAACAAAAAAAAGTCATCCCTTTTAAAGATGATGCCGGTATTTCCTATGAGCTGACCCAACGACTCCTTAAACGGGGCAGGCCCAATGGTCTGAGCGCCGTTTTTCCGATCAGCACACAGCAAATCATTGTGGCGGATTGGGTTCATTTGAAATGCCGTTACGGTTGCAACAAATATAACACCAATTGGACCTGCCCGCCGGCCACACCATCTTCTGAAAAGGTCAAATCGATTCTCGGTGAATACTCAATGGCCCTTCTGCTGGTGGGCAGCAAGAACTGCACCGATTTTTACATGAACAATGGACGCAAACGGGTCAGTCAGGTCCGCTGCTGGAAAGGCACCATCAGCATAGAACGGATGTTGTTTTTGGAAGGCTATTACAAGGCCTTTAGCCTGGTCGGTGAATGTTGCGCATTGTGCAAAGAGTGCGCTTATCCGGAAGACTGCCGCTTCCCCCAGGAAAAACGTCCGTCGGTGGAATCTTTCGGTATTGATGTGATAGGAACGTTAAAGAAGCTGGGATTGACCACCAGGGTCGCCACCAGTAATCACCAAGATTATAATTATTTTGCCATTATTCTTTTGGAGTAAAAGCGTTAAATCTCACGTACCTGTGCAAGGTTATTCATTATAATCAAACTCAAAGCAATTCATTGAGAAATACCTTGCGAACCTTAGGCACCTTTGACATATTAGTTGCACTGATTTTTCTGAAAGCGCTGCTGATTTGTTGAGCAGCATACCGTTAAGGTGCCCACACACAACACAAATTTTGGAGGGGGGGTGATAAACGCGTATTCATAGGCAAAGCTTGTAGGAACCTTTTACCGAACAAGCCAAAGAAAGGAGACAACACATGGCTAAACAACGATTGATTGATGCCTACCGGGGTAAAATGACGGACATTCCACCCTGGGTACCTTATGCGGGGGTCCATTGTGCGTTTATTATCAATGAACCTGCCGATAAAATGCTCCAGGATCCGGAGCTGTTGGCAAAAGGCGTAGTAGAGACCGCCAAAAGGTATAAAGCCGACGGCATTCCCTTGGTATTTGACCTTTCTGTAGAAGCCAATGCAGTTGGATGCGAGCTTAAATGGTGGGAAGACAATGTTCCTTCTGTAAAAACCCATCCCTGCTCGGATAAAACACCCGCCGAAGCCGGCCTCAAAATGCCCAACAAGGACGATGGCCGTTGGCCCGTCCTTTATGAAGCTGCCAAAATTGCCAAACCCCAACTGGATGAATTAGATTGTGTGTTGATGGGGCTTTTCTGTGGACCCTTAACCCTGGCAAGTCATTTAGCCGGAGTCCGGATTTTCACCGATGTTTATAAAAACCCCGAATTCGCAGCCGAAGTTTGCAAGTTTGCCGGTGAAATCGGCGCGCGTTCAGCTGAATTTTATGCTGAAATGGGTTGTGAAATTATCGCTAATGTCGATCCTGTGGCCTCACAAATTAAGGCTGAAACATTCCGTGAGTATGTGACGCCCAACAGCCAGGCGGCCAATAAGGTCATCGCGGATGCCGGATTTACTTCTTCCTTTTTTATCTGTGGCGATGCCACCAAGGTAATGGAAGAAGTCTGCCAGGTCGGTACCGACGGCTTTGCCATTGATGAGCAGATGAACATGAACTTCATCCGTGA
>JASJAZ010000269.1 GCA_030066785.1 Desulfobacterales bacterium | reverse complement strand
GTGATGCAGCTGTGTATTTGGCTAAAACCCTTTGGAGATTTTCATCATGCAAACATCCAAGAGACACCAATCAGAATTAAAAAAGCTACGCTCGCAGATCGAGATGTTTGAATTGATTCTCGATAGCATTCACAACGGTGTGATGGTGACCGATGCCGATGGCTACATTACCCATTTCAACAAACCGTATGGCCAATTTTTAGGGCTCGATCCGCAAACACAGATCGGTAAGCATTGCACCGCAGCTGTGGAAAACAGTCGCATGCACATCGTCGCCCAAACCGGCAAACCGGAAATCAACCTTAGTCACCGCATCAAAGGCCAGGATATGGTGGTTCAGCGTATTCCCATTTGGAAAGACGGGCGGGTTATTGCGGTATTCGGACAGGTGACCTTCAAAGACGTCCGTGATGTGGGTAGACTTGCCAAAAAACTCTCTTTGCTGGAATCCAAGGTAAAGTTGTATGAGCAGGAACTCATTAACTTGCGATCCACCCGCTACACGCTCGATAGCATTATTGGCAACAGTCGATCCATCAAGCAATTAAAAAAAGAAGCATTGAATGCTTCTACCAATCAATTTCCTGTTTTAATCTCGGGCGAAAGCGGCACCGGCAAAGAACTGTTTGCCCAGGCAATTCATCATGCCAGTCCTCGCAAAATTTATCCATTTGTGCGAATCAACTGTGCCGCCATCCCCAGGGACCTGCTGGAGTCCGAGTTATTCGGATATGAAAAAGGCGCATTTACCGGCGCCAAATCCAAAGGTAAACCCGGCAAGTTTGATTTAGCCCACCAGGGCACCATTTTCCTGGATGAAATCGGCGACCTGCCCCTGGACATGCAACCGAAGCTGCTGCGGGTACTGGAAGATAAAGAATTTGAAAGGGTTGGCGGTACGAGCATTGTACAATCTGATTTTCGCCTAATTGCCGCCACCAACCAGAACCTGGAAGAGATGATTCAACAAGGCAAATTTCGCAAGGATTTATTTTATCGATTAAATGTGATCCACCTGGATGTGAAACCATTGCGCCGACGCCGCAGCGACATTATACCGATTGCACGCCACCTATTGTCCAGTTTGGCCCAGGAAGCTGCCTTATCAAAAGTGAAATTGGCGAAAGATGCTCAAGACGCACTCAAACACTATGATTGGCCGGGAAATGTGCGTGAGCTCTCCAATGTATTGGAAAGAGCCATGTCTTCTTTAGCCGGCGAAATAGTTGACCTACAGGATCTGCCCTTCTACCTGCAGCATGCCAGAACCGAGGCAATTTCAGATCGCGGTTCGTCTTTACGGGAAATGCAGGCGCGTTCCGAAAAAGAAGCCATTCAAAGGGCATTGCAGGAGGCTTCTTACAATAAAGCCCGGGCGGCGCGGTTGTTGGGCATTCATCGAACCCTGCTGTATAAGAAGCTCAAAAAATACGGCCTTTCGGCTTCAGTCGCTTGAATCTTTTGCGACCCTGCGCTGTAACCCTTTTTTGCTACTCAGCCGGTTTACAGTTTTTGTCCGGTTTTTTTCCAATACGCATCCCGCATTTCACGCTTAAGCGTCTTGCCGGCAACATTGCGGGGAAAATCGTCCATAAATGCCACGGTAGCGATGCGTTGAAATTTTGCTTCTACCCTGTCATTGACCCACGCCACCAAATCGCTTTCAGAAATTGCGCCGGGCTGGTTGAGAATAACGGCGGCCATCGGCGTCTCGCCCCATTTTTCATGTGGTATGCCAAATACGGCCACCTCCTGTACATCGGGATGCTGAACGATTATCTCCTCGATATCGCGCGGATAGACATTGACGCCTCCGGATATGATGAGATCCTTTTTACGATCCACTAAATACAGAAAACCATCTTCATCCACGTAGCCCATATCACCGGAATGCAACCAGCCATCAATAACCGCCTTTTCGGTAAGATCCGGGCGTTTGTAATAGCCCGGCATTAAGTGGGGTCCTTTGCCGCAAATCTCGCCCACCTCACCCGTCGGCACTTCTTGACAATTGGTATCCATAATCCGCATCTCAGAAAACGGCAGTGGCACGCCCACCGATTGTGGTTTACGGTGGTAATCATTTTTATCCAAAACCGTAATGAAGCCTTCGGTTAACCCATAGAGTTCATAAAACCGCCCCGGCAGATACATATTGAGTGCTTCCTTGTGCTCCATATGCAGGGGCGCTCCCAAGGTTAAAATCATTTCCAGCGATGCCAGTTTCTTGGCGGAAAAGCGGGGTGAATTTAGCAACGCGATAATCTGGGATGGCACCAGAATCACATGGGTCACCTTTTCACGGGCGATGGTTTCAATGTAGCTTTCCGGGTCAAAGGCCGGCAGCAAAATGTAGGTGGCGCCTAAAAAAACAGTCGGCATCAGGTCAACAAAACAACCGTTGAAAACAATGGCCCCCGCATGCAGGGTAACACTCTCAGGCTGCATGCGGTAGGCGGCTGCAAAAGAGGTACAATAAGAGGCCCGGATCCGATGCGTATGCACAATACCTTTGGGTGCACCGGTGGTGCCACTGCTGTACATGATGTTAAACGGATCTTTTGGATCTACTTGGATGCCGGGCGGCTCATGATCGCCAGCAGCCTTTTTAAGTGCGTGGTAATCCTGATAGCGGTCATCGCCTTGATGGTCGATCAGAAGCCAACGATCGTTGGCGATATTGGTAAGCTCAGGCCGGATTGCATCCAAGGTGGATCGAAAGCTGTCGTTGCTGATAACCACAACGCTGTCGGAATCTTGCAGTAGATTTTTTAGGGCCTGAGCGCGCAAGAGGGTGCTCATGGGCACCACCACAGCCCCGATTTTTCCGACCGCCCAATAAGTTTCATACAGCTCCAGGCTGTTGGGAAGAATGGTGGCGACCTTGTCGCCTTTTCGAACCCCCAGATCCAGCAGGGCGTTGGCCAAGCGGTTGATACTCTGGTTTAATTCTTGGTAGGTGAGTCGCTGATCTTCAAAAACAATGGCCAAGTGATCCGGCCGATACCGGGCATGTCTGGAAAAAAGGCTACCGATATCCATAGAATCCTCCTCATGATGGAAAGATGAAAGACGTAAACAGTCGAAGTGTAGACTTTTTGCTACACTACGGCTTGATTCGCAATCAAAAAAGGGGCGTCAATCGCTGTGTCCCGTGTTGATCAACGTAGCGTTTTATATCATTGACCTGGCTTGAGCTTTTGATGCGCTGCCTG
Source organism: Desulfobacterales bacterium (assembly GCA_030066785.1). Taxonomy (GTDB): domain Bacteria; phylum Desulfobacterota; class Desulfobacteria; order Desulfobacterales; family JASJAZ01; genus JASJAZ01. The sequence continues at coordinate 2,060 of JASJAZ010000269.1, read as the reverse complement.
CCTGCTTTCATAGATGTGAGGTGCCACATCCCGTTTTTGCAGCGCATCACCGAGCTTCATGCGTAAAAAGGTACTGGTGGTATAGCGGGTAACGCTCGAATAAAACCGATCTACCAGTCGCTTGACCATATCTGTGTAGTCATCAACCAGGTCGGGCAAAATCGTGAAATTGTCATAGTTCACAATGGTATAGACTTTTTTCTGGACCGGCGCCAATATTTTCTCCACAGCGGCTTCAATCTCCTGCACCGTTTGAAGATTCTTAACGGCAAAGCCTTCAAAATTGACAAAAAAGACATTCTCAGCGGGATCATAGCTTAGCCGGTCTTCAAGTTGCAGCGTCAACAAATCGTCCTGAAGCTTCATCGGTTCAGGTTTAAATAGGCGGGCATCCATCCGGGTCAACGGTTCCTCAATGATTGGCTCAAATTGCATGCTGGCCAAAATATCTTGGTCTAAATCCACTCCCGGCGCTATTTCGATTAACCGCATTCCCTCGCCGGTCAATTCAAAAACGCAGCGCTCGGTGACATACAGCACCGGCTGTTTGTTTCGAACCGCATAGGCACCGCTAAACGTCACATGCTCCACTTGCTTGACAAATTTATGGACCTTACCCTCCTGCTGGATGTTCAATTGATCATCACGCACATCAATCTTAAGCCCTGCGGCGGTAAAGGTTCCCAGAAAAATCACCTTTTTGGCATTTTGGCTAATATTGATAAATCCACCGGCCCCGGCTAACTTGGGCCCAAATTTGCTGACGTTTAAATTGCCCTCTTGGTCGGCCTGCGCCAGGCCCAGAAATGCAAGATCCAAACCGCCACCGTCATAGAAATCAAATTGATTGGGCTGATCGATAACCGCTTCGGTGTTGGTGGCCGCACCAAAATTCAGCCCTCCGGCCGGCACACCGCCAATAACCCCCGGCTCTGCCGTTAATGTGATGTAATCCAGAATTTTTTCTTCATTAGCGACATTGGCCACGCCCTCCGGCATGCCGATACCCAGATTGACCACGCTGTTGGCTTGCAGCTCAAAGGCGGCTCGTCGCGCGATAATCTTGCGTGCATCCAGTGCCATGGTCGCTATGGATTGCATGGGAACCTTAACTTCACTGCTGAAGGCTGGATTGTAGACTTCTGCAAAGGTTTGCCAGTGGTTTTCTGGTTTTGACACCACCACACAGTCCACCATGATGCCTGGAATTTTGACCTGCCGTGCATTTAAGGTCCCGCTATCGGCAACCCGCTCAACCTGAACAATCACAAACCCTCCGGAATTTTTGGCAGCCGTGGCAATGGCCAGCGACTCAAGGGTCAAGGCTTCTTTTTCCATACTGATATTACCATCTGTATCAGCGGTGGTACCGCGCAAAATGGCCACATTTATGGGAAACGTCTTGTATGCCAGATATTCCTGATCGTCAAAATTGATCAACTCCACAATATCCTCGGATGTGCGGTTATTAATTTTGCCACCCCCATTGCGGGGATCCACAAATGTTTCCAACCCAACCGAGGTGATCGTCCGAGGTTTGTGGGCGGCAATGTCGCGGTACATATGCGAAATGACGCCCTGGGGCAGATTATAAGCTTCTATCTCATTATTGATGGCTAATTGCTGCAGTTTCGGCACCAGGCCCCAATGGCCGCCAATGACTTTGCGCACCAATCCTTTGTGCCCTAAATGATTAAGTCCCCGCTCGGCCCCGTCACCTTGTCCGGCGGCATACACCAAAGTTAAATTGCGCGGCTTCTGGTGAGCCTGATAGTAGGCTTCCAGTTGAATGGCGATTTCTTCGGGAAACCCGATACCCACAAAACCGCCGGTGGCCACCGTATCACCATCGCGAATGACTTGCACAGCTTCTTGGGCGGATACGATTTTGCCTTTTTTAGCTTTTACAGGCGGCAGGGATGATAACATCGGATGGGATCGGCTGTCTGATGGCATGGAAGACCTCCTTTAAATAAAGCATTGCTTCACTCGCAGTTTCAAACTAAGCTGTTGGAAAACAACACCGAGCTGAAGATGTTCTCGTCTTCTTTTCTCCTGGC
>JASJAZ010000268.1 GCA_030066785.1 Desulfobacterales bacterium | reverse complement strand
TTACAGGTTAAATATTTTAAAAAGTAAAAATAACTTGCATTGGTGACTTTCTCATCCGAGTTGTCGTTAGGTATCAAAAATATTACACAAATTTTATGGGTTTCAAATTGATTATTTAATACCTGTCATACTTCCTATCAGGAAGAGTATGGGTGTCTTCACTGAAATAGTCGGAATCATATGGCTAAATTGTGGAATAAATGAGATTGATATGCATAGTTTTTTATGCAAAGCTCGAAATTTTCTAATACCAACTCCACAAAGGGTACTATTTGAGCATGTCCCTAAATGTGGAGGAACGACGGTAACAAACTATCTAATATCACAATACGCGAGCAAACGGATATTCAGTATCGATGGGAACAATCCATTGGACGTAAAAAAATATGAATTGGTTAAACAATCCTGTGCTAATAATTAAGAATTGCTGAGAAATTATGGCTATGAATGAACCCGCTGGGAAGGAATTAATCGAACGTTACAAAAGTAATTATGGCATATCATCCGAGGCGCCTATTTCTGAAGAAATGATACTGCGTCATTGGGAATTAGAAAAAAGGTTAACGCAGAAATTGATAAATTCACATTCTGAAAATAGACACAAGGTTTTTGAGGAATGCTATTCAAGACTATATTCAGAACTCAAGTGGCTGAATGAATATGCTACTGAGAAAATTTCATATTTGGAAAGAGAAAAAGACTATCGGGTATGGTTAGCTTTGATTGGATCTAACGATAAACCGAAAAAAATCTATGAGGTTGGTTCCGGGAAGGCAGAATTAATAACATATTTGGCCCGAAACGGATACTCGTGCACAGCTACCGAAATTACACAAGAACGCGGGGAAAAGTATTCAAAAAATAAGGTGAATTGGCGGAACAGTGATGGTGTGCATCTCGGAAATTATGAACAACACAATTCATATGATGTTGTAATTTCTGATCAAGTAATCGAGCATATTCACCCTGATGACACGCAAGGCCATTTTAGAGGGGCTTATGAAATTATAAAACCGAAAGGCAAATATATTTTTAGAGTTCCCCATAAATATACGGGCCCCCATGATATCTCTAAAATATTCAAATGCGAAACCACTATGGGGATGCACTTGCGAGAGATGACATTTTATGAAATCAGAAAAATTGTAAGGCGTGCAGGCTTTTCAAAGGTAGGAATTGTGTTAACAGGCTCAAGAAGGTCAATTATCAAAATTTTTTCAAGGGATGGAAAAGTATCAACATCAATTTTTTATGCATTAGTAATTATAATGGAATGCTTCGCTGCAAGCATTCCAAAATTAAGGTACCGGAAAAAAGTGATTAAGTTGATTTCGCGATTTCGCATTTTCCCTGATATCTTCATTGTTGCTTCGAAATAATCATTTTGCCTAGCAGGTTGAATTTTCCACGTTGCTTGGAAAGGTATCATTTCATCATATATAACATTATTCTATCCGTTTTCTCACCGAGCATTGAACACTAAATTTGCCGGCATTGATACTATCCTATTGGATAATATATGATATTACACCGCAAAAGCCTTTTTAAGTATAGTTAAATATTCTAACTGATAAAAGTCATCATTTAATGGCATGAAAATCCTTGAATTAAATGCGGCTTACCATCACGGCGGAGCCTCAATCCACGCAATGGATATCTGCAAGGGGCTTGCTAAACTTGGCCATGATGTCGTTTACTGTACAATCGGCCCAAGAGGCCAAAAATACCAGCAGGACGGCTATCGTGTCGAAACACTACAACAAACGAAGAAAACGGCTATTTATCACTATTTCAATCCTTACATTCTTTATAAATTAAAAAACATATTATTTCGGCATCAACCTGATATAATCCATTTACATAATATCAATCTGCAGTCCTTTTCTTTGGCGATTCTTTTTTATTCTAAAATCTATCCGATCGTCTGGACGCTTCATGATGTCTGGCCAATTTGCATGATCGGGTGGCCCGAACCTAACACGTGTGCTAAATTTAAACAGAAATGTGCCGAATGTCCCAATTGGCCACAATCCATCGTGATCGCCAATCGGTTCCTAAAAGAGGCCGCATACAAATTAAATGACTTCGTTATTACGTGTCCTTCCAGTTGGATGTGCAATAATCTGATAGAAAGCAGTCTCTCCAAAAAAACAATTGAGCATATCCCTCTTGCTATTGATGAGGATTTATTTAAGCGCCATAATGATAAAGAAATTCACCTCAATTACGCTGTGCCTGGTAAAAAGACCATTTTGTTTTCTGGTGGGAAACGACTTGCTGGTAGCCTTCCGGCGTGGCGCAAGGGATGGAGCATTTTTTGCGAAACGCTTCGACAACTTGAAGATATTAAAGATGAAATTCATTTACTTTATGTAGGCGATGAGATCGAACTGCCTGATGATATAAAGGTAAGCGCTACATTTGTTGAAAATATCTCTCGTAAAGAAATGCTGCCATTATATCGATCTGCCGATTTATTTGTACTTCCCAGCATGGCGGATAACAGCCCTTTAACCATACTTGAGGCCATGTATTGCCGCACTCCGGTCATTGCTTCTAAAGTAGGTGGTATCCCTGAGTTAGTTGAACATGGAAAAACCGGCCTCCTCTGTTCACCAACAGATAGCGAGGCTTTTGCAGATGCGGTAAGGTATATGATTGGTCATCCGGGTGAAGCAAAGCAGATGGCTCAGGCCGGATATGAAAAGTCAGAACGGCATCAAAGCTACCGAAAGATGCTCACGCGATATGAAAACCTATTTAAACGAATTGCAGAAAAACGGAGTTAATAGTTTAATGACCGAACACCTGATTATATTCGCCTAAACCGAAATGCTAACCAGAATAATTACAAGCTTATTAGCCAGGCTATTTAGCGTCCTGCCCCAAGGGTTGGTCGATTCGTTGTTCACCGGGATTCTAAACTATCTGCCGCTGTTTATTCTCTCAAGGCTACCTTTTTCCTATGGGATCTATGCGAAGTGCTACCCCGGGAAAAATGACGGGGTGGTCATAGACTGCGGTGCGCACATCGGAAATTGTGCAATCCTGTTTTCTCGCTTGGTCGGACCAAAAGGTCTGGTCGTGTGCCTGGAGCCATTTGAAGCATCGTACCAAGTGCTGCTTGAAAGGATCGATCGATTTAATCTTGGAAATGTTGTGGCCATTAATAAAGGCCTTTGGAACGAGGCCGGGGTTTTCTCACTCGAAACATTTGAGGAAACGATATCATGCCGGCTTAAAGGCGAACAAGCCAAACCGATACCGAACGATAATGAAGTAAAGATTGAGTGTACGACGATCGATACCCTCGTAAAGGAACTCAAACTGACCAAGATTGATTTTATTAAAATGGATATCGAGGGTGCGGAAATTGAAGCCCTTCAGGGTGCCCGAAAGACCCTGGCGGAATTGCGACCACAGGTTGCGATTGCCTCCTACCATCACCGTGAAGGCCGACCGACGGCTTCGACGGTAGAAAAGATCCTAAACGGTTCGCGTTACGACTGTAGAACCTTTTTTCCACCCCATCTCACAACCTGTGGCAAACCACGGTAGGCGTACGCGCCTGTCAAAGGTGGTTCGCTTGGATCGGCCTTGCCGGGCAAAGCATCACTTCCTGCCGATGACGTAGAAAAGATGGCTGAGCGGCAGCTTGAAAATGCCTTTACGGAAGGCCATGTCCCATTTGCCCAGCGCTTTCATCCAACCGGGGTATCTTCCCGACTTAACATAGCCCAATAGGGGGACGTCCCATTCCGGTTGGGTTTCGTAAAGGTTATGACCGGCCGATCCGTAGCGGCGGTGCAACCGGACGTCGCGCGGACCGCTCGGGTCGGGCCAGCCGGGTGTGTCGATGGCGCCATATTCGACCACCGCCATGCCGGTTCGGCGAAAAAGGCGCAGCACCTGATGGATGTAGTTATAGCGATTTTCGCCATGGGTCCACGGGAAACCGTACCAGGCGTGTAGAAAGCGATGCCAGGGGTAGCCGGGCTGCATGTTGTTGCACGTCACCAGCATGACGTAGCCTTTGGAGATGCGGCGCAGCTCCCGCAGGTAGCGTTCCGGATGGGAGAGCGCGGTCCAGGTGACAAAATTCCAGGCGATGTCGAAGCTGTCGTCTGCGAAAGAAGTGGCACAGACGTCTTCATTGGTTTTGGCGTTGACCTTGTCGGCGATGCCCAGCTGGGTCCATCCGTCCAGCATCTCCATTTCCGGATTGACCAGTGTCACCTGGCAGCCACTCAACCCGAAGCCGATGGAGTAGAGCGATCCAGCGGCCTTGGCCCCGTGGCTGGGCATCTCGACCACGGTTTCCAGGCCCAGGGTTTGGGTCATGATGCGATGGAGTTGGAGCAGCACGTAGCGATCGTACGTTACCCCGAATACTTCAACTTCTTTATTGGTCTTCATTTTCCTCTGGTCCTGACCGCGGCTGGCGGTCGCCGGATTAGGTCGTGGATTAGACCCACCCTCGTTGGCGGTACCAGGCGACGGTTTCACGAAGCCCTTGCTCCGGATCGATTTGAGGCTCGAACCCCAATTCCTTTTCCGCCTTGGCGATCGAGAAGACGCGGTCGGCAAGGGTCGATTCGATATTCTTGCGCGCCACCGGTGGGGATTTGCCGATCAGGGCAAAACCCTTCTCGATGAACGAGGCCGCGGCAAGGGCGGCCCACTCGGGGACATACAGCGGTAAACGCTTTACGTTCAAAGCTTTCTGCAAGGTACGCCGAATGTCGTCAAAGGGAATCGACTCCCGGTTCGTGATCAGATAGGTTTCGCCGATGCGCCCCTTTTGAGCGGCTCGCAGAACCCCCTCGACGGCATCCCGAACATGAATGAGCGGGGTCAGTTTGGGGCGTGAACCGACTTTGGGGAAAAGCCCCTTTTTCGTCATACGCGTCAGTTTGAGGATGTCGCGCGGGTCGCCGGGGCCGTAGACCATCGAGAAGCGGACGACCACCGCCGGCAGATCGTGATCGGCGATCATGTCTTCGATTTTCTGTTCGGCCGCGAGCTTGCTGCGGCCATAGGGGTGATGGGGATTGCAGCGGCTTTCTTCGGTCGCCGGGACATCGGCGCAGATTCCCATGGCCGCCACCGAGCTGCAGTGCACCACGCGGGGCACTCCGGCCAGCAGGGCTTCCTGCATCACATTCAGGGCGCCCCTGACATTGATGGCTTCGAACATGGATTCCGTCACCGTGAAATTGCTCATATGGCCCAGGGTGGCCAGGTTCAGCACCCGGTCGACACCCTCGGCGATGCCCTGGAGGGATT
>JASJAZ010000267.1 GCA_030066785.1 Desulfobacterales bacterium | reverse complement strand
AAAATTAAAATATAGCCATAATATTGTCTGTCAAACTGAATTTATTGGATTTTTAACAATCAGTATATTATCGGCTATAATCCAAATATATTTTTGTAAAATTTTTGTCTATTTTTTATAATTTCAGTAATCCTCAGCGCTGTTTCTAATAATGATTAGATTTGATTTTAAAGCTATCAAAAAGACCAGCTATCCAATCAATTAAAGGTGAACCCGTGATATTGATACAAACATTTAAATCTATGCGCATAATCGGCATGATCATTTTTTTAACGAGTATGGGGACGCTTTTGCTGCCTCAAGTGAGCCAGTTCTTTAGGTCAAGCGCTATGATCGGCGTGCGCAGTGTAGCAGCAAGTTCACATTACGGCATCCTGGGCCAAAAAGCACCTGAGATATATTTGAATTCATGGATCGATGAAAACGGGGCAGAAATAGCTCCCATCCGCTTAATAAAATATCGTGGCAAGGTCGTTTATCTCTATTTTTTTCAAGATTGGTGACCGGGATGTCAAAAGATGGGGTTCCCAACTTTAAAAAAATTAACAGAAACATTTAAAGGCAACGATCTGGTAAGGTTTTTGGGTGTTCAAACTGTCTTTGAAGGATATAATTTCAATACGCAGGATAAACTTCGGAAAAACCAATTGAAATATGTCTTAAATATCCCCATGGCACATGCAGCCGGCAATCCCACCACCCGCGAAGCCCCCGAGATCATGCGAAATTACCGTTCGGGCGGCACGCCCTGGGTAGTCATTATCGATCCAGCGGGTAACGTCGCCTACAACGGTTTTCATATTGAAGTAGCCCAGGCGATTTCATTGATTAATCAACTGGCAGGTAGGCGCCAGTAAAACCAAAGCCTTTCGAAATTCATCGCTAACAAAAGCTCGAAGTCGAATACATGTGCGGCAGCGGATATCAAATATCAATATGATACCCTTATTTAAGGATGCAAAAATTATTACAGCTAGAATTTAAAACTATCGGTAAGGCGTAAGCCACGAGAGCAATATTTAGCTTTCATGCTGAAGGGGTAGTTCCCATCGGTTGCATGGGTTGATGCAGCTGTTAGAACAGCTCATATTGGGGCTATGGTTCCTTTTAATTGCTTTCTCCCTCTCTATTGGATTAAGTCAACAATAACCGACCTAATTATAATGGGAATTTTTGCTCCGACTACCGTAATAATAGCTAAGCTACCAAAGCATCCGCCACCATGGAACTCAAAAACCGAACCTTCACCCCCATTTTGTAATGATCATTCAGGTTTTCAAGTTGCGTATGGCAATTTTCACAGGCCGTGGCCAAAATTTGGGCGCCGGTTTCTTGGACTTGTTCGGTTTTTATACGGGAAGACTTCATCCGAAAATCGAGGGTATCTTCACCCAGGGCCACCAGACCGCCACCGCCACCGCAGCACCAGTTGTAGCGAATATCGTCGGTCATCTCGCGAAAATCATCGGTGAGATGTCTCAGGATGAAGCGCGGCGCATCAATGACGCCGGCGTTACGGGCCATCTGACAAGGGTCGTGGTAGGTAATAGATCCCTTGAACGTGGATCGGCTTAGTTTAATACGCCCTTCGCGAATGTATCGGGCTTGAACATCGGTAATAGATGAGACTTTGAATGGCCGCCGACCGGCCAGCTGTTGCATGACCCGATAGGCCGTGCCGCATTCACAGATACAAACTTCCTTGACTTTGAGACGGGTGGCTTCGTTGATAATTCGATCCAGAATCAACTTGGTACGCGTAGGATCGCCTACAAATGCGCCAAAATTAACCGCTTCGAAAAAACTAAGGGTCCAATTTTCCCTGGCTGCATTAAACACTACGGCTGCCGGTACTATCGAGTGCGCACCTGCCAAAGCAACGTAGAGCAAATCTGCGCCCTCAACATCCACCGGGATTACCGTCTCGCCGGCCTCCATTTGCCAGCCTTTAACAACCTCCTCTTCCAGACGCTTAAGGCCGGCCAAAAAACCTTCCTTGTAAAGTTCCAGTGACTTGCCCTTCTCAATGGAAGTATCGGCCAGTAGGGTTAATATTTCCGGTTCGGCACTGGCGCCGACCAACAGCAATTTGGCAATGGACATCAGCATCTGGGTGTCAACACCGAATGGGCAGTAAACCATGCAGCGCCGGCAACCGGTACATGACCAGGCGGCTTCGTACAATTCCTCCAGTGCCATTTCATTTAGCTCTTTGGCTTCGCCCACCGACGGCCAAACCTTGCCCCGGCCCTTGAAGTACTTTTTATAAATGCGCCGTATAATTTCATGCCGGTAGGCTGCGATGTATTTTACTTGACCCATGGAGGCATACGCATGGCAGGCCTCGGTGCAAGTTCCACAGCGCGTGCAGGTTTCCAGATAAAACCGCATGGCCTCATTGAGTTTGCTTTGAAAAAGTGTGAGTAGATCATCACGTGTCTTTTGGTCCATGTTCAAATCAACCTCTTCGCAGTTTATTCATGGGCAACGAAAGAAATGAATGCATCAGCTGGCTAAAGGGAAAAAACATCAGAAATAGATTGGCAAAAAAGACATGTAGCACCAGCATGAAGGAATGCCCTGAGAAGGTTGTATTGTAGGGCAATTCCGGTTTAAATCTTAGCAAACTTACTAAATAGGTGCGGTAGTCTTCCACCCCCAGTTCCCCATATTCATACCAGCGCCGCGCCCAGTCCATCTCACTGCCAAATAGAACCGTTAAAAACAATAAGATCAGCAGGTAGTAGTCTTCGGGTACACTTAATTCTTTGACCGGCGATTGCAGCCGTCGGAATAAAAAGTACAGCAAAGAGATGCACAGAATCAGGCCAATAAAACCGTTTCCCAAAAAGATTTCATGCGGAATGATTTGAAAAATTGAAAAATCACCAAGTAGTTCCACGTGGCCGATGATCAGCAGTAAAAACGACAAATGAAACGCCATCAAAAAGAACCAAAGGACCGGCTTGTGTTTTCTGACAGTGGGAAACATAAAGGTGTCATACAAGGCCCACAGCCACTTGGGGTGTTTCTCTGGATATATTTGCAGTGTGGTCGTATGTTTTGGTTCTTTAAGAATTTTTAAGATTCTTACGATGATACCAATGCTAAAAACCGCCGCCGCAAGATATACCATCGGCACCAGAACAATGTAAGAAACGGTCTGCACGGAAACCTCCTACATCTTTTTATCATTAGAGGCTCAACCATCTAAAAATGGCTGAACCTTTATAATTATGCGGTTCGCTTGATATAGAATCTTATGGTTTCACCGTCTTGTTCGGATTTCAAAATTTCATTGCCGCTGGTACGCGCCCAGGCCGGAAAATCTGTCAAGGAGCCGGGGTCCGTCGTAACCGCTTCAATCACCTGACCAAGTTCCACTTCCTTGATCCCTTTGCTGACTTTGACCACCGGCATCGGACATGGCAGCCCTTTCAAATCCATGTGTTTGTCCACTTTAATTTCATCAGACATAATAGGTCCTCCTTTTTCGAAATAGTTTTCGTCTGTGTTAATGCTTTTTGGATTAATTTCTTTTAGATAAATAGCTGTACACGACTGTTGGCCGCTTCCTCCATAAATTTGGCCACACCGCAATAGGTCAAATCTGGATAAGCAATCATTTCCTCTCGCTTGAAGCCCATCAAATCCATGGACATTTCACAGATAAAAATCTGTACGCCCAGATCAGCGGCCAACTCCATCATTTGCTCGACAGAAGCCACGTTTTTCTTTTTCATCAAGGATTTCATCATAGCGGTGCCCATTCCGCCCATGTTCATTTTGGAAAGTTTAACCGCTCCGGTGCCTTTGGGCAGCATGGTTCCAAACATTTTGCCCATCATGTCCTTACCGCCAACACTTTTGTTTTTGTCGCGCAAAACGGGGGTGCCCCAAAAAGTGAAAAACATGACGACCTCCATTCCCATGGCAGCCGCACCGGTGGCAATAACAAACGCTGCCAGAACTTTATCGAGTTCGCCGCTGAAAACGACCATGGAAATTTTGTTGGCGGGTGCTTGGTTTTTAAGCGATTCAAGCTGAGCCTTCAGCTCATCAAACTGTTCCCTCAAATCCTCGATCGGTTGTTGCGCTGCTTGTTGCATGGTTTCCTCCATTGGTTTATTGTGTTAATAGATTAACTATCTGTAAATATTATTATTTATTATATTTATATTCATATTATGTTCATATTATGAACAATTAAGCCCAAAAAACATCTCGATTAACATGTTAATATTAACACAACGGGTCAATACTAATAATGCCCCTAAACCATTATTTCTTTTGCTGATTCCATGGCAGTTTTCAATAACTCTAAATTGCTTAATATGGCTTTGCGGTGCTCGGGATGCATTTGAATGAGAACAGCATGATGCATGCCTTCTAAAAATATATTGATTTCATTATATTTTTTTTGGCCTTGGGGTGTTAAACTCAAAAGCGATATTCGTGAATCTTCCGGATCTTTGATACGCTGAATCAGCTTTTTCTGTTCTAAACCTTCCAGTATTTTGGTCACACGGCTTTTAACCACATTCATCTTCTGGGCAATACCCTTTGGCGTCAGGTAGCGTTCGACACCAAAAAGCATCAGGCAGCGCAACTCGGCATCCGGAAGACCGAAGCGTTCGCTCTGATATTGCATGCGCTCCTGGCAGCACTGAAAAAGCCTGGTGATCAATTCTTGAAACTGTTTCAGTTGATATTCTGATATGTCATTGTTGCTATAAGTATGTGCACTCAATTTGTTCATACTGTGAATTATTATTATTTATATCGGCCTGTCAACCCTTTTAATACGGAAATATAGAAATAAAGGTTAGCAGAAGGGCTAAAATTGAAAATCTACACAAATTAAAAAAAAGTATGTCAAATTGATAGGGGATCGGTGGATCGTGGCTGCGATTTAAAAGATTGCGCCTCTTAATTCGCAAATACCAGATATGGTATGCTAATCAACGGCTTTCGAAGATAGTTAGCATTGGTCATTAGTTAGAGCAAATCCTCAGTTGAACGTAGAAGTCAGGAGCACTCCAAGGACTTCCACTGACTTCATAGAATACGATTATTTTTTGATTTAAAATAACACACCACAACGCTTCGGTCCTAACTGTCAAATGAGTTGATGCTATGCAGCCGTTTGAGCATTGCTCGAAGGGGAAAAAATGGGGAGTCAAGTATTCATCACGTTTGCAGCAGATTCAGTAAAGAATGGGGACTTGCCCCCCTGTTTTCAGACAGAAACTATTACCAGTTCCAGTCAAGAAAAATTTGGATGGCC
>JASJAZ010000266.1 GCA_030066785.1 Desulfobacterales bacterium | reverse complement strand
GGTTTTACGGGACGGAACCCTATCCATGCTGGATCAGTTGGAGGAGAAAAACCTCCTGGCGCTAAATAGTGACGGTACCTACGTGGGTTCTGGAGGTTTGGGATGGACTGCCGAGCTTCCCCAATCCGATTTCAATAGCCAGGTGCGCTGTAAAGATATTTGGGGATTTGGCGAGAGCCAGGAGAGCGTGGGTGTTTCGCCGGATACCTTCGCCGAGTTTGTCTTCCCCTACCAAGAGCCCATCCTCAAACGTTTCGGGCTCAATTGCTACGGGTGTTGCGAACCCATGAATCAGCGCTGGCACATTGTCAAACAGATCCCCAACCTGCGCCGGGTGTCGGTATCACCTTGGGCGGATAAGACGTTAATGGCCCAGCAGTTGCAGGATCATTACATCTATTCATTAAAGGCCAGTCCGACGGATTTAGCACTGGACAGTTTCGATGAAAAACACATTCGCAAAGAATTGCGTGAAGTGTTGCTAGCCACCCGAGATTGTCATGTGGAAATTATTATGAAAGACAACCATACGATTAGAAATGACCCGCAACGTGTGATTCGTTGGGTGCAAATTGCCCGGGAGGAATCCGAAAACATTTCATACTGACCGCATGTTATGTTTATAATTGTGATTTACCTACAATTGTGCTTTGTGGTTAATATTCAACGGCTAAACCAGACAGGAGGCATCCATGAGTAAACGTGTTAATATCGGTATTATCGGGGCTGGCCGGATTGGACAGCTGCACGCGCGTAACCTATTTGCTTCCATCCCAGGCGCCCACATCGTGGCCATCTCAGATGTGATTCCAGAGGCTGCGCAAAAGTGTGCGGCCGAATGCCATATCCCCAAAGCAGTTACAAATTATCAACAGTTATTGGATTCCAAGGATATCGATGCGATCATCATTTGTTCACCAACCGCCACCCATGCCCAATTAATCGAAGAGGGCGCTCAAGCGGGCAAGCACATATTTTGTGAAAAGCCAATCGCTTTCGATCTTAAGCTTATTGATCAAGCCCTGGCAGCGGTTGATCAAGCCGGCGTTAAGCTGCAGATAGGTTTCAATCGCCGCTTTGACCCGAGCTTTCAACACGCCAAAAATATGGTGAGTGCCGGCAAGATCGGTACCCCTCATATGGTGCGAATCACTAGCCGTGATCCTGAAGCGCCACCTGTCGAATATATTAAAACCTCTGGGGGGCTTTTTTTGGATATGACCATCCACGATTTCGACATGTGTCGATATCTTCTGGGGGAAGAAGTTACCGAGGTGTTTGCTGTCGGCAACACCCTGGTAGATCCGGTATTTAAAGAAGCGGGCGATATTGATACCGCTGTGGTTACCCTGACCTATCAAAGTGGTGCGTTTTGTGTCATCGACAACAGCCGGCAGGCGGTATACGGCTATGATCAGCGCATCGAAGTGTTTGGTTCAGAGGGGTGTGTGGCAGTGGGAAACCGCTTTCCTTATGACGGAACCCTCTACTCAAAAGAGACGGTTACGAGTCCTTTACCCCTTTATTTCTTTTTAGAGCGCTATAATGAATCATTTGTGGAAGAGATGCGTCAGTTCATTCATATGATTCAACAGGACACGGTCCCACCTGTGAGCGGCGTAGATGGAAAAATACCGGTTGTTATGGGATTAGCAGCCCAGGAGTCCCTGGTCACCCACCAACCGGTTGAAGTTGAAATCCAAACTTGATGCAAATCCATTAAACTTGTGCCGAGTTTTTAATCGGCTCTTTACCGTCATCGCTTTTTCAAAGGAGGCCACCCTATGCTGCCGGATCCCAAAGCGTTTTTCACCGATAAAGTGTTTATTGTAACCGGCGGCACACAAGGGTTAGGCAAAGAGATCGCGCTTCATCTGGCCCAGAAAGAAGCCCACGGCATCGTCATTTGCGGCCGTAATCTAAAAAATGGGGAGACGTCAGCCCAGGAAATTAAGGATTGCGGCTGTACCTGTGAATTTGTCCCTGCCGATTTGTTGGTTGAAGCCGATTGTCGCAATGTTGTGCAGATTTGTGATGCCAAGTTTGGAACCGTTCACGGTCTGGTAAATGCTGCTGGTATAACGGATCGAGGTGGGATTGAGGATACCACCGTAGAATTGTGGGATCGGCTGTTTGCCATCAATACCAGAGCCCCCTTTATTTTAACCCAAGAAGTCGTCAAAATCATGCGCAGAGAAAAGATCGGCGGCAGTATTGTTAACATCATTAGCGATGCAAGTCATGGCGGCCCGCCTTTTATCATGGCCTATTCGGCATCAAAAAGTGCTTTGGCCACCCTTACCAAAAATAACGCCAATGCGCTCAGGCACGATAAAATACGGGTTAACGGTATCAACATGAGCTGGACCTTTACCCCCAATGAGGATGTGGTGCAGAAAAGCATGGGGGCGGGCGATAACTGGCTGGCAGAAGCTGAGGCCCAGCAGCCGTTTGAGAGAATATTGCGACCCTTGGATGTGGCCTATCTGACCGCCTATCTCCTCAGCGATCAATCCGAAATGATGACCGGTGCTTTAATCGATTTGAACCAAAATATTATCGGCGCTTGGGATTAACAATACCTCTTCAAAGTCCGTGGTTGCCATTTCCAAAGCGGCTTTGATCATATCGGTTCATACAGAAAGAATTCCGGTTTCAGCTACAACCGTTATTGCTTCCCAACAGACTCATCTCAGCAGGGACCAAACCCTATTGTTACAAATGCCGAAGGGCTTCAAAACCAAGGCGCCAGGGGTGAAGCTCTAGTAAATCTACCGCAAACCCGTGGCAACGCAGGTCGAAGATCCCGCGTAGCGGGGCGATGGTGCGGTATCAACTTTCCCAGAGGGTAAACAAAATGGAGATTTTTTTAAAAATACCTATCGCATTTATAAAAGATAAATCAGTTGTGTCGCCATATCTACAACAAACCGCAATTATAGCCTTTTATCATCTTTCTTCATTTTGTTTACGATCATTTGGGGTATAATTATCCCCTAATCTACCATCGGTTTCACGATATCAATAAATTCTTTGGCTTTTGCCGGGATCTCCGCATCCGTCGTTAAAATGTTGATGCCAAATGACGCACCGATACCGGGATCAACGACCCCGACACTCAGATTGATGGCCCTTCCCAATATATCATCCGTTTGGGGTAGCATATGGGCATGGTAAGGTTTATTTCCCTCTGCGTCGGTATAAGCCAGCAGATGCTCCATGTTGTTGTAAACATGCCAGCCGCTATCGAACACGGTGATGGTATGAAGTGCTTTGGCAACTTGCTGGGCCGTTGCTGCATCTGGAAACAGGACCGTCAATATGGTGTGGCATTCATCGGGGTCATTTATTTTCCGGAACCCCATATTTTTGATGCCACCTGCCATGAGCGCGTTTTTGAGCGCCGATTTCTTGGTTTTAAGGGTTTGTAGAATGTGATTGAGTTTTTTCAATTGTCCCAGAGCAAAGGCGCCTGTCAATTCGTTTAGTTTCAAATTGATCCCAATAATCGTTCGATTACCAAATTCGACCCCCAGCAACGAGGGAATATGTCCCTGGTCATGAAATCCAAACGCCCGCTCATATAAATTATTATCGTTGGTGGTTACCAATCCGCCGTCACCGGCGGTCAGCGTTTTATTGACGTTCAGGGAAAAGGCGCCCATATCGCCGAAAGAACCGACGCATTGGCCTTTGTAACTCGCTCCCAATGCCTGGCAGGCATCCTCCAACACGAATAGATCATGTTCGTGGGCAATCTTCATGATCCGGTCCATATCGCAAGGATTACCCAGCATATGCACCGGAATGATGCCCTGGGTGTTGGAGGTGATTTTTCTGGCAACATCTTTGGGGTCCAGTGTCAGCGATTCATCCACCTCAGCTAGTACAGGTTTTCCGCCAACGGCTATGACGGCCGACATGGTGGCGATATAGGTATAGCCCGGTACAATAATCTCAGCGCCCGGTTTTATCCGCAAGGCCGCCAGCGACGCCATCATTGCGCTAGTGCCACCGTTAACTGCCAGACAGTGTTTAACGCCGATGCACTGTGCAAATTTTTCTTCTAATGTGGCTACCTTCCGTTTGAAATCGGGATTATCGAGGCGGCCATAGCGGGACAGGTATCCG
The DNA here is from genome assembly GCA_030066785.1 of Desulfobacterales bacterium. Lineage (GTDB taxonomy): Bacteria > Desulfobacterota > Desulfobacteria > Desulfobacterales > JASJAZ01 > JASJAZ01. The sequence goes on along the minus strand of JASJAZ010000266.1, from coordinate 1,184 downwards.
CTTTCGAGAATTTCTTGCACTTCCCGACGTTCTTCCTCCCCAACCAGAAACGCCCCTGGACCCGGCATAGCAAACCTCCTTTTATCAACGAATTTGAAAATAATTGACCATAATGGTAGCTAATCACTAAAAGCTACGATGATATTTAAACTTTTATAAAACTGATGATGGGTAGAACACAAGCAAAATACACTGCGGTCAGCAGCTATCCATAGTTTGAAAGTGATATTTACACCGTTGCGACAAGTCTCAAAACTCATCAAAAGGTGTTTTTCAGGCGCCGGATATTTCTTTTGAGACAGACGAAGACTTCCCTAAATAAAATGGTATGCACCAGTGGCGGCGACATTTTTTCGCTTTTATGAATATCCATGGCCCATTCCCCAGGTATTTATCAGCTCAACAATATCTATTGGCTATTTAAACTAAGGCACATTTTTTCTTGACACGGCCCGTTAAGTTGTTTTATATAGAATCAAACTGTTTTATATATAAAACACTTAAGTGTCTATCATGCCAACTGAATTCAAACGTGTTCCTGCTATTGATCGATGTTTTGCCATCCTCCAACTTTTTGCCAGATCAAAACGCTCCCTTGGTATCAGCGAGATAGCAAGAGCGCTCGGGCTATACAAGGGCACTGTCTTCAATGCAGTCCACACTCTGACCTCTCTGGAGGTTCTCGAACAGGTTGAGGACGGCAAATTTCGGTTTGGAACTGCCTTGTACATGCTGGGCAACTCCGCTGGTCGCCGGTCCGAGCTGATCCAGACGATTCATCCGTATTTAGACAAAATAAACCGGAAAACGAAACTGTCCGCGTTTTTGGGAATTCGGGTTGGACTCAATGCGGTCATCATCGACAAGGTTGACGCGGCCAACGATTTGAAAATTTCATCCGAAGTGGGAATGCGTTTGCCGCTATTTGCCGGTGCCGGTGGTAAGGCGCTGCTTTCTCAATTGTCAGATGAAGCCATCGACCAGATCTTGATTGATAATAATCTTGAATCCTACACGCCTTATAGCATCACCGACAAGGTGCTCTATAAAAATGAAATTATAAAATTACGTGATGAAGGTATCGCTTTTGAAGATGAAGAGTATATCAAAGGTATTGCCGCCTTTGCCGTACCCATCAAATCTTATCGTGAGGATCTCCAGGCGGCTATTTGGGTTGTGGGCGT
>JASJAZ010000070.1 GCA_030066785.1 Desulfobacterales bacterium | reverse complement strand
GGCATTGTCCATATGCATCGGCTCCCAGATATAATCGGATAAATGTTCGGCTTGTGTTTCGCTTTGGCTGCGCAAATCAGTGGGATAAACTGGTATTTTGATAAGTGCTTCGATTTTGGCTTTCATCTCTGCATCAAGGCCATCGCCGGAGACATATAGTCCTTGGGGTTCAAATTCATTGGACCAATCGGCGTCTGTAAAAGCTAATGTTTGTATTATTTGGGTGCCAATAGATATGTCCGGACTAGCATCGGCGGCCGAGACCGGAAATGTCCGTATCAAAACGACATTATTATCAGCAATCACAAACAGCGTCATCATACTAGCATCAATGTCGACAAACAAAAAGTGTTGTGGCGTATCTGCTAGCCGCATAAGCGCCATTGCGGTTGCATAACCGTTGGGAACCACCATATGCGGTTCAATGTGAAATTCGGCCAAATTCTGTAAATATGATTTAAAATGGGAAATTTGTATGGATGTGGCGATAAGTTCTGTATGGTCTTTTGAACGGATTGTGTGAAAATCCATTACCAACGCATCAATGGGCAAGGGTAGATCAGGCTCTAATTCGAACGGTAAAATTTGATGGATTTTTTTGCGGGCTTTGAACGGCACCGCTGCATTCCGATACGATATCTGGTTGGAGGGAAAAGAGGCAATGCAGATACATTCAGATACATTGATTTTTTGGGTAAGAATCTGAAAAGCCCTTCCGAAACCATCTTCGGATTCATTTTTATTGGAAATGGGAATATGCAGACTATCTTCCAACCGGGTGGCTTTAAGACCTGCCTTTAGTATCACCGCCGAGATAGCTGCGTTGCGAATATCTATTCCAAGAATTGATTTGCTCATTATCTGCTAATCTATAACCAGAAAATTCAGGCCTGTAAAATTTAAAAAATGCGCTCCAAATGGTGCCCAACAGCTTATTTAATGAATATTTGCAATTGCTTGTATACAGAATGTCTATAATATAGCATCTAATATGCCAATTAAAAAGATTATTAAATAGTTAATTTTACGCAACTAATATAAACAACCGTGCTCATACGCTTTAATCTGCCAGATATCCGTTATCAGCATATTATCTTTCAAGCCAGGAAACGATATGGCATATCCACTGACCAGTTTCTGCATTCGGTTGGCGGTTTATCACAGCAATAGTGGTTCTCTGGCGATTACGCAGTTTAGCGGTACAAATAATGCGAAAGACGTCGCTGGTTGTTGTGATTAAATCGGCTTCGATTTCCACATCCGCCATTCCAGGAATGCGCTGGTACCAATCCGTTTTAGAGAGATCGTGCATGTAGGTGGTTTCTGCTTTTTCTTTACGCCATTGATCCATTAACTCCGCCATGTCTTGATACTCCACTGGTAGCAAAGCAGATAGAACGGGCAGATCGGCGGTATTAATATTGATTTTGCCTTCGTAGGTGAAATTTTTTTGATCGGTTTGCTTGGTTCCAAATACGGTCAAATACTTCGCCATACCCGGCAATTCTTCAGTTCCATAAAGCAATTCAGGCGAATAACCTTTGACCAGTAACAATTCCTCTAAATGCACAAATGGGCCGTTACGGGGTGAGTAAGGCGGATCTAAGTCCTGGTAATAGCTCGATTCGGCGCCACTCAGTCCAGTAATGGCGTCATCGTCATTCGAATCCAACCAGTCCTTAGTTGAATTGCGAATGACATCCGGGTTGCTTTCCTCACTACGAAAGTCCTCCGGGATCATTTGACGTAAAAAACGATCCCAAAGCATCATTTGCGACGGGTTAAAGGTACGGCCAACGGGAAAGTCAATCAGTGCATTGATCTGAACTTTGCTCATTTCATCTTCAATAACCAGGGTGAGACTGCCATCTGCAAAAGATAGGTTTTGCAGCATGCTGTTAACGGCATCCGAATCGGCCCATTCTTCCTGCAGCGAGTCGCTTCTGGATTCGATTTTATCTTTGGCCAATAAGGCCATGGCGCTATGTATGCCGGCACTGGCCATATACCGCAAAGTGACATCGTCACGGGAAGCCGATGTCGTGCTTAGCGTCGTGCGCACGCGCCGGTTCATTTCCAAAACGGTGGGTATTAGCACCGCCGTTATGGTCAGGGTAATTAATAGGGCCACGCCACGATTGTTGCGAATCGGATGTGGTTGCATACGAACTACTCTTCCTCCGGGGAACGGTTTACTGACAGAAAGATCTTGGTGTGAAACAGTTGTGAACGCTTTGCATCGCCGATTTTTAACTTGATACCAATTGCGACAGGGGTTGCATAATCAAATTCATCTGATTCTGAATCCCAGCTTTTATATTCGTTGCCCTGATGGTCGTAAAATAAGATTTGAAATGAGGTCAGGTTTGCGCACAGAATCGGATCGGTTACTTTGGGTTCAAAATCGGGGTAGGGGAAAAGGTTGTCTGCGCGCCGTAATATGGTTTGCTCTTGTTGATCGATATCAGTGTAATAGACAATCTCTGCCACACCTCCGCGTGCCGCCCCTGATAGTGGAACATGGGCTTGAGAAGCAAAGCGCAAGCGGCTAAATTCTTCAACTCCAGAGCCATACTTATCTCCGACAATGCGATGGGGATCGGGATCGGTATCGATCTCTGGCGGTTTATACGCAGGCGACAACGTCACATGCGCAGCGGCCAAATCAACTGCGATGCGATTCATGCAATTTTTAATCATTTCGTGCTGGGATAAATGATCATTGATAATGGTCTGAGTTGAAAATACAGAGTTGAAAGAGCCGAAAATAACAGTGACGATCACTGAAAAAATAAATACCGCCACCATGATCTCTAATAGCGTGAAACCTTTTTCCCGGTGGGAATCACGGTAAGCTTGCAGGCGTGTAAGCAGCGTAACTTTCATATAGATGGCGACTGTCTATGCAGATAAAAACGGAATCCAGATCTTATCGCATTAGGAAACGATAGGTGCGCAAGTGAAATGTCAGATTTTGATCTGGCCGGGTTATCGTAAGATCAAGTTGCTTGAACCGTTCACCTAAACTGCCCAAGGCCTCCAAGGGGGCATCCTCAACTGTAAACTGCCAATTATATCCTGGAAAATCGTTATTGAAATCACCGGAATCATCTGTAAGCTCGCTCACGGGTTTGGTTTCAAATTCAGCCATTTTGTCTTGGGCTAGTATTGGCGCAAGCGTCTCAAACTGAGCTGCCATATTCATTAGAATTGTCTGGGATTGCATTCGGTATACCGAAACCAGCACGATGGCAATAATTGCAATGGCCACCATAATTTCCAGCAGGGTAAAACCGGAGCTTCTGATTTCGGTTGTTAATTGATTTTTTTTCAACCGCGCACCTTCAGGTATTCATGGTGTAGTCTGGCATGCGTTAAAAAGGGTTCGATCTGGATCGTCAGACGATTTTGATTTGTTTTTTCGATGTGTATCAGGGCCATGTCCGAAAAGGCTTGTTTGTAAAAGTGAATTTTTGCCTCTCCAGTGCTGATCGTTTCTTTGTGTGGAAAATCGACATCGATAATTTTAATCCCGGAAGGGATTGAATAGCTATCTTCTATGGCAGCTCCAAGTTCTTCATCGCTCATATTATCAGACGTAATCCAGATTTTGCGCGTGTCTAAACCAATATGCAATATATAGTTGCGTTGGCTTGTAACAGACTTTGCCTTCAGCGCTTCGACTTGACCCATGAGCCATCGGGATAGTTTTTTGGAATTATCGCTGATGGTGACATTAACGACACGGGGAACAGCGATAAACAGAATCGTGCTAATGATGGTTATTACCACAATGAGTTCAATTAACGTGTAACCGTTCGTTCTTGTCTTTGAACTAGCACCACTCATTATACGGATATCAGTAACCCTTGCAAACACGTTAGCGTCTGATTTTGCTGATTGGATTGGGCATGCCCTTAGACCTCATTGTCATGCTTATTCCAAATCCCAGCTGTTAATATCTTGATTGTTATCTTCTCCTCCGGCGACACCATCGGCACCATAGGACATGATGTCATAATCGCCATTGACGCCCGGTGAAAGATACTTAAAATCATTGCCCCAAGGATCTTTCGGGATTTTACCTTTGTCCAAATAACCACCTTTGCGCCAATTTTTGGGAATCGGCGGGGTTTCAGGCATTTGGACCAGTGCCGATAAACTTTGTTCAGTGGTTGGATATTGCCCGTTGTCCAGTTTATAGAGCTTTAAGGCGGTTTCAATACTCTCAATTTGCATTTTAGATTTGAGGCGTTTGGCTTCTTCAGGTCGACCCATTATCCGAGGAACGATAAGTCCCGCCAAAATTCCGAGTATCACAATTACCACCATGAGTTCGATCAAGGTAAAACCATGATTTCTTAAAATAGTAGAAGACAACTTCTTAATCATAATTCCTCCACGTTCATAACGGTTTGCATGTTTGATTCAAAAATGCGTTTGGCACCGCTTGAAAAATTAGCATAACCCTTTACCGAATGCAAATATATGACGGTTAACGTATTCATAAGATTAACATTTAAAACAGCCAAATCGGGAGCACAAATGATTCAAGGCTGCTGCCCGTTGACTCGAAAATGGATTAAAAGTTGAAAAAAAGAACATACGATCTTAAAATTCTGTTTGTCTTTAAAAAATAATGTTTTTTGATCCCTGAGGGATTTGTTTTTAGTGAATTTGAAGATACTATCTTTATTTTATAACAAATCTTACATAACGCCAACAAGTTAGCTAATAACCAATATTAAAGGATTTTAACATGTTAAAGAAGGTTATATGCGGACTGATAGGGTTAAGCCTATTTGCTGTCCCTGCATTTGGTCTGGAGCAAAAAACGAAGCAGGCAACTAACGATCCATTGAGGCTGGCTGCTGCCATGATGTGCGAGAGGGTCAAATCATGTTCGCCGGACCGCCAAGCAGTCGTTTTTTCGACTGAAATTGGTGAAGTATCTTGTTTCACAACATTTGATAAGGTTACCCACAGCACCTTTATTTTCCATAAATGGTACAAGAGGGACCGAATTAGCACCAAAATACGACTTAATTTGAAGCCGCCGCAATGGTCCACGTTTAGTAGTATTCGGCTGCGAGAGGCCGATAAAGGTCCCTGGCGAGTGGAAATAACAGACAGTCAAGGCAAGATTTTCAAAATACTTCGTTTCAGTATTACAGACTAGTTTGTTTTATGGAAACTTTATTTGTATTTTTTGCAAATTTTCGCTGGCAAGACATTATTGATATCGGCCTAAATAGCTATATCCTTTTTCGCCTGTATGTGTTGTTCAGAGGAACCAATGTATTTCGAGTCTTGATAGGCATTGGGCTGCTTTGGTTTTTTCAACGGGTTGCTAGTTCATTGGGATTGATTGTCACCAGCTGGATTATACAGGGTATTACCGCGGTTGCCGCTTTGATTATCATCATTATTTTTCGAAATGAAATTCGGCGGGTGCTTCAGGCTAGAAACATAAAATCAATACTATGGGGCCTGGGTTTTCGACGCACAACCACACCCACGGAAATAATTGCGGAAAGTGTGTTTGAACTCAGTCAAAATAGTTGCGGTGCACTCATTGTGCTGCCCGCCACTCAAGATATCCGCGAAGTGACACAAAACGGGACGCCTTGGCACGGTAATATCTCCAAAGAGATGATCAAAAGCGTCTTCTGGCCGGATAACCCGGTTCACGATGGGGCGGCCATTATTGAGGGTAAAAAGGTCTCGGAGGTAAGTGTAATATTGCCTCTTTCAAAGCAAAAAGATCTTCCCTCCCATTACAGTACCCGACATCGTGCCGCGCTTGGTTTGTCGGAACAAACCGATGCTCTCTCTATCGTTGTCTCGGAAGAAAGAGGCACCGTCTCAATTGCTAAGAAATCAAAATTGTATGAGGTTGATGATAAGATCAAGTTGAACAGATTACTGCAGGACCATGTCGGTATTGCTAACCCGGAATCGGATTCTGTCAAAAGAGAGAAATTAGAATTAGCCGCCGCGGCACTTATTTCTTTTATTTTTATTTGTGGTGTATGGATCAGCTTTTCACAAGGTCTTTATACGCTGACAACCATTAAGATACCAATCGAATATATGAATCGTAATCCGAACATGGAGATAACTGAAACAACCACCAATTCAGCCTTACTGCACCTGAGTGGCTCCGGCGCCTTGATAAAATCGATACGCCCTGAGCAAGTTCGGGTTAGGTTGGATTTGAGCAAAGCCGTGGAGGGCAGTAACCGATTTTCCATCAGTGAAACCAACGTTACGTTACCGCCTGGTATTGTTCTAAAAAAAGTCGAGCCGGCGAACGTTGACGTATCTTTGGATGTCAGAATCCGTAAAAAAGTTCCCGTGCAGGTCGATTGGAAAGGTAGTTTGCCCCAACAACTAATCTTGACACAAGTGAATTTGAGTCCGGATACTGTAACCATTGTCGGCGAACAAACGAAGATCAAATCAGTAGCAACGATTTACACTGAACCGGTATCGCTAGATAAGTTGGTACAATCAGGAGAGAAATTGGTTAAATTGGTACAAGAATTAGACAAATATCAGATATCGGATGAATCAAAACGTAAAATTCGAATCATTTTTACAATTGAAAACCGATATACTGAAACGCCGGGCACCACAGAATAGGGAGGGGTACGAACGATAATGGATCAACTGTCAACTACCTCTGGCTTGGGCTGCTGACGCCACCCTAACGTACTCAACGCATTGTAAGCACACCACTGATCAAACCAACTTGAAGGCGCTTGGATTCGCTGATACAGTAATTGAGCTGTTGCTCGATTTCCGCGCAGGGAAAGGGCGCGGTAGGCCTCCCGCGAGACGCCGATATTCGAATCATCCAGGGCAGCAACCAGATAATCCATATCTTTAGGGTTTGTGCCTTGTGCTAAATTTTTAACAAACCAGTATCGTTCCAGGGCATGAGGGCTATCAAAAATCTCAATTCCTTGAATGTATTTCTGAACATCTAATTGATTTCGAAAACTATTTTTGAGCCCGGCAATTCTTTCCTGCCATTGTTCGGATTGTAACGCTTGACCAACCTGTTCGGATTCAATCTGTATTTTCTGAAGCATGTATACCGGCGCAAAAATTGCCAAACCAATGCCAAAACAAACAACGGCTGCAATAGTCGATGATGTGCCCAGGCCCAAAAGAGTTCGCAACAAGATTCGCACCAATGCATACAACAAAATATAAAGGCTGATCGGCACCGCAATCACTACCGCGTAAAGCAGGTAAGTGCGAATGATTCGATACGTATCAATTCGGCGACTAAATTCGGCCAGCAGGGAATCCGATTGTGTCAAAAATTCGTCCGGTGTGGCATGCAGTATGGCTTTGCTTTGATGGGCCAGCGTCAGGATATTTCCGCGCTGTTTGATTTCCAGATCGACCTTGGCACTTTTGCGTATAATTAAATATCCTCGCTTTATCGCTGCATTTTGAACCGCTTTATGAAGTTGGGGATTTTCAAAATAGCGTAAACGGGCGGTTTTCATTATTTTCTGGTCCAACGGCAACATAATATTAGCCGGATATAGATAGTACTGATAATATAAATTGCCCAACCGGGTCCCCAATGGATTAGAAAAAAACGCCAATTCGCGTATCTGTTTGAGTTTCTGATTGTCAATCTGGGTGATCCATAGCGCTGTCAGAACACCGATAAACAGAAAGTGTAACAGGCTTTTAAGCCAAATATTGTCCCTGGTCTCGGCCGGTTCCTGCAGTAAGGTAGCGGCAAAGATAACCAATGGTATCAGGAATACATAGGCTGTTATCATCAGGTTCAATCCCTCAAAGTTAACAGCCACAAGTAATCCCGCCCACAATATTACAAGTGCAAATAATACAACGTTGTTACGATCAAACAAACGGTCCCATGCCAGAACCCCGGCGATTGTTATGACCGAAATTAAAGCACCCAAGCTGATGGTGATATAAAATCCGGCGATCAGAGCTGTGCTTAGACTGCGTAACGTGTGAGCGATATCGCCAGATGGTATCGTCAGGTAACCTTCTGCTTTGATTTGCAGTATTGTCTGGTAAAGTGCGGCGTTGGAAAAATGAATTTGCAGTGTTGCTAGAATTTGACTAGCGATCAAGCCTAAAAAGAGCAAGCGTGCGACGTAGAAGCGTTGGTTCATATATTTAACAAATAACGATTGGTTATTAAGCGGCTTTCCGAGATAAACGAAATTGTATGTATCAACAATTAAATCGACCTATCAAAAACTATCATAACCAAAATGGTAAATCAACTGATGGAAGTCGCCGAAATTTTTATAAAAGTGACTTAAATAGGCATTGGGAAGGGAATGCCGTCCGTATACCAATACTCTGATAGAATTGGCTAGCGGACCAGCTGATTCATTTCAAATATGGGCAGGCATATCGATAGAACAATAAATCCGACTAAGAGTCCCATCACTAAGATCATGATCGGTTCAAGCAGTGTTGTTAAACTTAGTATTTTTGATTCCACTTCTTTTTCATATACATCAGCGATTTTGTTCAGCATCGGCTCCAATTCGCCGCTTTGTTCACCAACCTGGATCATCTGTATCGATAGATGGGGAAACACTTGCCCATTGGCAAGCGCGTTTCCCAACCCTTCACCCTTTTCCACTTCGCCGGAAGCTCGGTCAATGCTGTCCGCAATTAATAAATTTCCTGCAATATTTCTAACGATTTCCAAAGATTGCAGCATTGTTACGCCATTTTCAAGCAGGGAGCCTAAGGTACGGGCAAACCGTGCCACCGCCAATTTGTTTATCAGCTGTCCAAGAATCGGTAATTTCAGGTTGAGTTGATCAAAAAAATAACGTCCTTTTGGCATTCTTCTGAAAAACTGGGCGGCAACAAGAAAGCCGATGGCAACGACTAGAATTAGCCACCAAAAGGATTTAAAAAAATCGCTAACACCGATTAACAATCGGGTGGGGGCAGGTAGCACCTGGTTCATTTCATCAAAAATGGATGTAATGCTTGGAACGATAAAGGTTAACAAAAAGAAAAGAACCAAAAGGCCAATAATGAGCATTAAAATGGGATAGGTCATAGCCGAACGGATACGTTGTTTTAAATCTTGCTGTTTCTCGCTGATATCCGCCAGGCGCTCCAATACAATTTCAAGCGTCCCAGATGTTTCACCAGCGCGCACCATGTTAATATAAAGAGAAGAAAAAGTGCCTGGATACAAAGATAAAGAGTCGGCAAAACTATTGCCTTCGACGATGGAGTCCTTAAGTCTTGCTATAATCCGCTTAAATGCCGGTGCTTTGGTTTGTTCAACAAGCGTATCGATGGCGGTAACCAGCGGAAAACCCGCCCCCAGCAGAGTAGCTAGCTGGCGGGTCATCATGGCGATTTCGGCAGGAGTCACGCGGCCAAATGATGGTAATTCCCATATGGTTCTGGTATCTTTCTGAGGGGTTGTATCGGTTACTTCTTTGATGGCGGTGGGAAAAATTCTTGATTCGCGCAACTTATGCCGGGCGGCCAATGCGCTTCCCGCATCAATAATTCCAGAAATGGTTTTACCCTTAATGTTGAGCGCTTTATATTCAAAAACAGGCATGTGACCGGTACTTTACAGGCTGATAATTAAATTTATGCAGCATGATCAATCATCGCATTCTATAATGGAAGCGGGCCGTTTTGTAAAGCAGTGTCAACCAGCGTGTCGCGGTTAGCGAAGCTGTTGCACCACCCTATTCAAATAAGAAAATATTTAACGCAAGATCGAATTGGTGAAACAATTTAATTTTATTTAAAATTTAGTAGGTTAGCAAGTATTTAGCCATTTTAGATCCTATCTAATAGCATTTTTTACTTTGATCATTAAAAATACCACAGTTTTAGAAAGATAGGGTGCAATATGTTCTTTTTTTGGTTAGAATCTACAACTTGCCCAACCATTGATCTATCTTACCAAGACCGCATTCCCAATAATAACCTCATCGTTTCAGGCTCCGGAATTCCATTAACCATGAAATTGATTTATGTTGGATCTCACGCCTCAAGTGGATATTAAAAGCAGCGCTTATGATTGGCTGGCGATATAATAACTAATTGATAATTTGAGAAAAACCGGATATAATTTTAGTTATTAAAAACTTACAATAAAAAGTGGCAAACCATACGATAAACCGGAGTTGCCGGGTATAGTATTTCGTTTCGATCCTGGTGGCGACCGGTTTAAATTTAATAATCCTTATATAAAATCAAATTGATCTCATTGCGTATCGGTCTGTAACCGACTAGGCGGAGCCATATACAGACGCCCCGCTTGACTTTAGCGCATAAATAAAGATAGTTATCGTTGCCTTTTAATCGGCTTCAAAATTTTTTTCGGAGAAGTTTGAATGCACTCAAAAAATCCAGATGGTAACGACCAATTGCTGGTTGATTTGATGGTCGATTCCGAACGCCAAAAACTACTAAAAGATATTTCGCGTAATCTTCAAAGTATTACCCTCAATGAACGCCAATTATGTGATTTAGAACTGTTGACCTCCGGGGCCTTTTCGCCATTAAAAGGTTTTATGGGGCGCTCCGATTATGAATCAGTCATCGATCGCATGCGACTCCAAAACGGTGAGTTATGGCCGATTCCAATATGTTTGGATGTTGCTGAGGTTCAAGCCGATCAACTCGATGTTGGACAATCAGTGGTACTGCGTGATCCTGAGGGATTTCTTTTAGCGATCATGCATATTGAAGATATGTGGCCAATCGATCATGAAAAAGAAGCTTGCCAGGTTTACGGCACCTGTGATCCGGATCATCCTGGAACGCGTTATTTAAATCAATCCGGCAATGGTGTTTACATCGGTGGTCAGATCGAAGTTCTTAACCTGCCAATTCATTCAGATTTTAAACAAATGCGGCTCACCCCTGTTGAATTGCGAAACGTGTTTGCCAAGTTGGGATGGAAGCGCGTTGTGGTATTTCAAACCCATGATCCTATTTATCGTCCGCAGTTTGAGATGACCATCAAGGCCATGCAGCAGGCTAAAGCCAATTTGCTGTTGCATCCAGTCGTGGGTATGACCAAACCGGGTGACTTTGACCACTATACGCGCGTAAGATGCTATCAGGCCGTTAGCCGTCATTATCCTCCTAATTCTTATTTGATCAATTTACTGCCATTGGCCATGCGTATGGCTGGCCCCAAAGAAGTACTTTTGCATATGATCATTTCGAAAAATTATGGGTGCAGCCATTTTATAGTTGGCCATGACCATGCCAATCCCGACAGTGATGACAATGGCCGCGTTTTTTACGAAGGGGAAGCTTCGCGAGAGATTGCTGAAAAGCATGGAGCGGAAATCGGCGTAAAACCGTTGACCTTCGAAGAAATGGTGTATTTACCATTTGAGGACGAATATGTTGCCATCAATCAAGTAAACCCGGATAGTCAGCGTATTCGAATTTCTGGTACCGATATTCGTAAACGCGTTCGTCGTGGAAAACGCACACCTGCCTGGGCCACTTTTCCCGAGGTGCAGGCCGAACTACGACGAGCGTACCCGCCGCCACGATTACAGGGTTTTACAGTTTTCTTAACCGGTTTGTCCGGTGCTGGCAAGTCGACCATCGCAAAAGTACTTTATGCCCATTTTTTGGAGATTGGCAAAAGACCGGTAACTTTGCTTGATGGTGATATTGTCCGGCGCAATCTATCCAGCAATCTTAGTTTTTCCAAAGAAGACCGTGATATCAATGTTCAGCGCATCGGCTTTGTTGCCAGCGAGATTACCAAAAATCGCGGTATCGCCATTTGTGCGCCGATTGCACCCTATGAAGAAACCCGTCGGGAAATACGTTCAACCATAGAGGCTTATGGTGGCTTCATTGAGGTGCATGTATCAACACCGCTGAAAGTTTGTGAAAGAAGAGATCGTAAAGGCATGTACGCCAAGGCGCGCGCCGGCCTCATTAAAGGATTTACCGGTGTGGATGATCCGTATGAAGTGCCACAAAATCCGGAAGTACGCATTGATACATCTGAGCTTTCTCCAGACGAAGCCACCCAGGAAATACTTCTCTTTCTAAATCAACAAGGCTATATTTAAACTAATATACTTAAGCTTTGTTTTTGGAAAAGCTTTTTAAGCACTATTGATGCAAACACGATAACCCATTTTAAGACCGGAACCATGCAGAAGAATAAATCGCCATTAAAAGAATCCATCGAGGCTGCTGTTGAGGCCGGCCAAGAGATAATGGACGTTTATCACACTGACTTTATGGTGGAACACAAAGCGGACGATTCACCATTAACGATTGCAGATAAACGTTCACACACGATTATTATGAAACGATTGCAAGCTTTTGGCCTGCCGATTCTAAGTGAAGAGGGTCGATCCATTCCTTGGTCGGAACGTAAGAAATGGACTGATTTATGGATTGTGGATCCTTTGGACGGCACCAAAGAGTTCATTAAAAAAAACGACGAATTCACCGTCAATATTGCCAGAGTAAAAAACGCACGACCGATCCTTGGTGTCATATTCGTGCCGGCTAAAAAGTTGCTTTATTTTGCTGAAAAAGACTTAGGGGCTTATCGCTGCGATCTTAATGATGGTTTCAATGTTGATAATTCAGATTTGACGCAAATTATCAAAGTATCACAAAGACTTCCCTTGCAACCCAGATCTTCCACCCCGCGTGATTTTAAACGCCACCCCTATCTCATTGTGGGCAGTCGCTCCCACCAAACACCGGAATTGAAGCAGTATGTCGAAGACAAACGCCGGGATTTTGAAAGCGTTGATTTCATTGCGGCTGGCAGCTCGATGAAGTTTTGTCTGGTTGCCGAAGGACAAGCCGATGTGTATCCGCGGCTTGGGCCTACTTGTGAATGGGATATAGCGGCTGGTCACATCATCGCTGAAGAAGCTGGCACCAGAGTTTTTCAGCACGCTTCGGGGAAGCCTCTTGATTTTAATAAGGCAGATATTCTCAATCCCTGGTTCATCGTTTCCTGGTAATTTCTAAATTCTCAACGAGTAAACCCCAGTTTGCAACAGTCAAATGTTCGAGTTCATCCCAAAGTAATGCTCTATGACTAACGACACGATACTAGTGGTTGGGGGTGCCGGCTATATTGGTACCCATATGGTTAAAGATCTTTTGCAGGAGGGATTTCAGGTCGTTGTTTTAGATGATCTTTCCACCGGTCATCATGACCTGTTGCCCGGGGGAGATTTTATTCAAGGCCAAATAGGTGACCGGGCGGTGTTGGATCGAATTTTTACTCAATTTTCGATTAGTGCGGTAATGCATTTTGCAGCCTGCTCTTTAGTGGGCGAATCTGTCGAAAATCCGATTAAATATTATCGAAACAACGTTTCCCATACAACCGAATTACTCGCCGCCATGCGCCGCCACCAGGTGAATCATTTTATTTTTTCCTCTACGGCGGCGGTTTACGGTAATCCGAAAATTCAACCAATACCTGAAGATGCCGTGCTGAAGCCTACTAATCCATATGGCACCACTAAAGTCGCCATTGAAGATCTGTTACGCTACTGTGACGATGCTTTTGGAATAAAATCGATCAGTCTACGTTATTTCAATGCTGCTGGTGCTGACCTTTCCGGCACGATTGGTGAGCGGCACCGTCCCGAAACCCATTTAATACCCATTGTTCTTCAAACTGCCTTGAAAGAACGCGAACACCTAAATATTTTTGGAACCAATTATCCGACTAGAGACGGTACCTGTGTGCGGGATTATATTCACGTTACGGATCTGACGCGCGCACATCTGTTGGCACTAACAGTCTTAATGAACGGCGGCGACAGTGCGGTTTATAACCTGGGAAACAGCCGGGGTTATTCGGTAAGGGATGTGATTGACGTCTCTCAAAAGATAAGCCGAAGAAAGATACCCTTTATTGAAACGGATAGACGACCCGGTGATCCACCAGAATTGGTGGCCGACTCCACCAATGCCAGAGAAAAACTTGGCTGGCAGCCCCAGTATGAAGATTTGGAAGCGATTATTGAAACTGCTTGGACATGGCATCGAAACGAGGCGAAAAAAAATGAGTGTATATGCAAAGGTTAAATCGGATCTGAACAAGAAACCACGCAAATGGCTTATTACCGGAGTGGCCGGCTTTATCGGCTCTAATTTGCTCGAAACGCTGCTGAAACTAGAT
>JASJAZ010000069.1 GCA_030066785.1 Desulfobacterales bacterium | reverse complement strand
TTATTATAACTAATCTAAATATCTATATTTACAATATTATAACACTGCCAATTATTGGTTATTTATTCATCACGCTATTGTTACATACAATTGACTTTTAATATAACAGTTAAAATCTAATGAGATGACCAATCTTAAAGCGAAAACAGTTATCATAACAGGTGCTAGCCGCGGTATCGGCAAAGCCATATCCATCCGACTTGCGCAAGCTGGCGCCAATATCGTCATTGCCGCCAAATCCGATACGAAACATCCAAAATTGCCCGGCACCATTTATGAAACTGCCACGGAAGTTGAAAAGGCCGGTGGCCAGGCACTTCCGATCAAAGTGGATGTGCGCAGCGAAAAAGCAGTGAGCGCCATGATGGAGCAATCAGTTAAAGCTTTCGGTCGTATTGACGGGTTGATTAATAATGCCGGTGCGATCAGCCTGACCGGTGTTGAACAAACACCGGTTAAGCGATTTGATTTAATGCAAAACATCAATGCGCGCGCAGTGTACTTAACCGCACATATAGCCCTGCCCTTTTTAAAAAAATCACCCAATCCCCATATTTTGAGTCTATCGCCCCCATTAAATCTGAACCGGCAATGGCTAAAAGATTTCTCCCCATACACCCTCTCAAAATATGGTATGACCCTTCTGAGCCTGGGAATGGCAGAGGAATTTGCCAAATTTGGTATTGCGGTTAATTGTTTATGGCCCCAAACAATTATTGCCACAGCAGCCATTGAGTTTGCTGTAGGCTCCCGTGATTGGTTTACGCGATGCCGTAAACCGAGCATTATGGCAGATGCCGCCTATGAAATCCTGGTCACAGAGAATTGCCGGTTAACCGGACAATGCATTATCGACGAACAATTATTGCGCAAACGCGGCGTCCAAGATTTTGCTTCATATGCTTACGATCCCTCTCAAAGTAATTCATTGCAAAACGATCTTTTTCTTGACGCCGAACAGTAGCTATGTCCTCGCCAAAGCGTAATTCGATCATTATCGCCGCAAAAAATTTAAAACGCATTTACGCAACCGACTCTTTGCCATTGGTAGCTTTGAACAATATATCATTCACAGTTAACAAAGGTGAAATTATTATTTTGAAGGGAAATAGCGGTTCCGGCAAAAGCACATTGCTGGCTCTTCTAGCAGGCTTGGATCATCCCACAAGTGGGTCGTTAACCGTGGCCGACCATGATTTGCATCTCGTTAAGCCGCGTGATTTGACGATGTTTAGACGCAATGAGGTCGGGATGATATTTCAATCATTCAACCTTTTGCCGACCTTAACAGTTTTCGAAAATATTTGTATGCCCGCCATGTTAGCCGGAAAATCTCTTAGTAAAATCAAGCCAAAAGCTGAGCAGTTGTTAATTTGGTTAAACATGGTTCCCCGACGGCACAGTTTCCCATCCCAGTTGTCGGGCGGTGAAATGCAGCGAACGGCCATTGCCAGAGCTCTGATTAACAATCCGGGCATTATTTTAGCTGATGAGCCAACCGGTAACCTTGACAGCTATAATGGACAGGCGGTTATAAATCTTTTAAAAACCATGAATCGTCGCTGGCAATGTACGGTGATCATTGCCACCCACAGTAATTTAGCGGATGACTTAGCTTCAAAAAAATTCATTTTAAAAGACGGCATGCTCTCCTGATACGAATGGTGTCCATCAATTTCCTTTTAAAAGCATTTGTTTGGTTTAATCTGCGCTACCTAAAACGTCATTATGGCCGCACGCTTGCCGTTATTTTGGGTATCGCAGTTGGTGCCGCTGTTTTTACCAGCGTGCGGCTCAGTATCCACGCATCACTGGAAAGCTTCAGTCGGAGCATGGACCTGATAGCGGGCCAGGCTGACCGTGTAATTCTGCGACCGGGGGGCAGGATTCCCGACGCACTTATCAGTCAGCTGATACGTCACCCTGCCATCAACCACGCTTCACCCGTGCTATCCACATATGTAGTAGTTGAAGGAATCGATCCCAAGCCATTATTGTTGATTGGCATAGATCCCATTTTGGATCGAATGTTTCGAACCTGGCGATCTGAAGATCTGCCCACTACGTCCTCAACACAACCCAAATCATTTTGGTCAACGATCATCGAAATTCCTTTTTCTCTGCTTCTCCCGGCTTCAGTGGCCCGAGACAATGGTTGGCAAACAAACGACACAATCATTTTGCAGCATGTTGAACGCAAGACAGCGTTTAAAATCGTCGGATTGCTCCATAACTCGGATTTTGCATTGGCCGAAAATGGTCAAATTGCCATAACTGACATTGCGACTTTCCAAGAATTTACCGGCCTTTATGGTGAAGTCGATCGAATTGATTTACAAATTTATCCTGAGGCCAGTGCTGACGATATGGCAGATCTTAAATCGATATTACCCGCGGATGTTTCTTTAAGCCTACCATCGGAACAAAAAGATATCGGCCGCAATCTCATTCGCGCATACCAACTTAATTTATCTGTGCTCAGTTTCGTATCCTTGTTTGTCGGTATGTTTCTGGTCTATAGCTTGGTAGCGCTGAATGCGGCCTCCAGGAGACGCGAGATGGCCATCCTGCGGTCAATCGGGGCCTCGCCGCGTCTTTTATTTGTACTTTTTTTGGCAGACGGCCTTTTTTTAGGCGTTATCGGTTGGATGGTCGCCTTACCAATCAGCGCGATATTGGTAAAATATCTGATCAAGGGGGTTAGTCAGACAATTTCCACGCTATTTGTGCGGTTATCGGTCGAACAAGTGGCCTTGGCACCGTGGGAATTATTGCTTTCATTTTGTATCACAGCCATCATATCGATAGCCGCTGCGTGGCAACCGGCCCGGGAGGCCATGCAGATATCACCGTTAGAAGTATTAACCTCCCGGCATAGCACACTTAAATTTAAACAATTTACCGGACGCCTGGCAATTATTGGCCTCACATTCATCATAATGGTTTGGCCTTTAACCCAACTGCCCGGGATCCGAGGATTCCCATTGCCGGGTTATGCCGCCACTTTTTTTCTTTTTGTGGGTTTTGCCCTGCTATCCCCCTGGTGCTTATGCCATATTGGGCGACTCATTACCCCATTACTGTCTAAGATGGCTGGCTCAGTAGCGTTTCTGGCTGGAAAATACATCGGTAACAGCGATACACGTACGGCTATATCCGTTGGCGCCTTAATTACGGCGGTGGCATTGTTTATCGCCTTGGTTGTCATGATTCAAAGTTTTCGAAGCACGGTTAGTTTATGGGTTCAGCAAACGGTTGCCGGAGATCTGTTTGTCGTACCCAAAATGGGCCAACTGAACCGGCACCGATATCCATTTCCCCAAAAGGCCGTTGAAGTATTCCAAAAATTAGAAACGCGCGCTGATTACGTCGCATTTCGCCGTTACCCCATGCACCGCCAACAGATTCCATATCAATTTGAAGCGATTGACTTTGAGGTTTTTTTCAAGCATGCAGGTTTTTTATGGATAGAGGGTGTCCCGGAAACAGTTCACCTTCGCCTCATGAAGGGTGAAGGTGTCGTCGTTTCAGAAGTTTTTGCTAATCGGACAGGACTGAAAGTTGGTGATCGCTTGCAGGCCGCAATCGACACGATTCAAATTGATTTGCCCATTCTGGGCATCATCCGTGATTACCGAACCCATGGTGGTGTGGTATATTTTGCACTGGATGCATTCGAAAAATTACGGTCCGCATATCGAGATCGTCCAAATGCGAGATTGCATCAATGGAGCGGTCTCCGCTTCTTTTTTACAGATAATCACCCCGATATTGACATGCTTGTGGAAGATTTACGCAAAGAAATTGTAACCAAATGCCCTGTTCCCGTAGACATGATCAGTGGTCGTCAATTGCGACAAGGTATCCTAAAAATATTTGATGAAACTTTTGCTGTTACCACCGCTTTACTGCTCATCGCATTGTTGGTGGCAACGGTAGGAATAGCCGTCACCCTTGTAGTGATGGTGCTTGAGCGCAGCCGCGAGCTTAACACCCTGTTTGCCATTGGAAGCAGTTTCGGCCAGATTCAAGCAATGATTTTTTGGGAGGCACTGGTTATTGTTCTGATTGGACAGTTTCTGGGCTGGGGCTGTGGCTATTTGTTGTCGTTAATATTGGTGTTTGTCATCAATCAGCAATCCTTTGGATGGACATTTCTATATCATATCGATTGGCGCACATTAGCAATAACGCTGCCACTCATTATATCCGCAGCGTTATTGGCGACATTGCCGGCCATACGCTCTGTTTTTTACAAACCACCGGCATCCCTTTTACGTGAACAATAACATGCCAAGCCTGCTCATCACACTTTTTTATGCTTTATTCGCAATACTTGTATGGACAAGCGATGCAAGCGCCACAGATAACAAATACCTTCAGGTAAATGGCCCCTGCCATCTTCAATTTCCCAAAGATCACGGATCCCATCCCGGATATCGAACCGAATGGTGGTATTACACCGGTCATTTGACAACGGAAAACCATCGTCGTTTTGGCTATCAGCTGACGTTTTTTCGTAGCCAATTACGCCCCAATTTTGTCGATGATAACCATCGCTTGCCAAAGTCTGATTGGCGTTCCAACCAGATTTATTTAGCCCATGCCGCCATATCAGATTTGGGCGGGAAGCGTCATTTATATGTAGAAGAGCTATCCCGAGCGGCATTGCAGTTAGCCGGCGTCAACCAGAAGAATATGCTTACCGAAATCTATTTGAAAAACTGGCATACGCGGATTGGTCCGGCAACACACCAGTTGGTAATGCAAAACAGCAAATTTAGTTTTGAACTTAATCTCATTCCCGAAAAACCTCCTGTTTTGCATGGTCAATACGGCTACAGCCGCAAAGGTGCCTCTGCCGAAAGCGCCAGCTGCTACTATTCCTTCACACGCTTGAAAACCGAGGGAACTTTACGAATAGGTCGTAATCGGCATCACGTTAAGGGGCAGTCGTGGATGGATCACGAATTTAGTTCTGCGCCTTTGGAGCCAAATTTAGTTGGATGGGATTGGTTCGGCCTGCAATTATCGGATCGCACCGAAATTATGATCTATTTGCTGCGCACTCGTCACGGTAAAATCAGCCCAGCATCCAGCGGCACATATGTTCGTAATACGGTTTCATCCCGTCATCTGGATCGAAATGATTTTAATATTACAGTCTTAAAATACTGGCAAAGTGCTAAATCTAAAGCCTCTTATCCGGCTGGCTGGATGATGCGCATACCGTCTCTTGGTGTAAAGCTTAAAATATCACCAAATATTGCTGATCAGGAAATGATCACCACCATGAGCACAGGCGTAACCTATTGGGAGGGCAGCGTCGATGTCGATGGTACCGTGAAAGGTAAACCCGTCCAAGGACAAGGCTATGTCGAACTGACCGGTTATGATCAGCCTTTCAATGCCCCCATGTAGGGTGGTTGCGTATAATTTGGCAATGCAAATAAATCCACTGATAACGGTAAGCTATATATGAAACCACATATGAAATAATGTTTGTATTCCCAGATACTAATATATACGCTTGGCCGCAAAGATACGACTTAAAGGAACGATAGATGGGAACAGAGACAAAAACAATTACAGCTTGTACAATGGATTGTCCAGATGCGTGCTCGTTGTTGGTTTCCACAGATACCGGCGGTGCGGTAAAAATTCGAGGCAACCCGGACCATCCGATTACCAAAGGATTTATTTGCCGTAAAATGCACCAGCATACACAGCGGCTGCAAAACAAGAATCGAATTCTATACCCAATGCGTCGGCATCGAAGCAGTTGGCAAAAGATTTCCTGGGATGCGGCCCTTGAGTTGTGTGCGCAACACATTCAATCTTATCGAGAACAACCGGCATCGATTCTGCACATTCAAAGTGATGGGGCGAAAGGCGTGCTCAAAAAGGGGTCGCAGCTGCTATTTGCCAAATTGGGTGCCACTCGATTGCGAGGATCGCTTTGTGATGCCGCTGGCTACATCGCGACGGTGCATGATTTTGGATCACGTGCCAATCACCAGATTGACGATTTACTGAATGCCTCGCGGATCGTCAATTGGGCTAAGGATTTATCGCGCAGTTCCATTCACACGGCCGCTATGGTTAGAAAAGCCCGTCAACGGGGTACCCGCGTTTTGCGCATTTCACCCGGTGGTGATGATCACGATGCGTATGCCGACGAGCATATCCGAATCCGACCTGGTTGTGATCGTTTTTTAGCCGCAGCTGCAGCCAAGATTTGCCTTGAACGCGAACTTTTTGCCCGCGAAATACTTGATCACACGCGCCACTGGATCAAATACCGCCAAGTGCTTTTGCGGCATTCATTGGATGAACTAGTGGCTTTCTGCAACGTAACCATGCGTGATGTTGAAACGCTAGTTGATTTTTATACCGACAAACAGCCCACGGCCTCATTGATCGGTGCCGGGTTGCAGCGCTATGACTATGGTGGGGAAAATGTGCGACATATCAATGCGTTGGCCTTATTAACCGGAAATATTGGAAAATCAGGCGGTGGCAGCTATTTTCATCTCCATTCATTTGCCAATTTAAACCTTGATTGGACCAAAGATCATCCACAGAAACCACGCCGAGCCTTTTTTGCTCCGACCGTCGGTCGCGAGATTCTCAATGCCACAGATCCCTCTGTGAAAATGATTTGGGTAAACGGTACCAATATCGTAAATCAAGCACCTAACACCCATCAGATCATCCAGGCTTTTAACTCGGTTGATTTTGTGGTGGTGGTAGATGCTTTTATGAATGACACCGCCCAGCATGCTGATCTGATTCTGCCCTCTACACTTATGCTTGAACAGGAGGATATCATCGGATCGTTTCTACATCCGTATGTTCATTATGTGCCGTCGGTTTTGAATCCGCCTGGTGAGACACGCAATGATTTTGATATATTAACAGAGCTTGGCCACCGTTTAGATCCGCCCATTCAATTACCGGACACGGACACCTGTTTTAGAAAATCACTCGATACGCCTCTGTTGAGTGAATCGCTGGAAGAATTGCGAAAACGAAACTTTATTAAAGCCAACCGACCAAAGGTTGCCTATGCGGGTATGACTTTCGATCATTCTGATGGTAAATATCGTTTTCCGACCGCCTTGCACACCGAACCGCCACCACCGGAAGGCTATTCCCTGCGTCTGCTGACCCTGGTGCGCAGAAATGCCATTCACTCACAGATGTTATCCGAAGTGCAGAACAAACAGCCGGTGGTATGGGTAGCCCCTGATAATCCTGGATTGAAACATATCGATCAATCCAAGGCTGTTTGTCTGGCATCGCCTCTGGGCCGATTACCGGTAAATCTTGAGATTACACCGGGTATTCACGCAGAAACCGTCATTTATCGACGGGGCGATTGGAAAAGTTGCGGTGGTGGGGCCAATCAATTGATAAAAGAAGGATTGACTGATATCGGCAATGGTGCACCTTATTACAGCCAGTATGTCCGTCTGGAAAATGTATAACTTTTTTACGCTATAATCGTTTCTTTTAAACCATCTGGTCAAATTAGTAGGATAGCGGATCATGTCAATTTATGCCCAAATGCCACATGAATTACGGCGTATTTGTTCGCGATGGTCTGAACAGATACCCAAATATCACTCTCAAACGGATCGGATTGAATATATGCAAGCGGAACTGCCCGCTCTATTGTCAAACAAATCTATCTTTAGCGATATTTTTCATCGAATAGTGGCAGGGAAAACATATCCGGATATTCGTCAAACCACCATGTTTGTCAATGAAATCCTCCTTTACATGGACCCCAAACGACTCTTTTCCTTGAGAGTGTTGCCTTTTGATCAACGTGAATTTACGCCGATTCATGATCATAATGCTTGGGGGGTATCGGGCAACATTACCGGTATTTTAGACATTATTAAATATCGCCGCGATGATGACGGAAGCCTCGACGGATATGCGCGCATTTGTGAGACCGAGCATTTGCAGTTAAAGCCAGGCGATATTGATATCACATTACCTTTGGATGCCGGGCTTCATAAAACCGGCACTTTAAGCACCGAAACGGCGGTCATGGTAAGTGTTTATGGAAATCCTATCCGTCGCTTATATGTAAATGGTTTCAATCTGAGCAAGAACCAAGTTTACCGTATCTATGCACCCCGTAAACGCAAACGCATGCTGGCTGAAAATGCTTTGAAATTGCTCTAAATCAATTCGACTGATGGCAGTTCTTTTAACGTAGAAGCTGATATTGTGAAAATAAGAATTATAATAAGCACTTGATTCTTGCCACATGCATGCATTATTCTAAGCTGATAATTTACTGTGAGACAGTGATATTATTGTGCGGCAGAAGATGATTACGGTTGAAATCGCCAACCTCGGGTTGGCGAAAGTTTTTTACTTTATTCGATGCAGCATGACTCAATCAATTACTAAATCTGTTAAGACATCCCAACATCAAAAAGGAGAATAGCATGGCCACAGCAAAAGCACGCCACATTTTGGTTTCGACAGAAAAAGCTTGTGAAGATTTGAAACAACAAATCGAAGACGGCGCCGATTTCGGTCACATGGCAAAGGAACATTCCCAATGTCCATCTGGTAAGCAAGGTGGCGATTTAGGAGAATTTTCACAAGGTCAGATGGTGAAAGAATTTGACGATGTTGTCTTTAATGCCGAGATCGGCAAAGTGCACGGTCCGGTGCAAACTCAGTTTGGGTATCATCTAATTGAGATTACGGATCGCAACGAATAGAATAGGTCTCATTACAAAATCGAAACAATTTAGAATCGATATTCCATTTGTCAAATAAAATATAATAGGCGGCCTGCTCATGGTAACTTTACAAACAGGCCGCCTATTGTTTTAAGAGGCTATATCTGCAAATAATTGTGGCGAAATTTTAAGCACAAATGCGGCAATCTGAGAGGCAGCTTTCATAACGATGATCGCGTGTCTTGTCATCCCATTTTTTTGCGTTATCGCCCCAATATTTGAAAATACAATTGCTGATACAATTTTGTTCTTTACGTGATATTTTGCGTCCTTTGCGCATAGGAGCACTCCTTTCCGCATGGGTTACACATGCTCATTTAGGCTAAGTATAGGCTAAGCATTATGCCCCAGATGGCAACTACTTCTACATCGGGATAGTGCTATGATTTGGATTTGGATACTGCTGCTTCTTTTTGCGGGCTTATTTGCATTTAAAATTATCTACACCATTAGTGTCGTTGCCGTATTACCATACACCCAAGGAGCGTTGTTTGTATCGACTGCCGGCGTTAGAATTAATGCTATTTTAGATGCACTGAACTTGAATCAAGGACAAACTGTATTGGATTTAGGTTGTGGCGATGGGCGTATGTTACGGGCTTTTGCGCGAAGATTCGGTGTGAACGCGATCGGCTATGAAATCAATCCCCTCGCCTATTTCAAAGCCAGGATTAAGTCTCTGGGTACTCGTCGAATTCGTATTAGATGGCAAAATTTTTGGATGGCAAATCTTTCAGAGGCAGATGTCATCGTATGTTATCTTTTTCCCGATGTGATGTCCAAACTCACAGCCAAACTGAGATCTGAATTACATCCGGGTACGATCATCGTGTCTTGTAACTTTGCCCTACCCGGCTTTGTGCCACAGAACATAATTTATCCGAAAAGTAGCCGACACAGTGATCCCATCTACTTCTACCGGGTAAATGATAAACGCTCGAGTTAGCGCTAAATCTTTTGATCGCTTTAAGCGGAAAATAACATCCATTTGGATCGCGTCTTATCACCTACTAACTTGTTATGAAATAATCTAGCCAGTGACGTCAGACGGTGCATGATTCGGTAGCAACGATTCGCACGCAAACCCTTAAGTCAGCCTACCGCTATCTGCCAAACGCCGACGGCCAAAGATAGTAAAAACCGGCCTGCATAGGTGGCATGATATGATCAAGGTTTGTATCGATCAATACGCCGCGTGGTTCAGAATTTTGGGTTGTCATTGGGTTGTAAATCGTATCGTTAGGGTATTCGCTGCGTCGGTAGACAATCACTTTTGATTGCGGATCAATACCTGCCAGTTCTTTGGCTCGGTTAATGGCATCTGTGAGATAACCGATTTCATCAACCAATCCCTTTTTAACAGCCTCCTCGGCTAAGTATATTCGGGCGGTACTCACATCCTGCTTTTCGGTGGAATTCAGTTGTCGATGTTGCATAACCAGATCAATAAATTTGGCGCCCATTTCATCCGACATCTCTTGGAGAATTTTTTGTTCTTCGGCAGTTGTGGGTCGGAAAGGTGATCCCATATCTTTGTTTTGACCAGATTTGTTTACTTCAACGTTCAAGCCTATTTTTTCCATTAAACCCGTAATTTTAGGTCGAATGAAAATAACACCAACAGAACCGGTGATAGTGGTGGGATGTGCCATTATGACATCGGCCGGCAGGCTGATATAGTAAGCACCGGATGCGGCTACATCGAACATGGAGATCACCAGCCTGGTGCCGGTTTTTTGTTTGAATACTGAAAGTTCTCGGTACAAAATGTCGCTAGCGGTAACCGTTCCGCCCGGAGAATTAATTTTTATCACCAGGGCCTTGATTTTTTTGTCTTTGGCCGCGAGTTTTAGCTGCGAGACAACTTCTTGGACAAGGCTAGGCCTGGACCGCAAAAAACCTTCCTTAGGATCATCCGTGATGATGCCACGCACAGTTATTAGCAACACTTTATCCTCTTCGGATCCCATCAAAGTAAATTCGCGGAGTGGATCCGAGGCATCCGAGAAAAGCTTAACAGTGGGGGCACTGCAACCAACGGCAAGCAATAAGATCAACAATAATGCAGCAAAAGTGTAATGTTTCATCAATCCGCACTCCTTCATAGGCGTTAACAACAATATATAAACATTATTTACATACGATAAACTCAAACGGATGTATTTTACCATGGTTTTGAATCCCAAAATTAACCCATATTTGCAATGCAATTATGATATAAGGCTAACTTGGTCGATATATTTGCTGTATCGCCCTGCACGATTGATACCTTTGCTTTAAAGCAAACCCTTAAACATTAAGTAAAACGAAGCTTGACTTGAATTAAACGGTCTTATAACGTTTGCGCAAATTCTCCCACTTAAAACAATTCATGAAAAATGCCCCCTGTTGTTATCATAACCGGTGCCTCTCGCGGTATTGGTGCGGCCACCGCCGAATGGCTTACCAAAGCCGGCGCCAACACCGTGCTGATTGGCCGGCGTCGCGAATCTTTGCTACAAACTGAAAATGAGATCAAACTCATGGGCGGCCGTACCTTGAGCTTAGCGATCGATATCGCAAATTCAACTGATTGCCAAAAATCAATTCAACAATGCCTTGACCAATTCGGCCAATTGGATGCATTGATAAATAATGCTGGTATTGTTGAGCCGCTAGCAACTATCGCTGATTCCGATCCTGAAGAATGGCGATATAACATTGAAGTAAACCTTGTGGGCGCCTATTACCTGTCAAAAGCGGCAATTCCCGCACTAAGACAGCAGCGGGGACGCATTATTAATGTCAGTAGCGGCGCGGGCAATCATGCTATTCAAGCCGCCAGCGCTTATTGTGCCGCTAAAGCCGCCCTGACCCATTTTACGCGGGTTTTAGCTGCCGAAGAACCACTTCTTACAGCTATTGCCGTTAGACCCGGTGTGGTTGATACGCAAATGCAGACAACCATCCGCTGCGAAGGTTCCAAGACCATGCCGCCAGACCAGATTGCCTATTATCAAAACTTGAAATACGAAAATGAACTGGCACCACCATCTGTTCCGGCCCGTTCGATTGCCTGGCTGGCGCTGCGCAGCCCATCCGCCTGGAGCGGGCGGTTTGTAAATTATGACGATCCCGACATCATCAACAGCGCTAAAAAATCTGTTTGAAAAATTATGAAACCAAATCGATGCTAGAGGGTTTTTGAAAAGATGGTGTATAAATTTTGCCCTTTTTGCGGAACTTCGCTTGCGACTGATACTTCAAAGCCTGCGAGTAGGGGCTATTGTGTGCATTGTGACCGAAATATATATCGAAATCCTACGGTCGGTGTGGCAGTCGTTGTAACCCAAGCAGATCAAATTCTTTTGGTACATCGGCGCGGATCTTATGAAGGCATGTGGTGCATACCTTGTGGCCATGTGGAATGGGGTGAAGATATTCGCACGGCCGCAATCAGAGAGCTTTGGGAAGAAACCGGCTTGGTGATCGAGTTAGGGCCCGTTTTTGACGTGCACTCCAATTTCCATGACCCTGACCACTTAACGGTTGGTATTTGGTTCTGGAGCAATGGATTCAAGGGACAATTGCAAGCCGGATCAGACGCCAACAATGCGGGTTTTTTCTCCATTGACAGATTGCCGGAGCCATTGGCGTTTCCTACGGATCGTTTGATTGTCGAAAAGCTCAAAAAACATAAGACTGCCGGTGATTTTCGGCTGAATTCCTGAAATTGCTACTTTTGTTGATTTTCCTTTGTTTTATTTCCCAGATGACAATAGCCGTTAACATTATTGATATTTGGACAACCCTTTACAGGTCGTTATAAAGCAGAACGGTTCGATTTATTATTAACCATCACTAAAAAAAGGAGGAAAAGAATGAGTAAAACCGAACAGAACTTGCAGGAGGCATTTGCGGGCGAATCCCAAGCCAATCGAAAGTACCTGGCCTTTGCGGACAAAGCCGCTAAAGAAGGCTATTCCCAGGCGGCTAAACTTTTTAGAGCTGCGGCGGCAGCCGAAACCGTGCATGCCCATGCGCACTTAAGGGTTTTAAAAGGCGTCGGCAGTACGGCCGAAAATCTAAAAGAAGCTATTTCTGGTGAAACCCACGAATTTAAAAGCATGTATCCCAAAATGATTGCCGAGGCACAAGAAGAAAGCGCCAAGGCCGCTGAACGCAGCTTCACATTTGCCAATGACGTTGAAAAAATACACGCCGAACTTTACCAAAAAGCACTGGATAATCTGGACAACTTGCCAGATGTCAATTATTGGGTTTGTTCGGTATGCGGCTATACCTGTGAGAACGAAGCGCCGGATGTTTGCCCCATCTGCAACGTCAAAAAAACGGCATTTTTCGAACCAGAATAAATGACAACTGAGGAAGGAGGAACAAAGCATGTCTTGCCCGGTATGTGGCTCAAAGCAATTCTATGTTAAAGATCAGGATGATGAATATGAAAGCCATGACTTTGAGCTTGTTAAGGGTCAGGTAGTGTTTGAAGAGGGATCTCTACAAGACGAAGCACTTGATGTTGACACGGATACCGAGACCTTTTGTAATAAGTGTGCTTGGCATGGTAAGTTACAGGAAATAACGCCTTGATTGTTTTGGGTCTATAACATTCATTAGCTATTCGGCTTCAAGCCTTCTGCTAATTTTAGCAGAAGGCTTGATAATTTTAGAGGTCGTCTCCATTCTCCGCTGAAATCCATAAACAATCTTCATTATCAAAATCAATTGGTGGGGCATATGTGATATCTCTCGAGGCATGTAACTACTGGCAAATGACATTAATGCTTGGAAATGATTTTTTGATGAAGAAATGGTAGTTTGACCAAACGTTCCAGAATGGTGAGCAGCATTATCCTTTGTTTGAAGGACATCGTATTTCAAAAAAGGTATTTGGCTTTGATTTAGTTTCATCCGATCAGTTGGAAAGCTTTCGCGTCATTCTGATTCTTGATCCATGATCCTCTGCTTCTTGCCATGAATGCCAGAACGGTTGTTGATGCGTTTTCCGTAATAGGTCTATTTTATTGTAAGGCTTGCCCATACGTACAAGCAGGTTTATCGCGTCAATACATTGATGGATGAAAGGGCTTTTGAAATACTCTCGCTCCCTACCCTTTTCATTGTATATTACTACTTTATACTGAGTCTTCATCACCCTTGCTCTGGCTTTTTGAGCTTATACTAGTCAAAAAAAACGCCCGAGATGTCTTTAGGTCTTTTACCAAACCTTGAAGTCTTTACAACTACAAGCACCTTGAGCGAATCATTTCCGGACAATCTACTGTGATTTTTCTATATTAGTTCTGTTGGAAGTGTGCAAGTTTCTTTATAAGAAATTTTTCGTTTTTAGAAAATAAATGTTCTTCAAAAAATTTAACTTTAGAATATTAAAGCCATGTAATATATAGAAAATCAGGTTTTTATCATAAAGAAAAAACAGT